>DASQBG010000234.1:0-3794 GCA_035635335.1 Myxococcales bacterium | reverse complement strand
GAGAGGCTGGTCACCAACGGGTCGAAGCCGAGCCCGGTGGCTGCGGGCGGGGTCCGCGGACAGGGGGCGCGTCCATGAACCGCGCCTGCATCGTTGCCGCCGCTCTGCTGGCGGGTTCCTGCTCCAGCGGCGCGCAGTACTCGCAGGCGATCGTCGCCCTGGTGGACGTTTCCGGGACGTATGCGGACCAGAAGCCGGAAGTGGTCAACGTGATCCGGAAGGGAGTGCTGCCGCGGCTCACCCCGGGCGACACCCTGGTGGTGATCCGCATCGACAGCGAGAGCTACAAGAAGGCGAACGTCGAGGCCAGCATGACCCTGGACATCCGGCCCTCGAAAGCCAACGCCCAGAAGCTGCAGCTGGCGAGCACGCTCGACGCCTTCAGCCACAAGCCGTACCGCTCCGCGCACACCGACATCCGTGGGGCGATGATGCTGGGCGCCGAGTACCTGCGCGAGAGCAACGCCGGCCGCCGCACGATGGTGATCTTCAGCGACCTGGAGGAGGACCTGCCCCGCGGCGTGAAGCGGGACATGGCGGCCGACGAGCTGAAGGGCGTGCGGGTGCTGGCGATGAACGTCAAGCGCCTCGGACACGACAACGCGAACCCGACCGCCTACCGGGCGCGGCTGGCCGGCTGGGAGAAACAACTCACCAGCCACGGCGCGCGCGAGTTCAAGGTGGTCCTCGAGCCGGAGAAGCTCTCCGAACTCCTCGACGAGGGTTAGGCGGCAACGAGCGTTGCTACCGGACCTTCTTGGGCGCTTCGAGCTGCGTGCCCGGCTGGCTGCTCTCCCCCGTAGCAGGCGCCTCGAAGAGATCGGACCGCTGGGCCGGCGCCGGTCCCAGCCTGTCGCGCAGGTTGGCGTCGAGAGCCAGGATGACGGACTCGAGGCGCTGCACGCGCGCCTCCAGCGCCTGCCCCGAAGTCTTCCGCATCTCCGCCTCGAGCTGCAGCTCCTTGTCTTTCAACTTGAACCACTTGAGCGTGAAAATCAGGGCCACCGGAAACCCGAACACCACCAGGATGGCGACGATCGGGATGAACACCTGGAGCATTTCGGGGGTCATCGGAACCGTAACCTACAACATGGCCGGCGTGACCATTTCAAGCCCCGCGGCGTATCCGCTGCAGAAGGGGAGTCAACCATCCACAAGGAGAACGCATGAACGTGAAGAATGCAGCCATCGCATCCGCCGTCGCCGCCATGTTCCTCGCCGGTGGCGCGATGGCCAAGGACAAGGCCAGCAAGAAGACGTCCTCCGCCGTGAAGTGTGCCGGCATCAACGAGTGCAAGGGGCACGGAGGCTGCAAAGGCGTAGACAACGCCTGCAAGGGCCAGAACGAGTGCAAGGGCAAGGGGTTCGAAGAGACCAAGTCGGCCAAGGAGTGCGCCGACAAGGGCGGCAAGGTGCTCGCCGCCAGATGACCGCGGGCGCGCGCCCTCGACGTCGAGTCGAGGGCGCGGCGGCTCGGAGTTGCTTACTCTCCAGCGGTCGCTGGAGCAGACTCGCTCATCGCCCTGTGCTCGAGGCGCTCGCCCCGCTTCTCGCGGCGCTCGCCTTGCTCCTGCATCCGCTCTCCCTGGCGCACCATGCGGTCCCCGCGGCGCTGCTCGCGGTCGGCGGCGCGGTCGACCGCGTTTGCCGCCCGGACGTGGCCCTCGGCGCGAAGCTGCTCCGCCCTCTGCTCCTTGGCCGCGGCCTTGCGCTTGAGATTTTCGCCCCGCTGCTCGCGGTGCTCGCCGTGGCGCTCGCGGCGCTCTCCGGTGCGCTTGAGGTGCTCGGCGCGGCGTTCCGTCCGCTCGGCGCTACCGGCGCGGGCCGCCGCGGGAATCAACAGAAGAACCGCAACCACTCCAGTGAGCAAGGTGTGCATGGCCGTTTCCCTCCCAGGTCCCCCGATTGGAACCGGTAAACGGCCGTCGAGTAAATAAGACTCCGGCTTTCAGCCGGAGGCTCGGGTGGGTTCGCGGCGCAGATGTCGCCGTTCCTCCGCCCTGGGAAGCAGGGAGAGCAGGCGCGCGCGCTCGTCGGGATCGCCGGCCAGCGCCAGCGACGCCTTGGCCGCGAACAGGTCGAAGAACGCCCTCAGCGCCCCTTGCGCCTCGAGCAGCTGCGCCTGCTCGTCCGACACCGTGGCCGGCGCGCCGGCGATGGCGCCCAGATCGCGCGCGAGATCCTGCATCGTCTGCACGTCCTCGGGAAGGAGCCCGATGTCGGCGCGCACCTCGCGATGCGTTTCGAGGGCGGCGAGGATCCGCGTCAGCGCTCGGGCGATGTGGGCCGGCTGACGGGCAGAGAACGGGTCGCCGAGGCCGAAATCGCGCGCCACCCTGCGACCCTCGGCGCTGCGAGTGACGCGAAGCACGGCCGTCCGCACCGCCTGCGCCGTCGCGGCGGCATCGGCCAGCAACTCGGCGGCGTCCGGCGACCGGCCCCTGGCGCCCAACGCCGCCGCCGGCAGCGCCTGCAAGTGGTCCTCGATCTCCCGCGCGAGCTGCAACGCCGCCGCGCAGTACGCGCCGTTCAGGCCGCGCCGGGCCAGCTCCGCAGCGTGCTCCTCGACCGCGCGCACGACGGCCACCGCAGCTTGCGCGTCCGCGAGGGGGTCGGAGCGGCAGAGCCGCGCGCCGTCCGCGTTGCGACCCGCGCGGGCGACCAGGTCGGAGCGCGCCTCGGACGCCGAGCGCGAGGAAGGCTTCGCCGGAAGTGTCGGGTTCTTTCGGGCCATTGCGGCCCTCCGGTTCTCGGAATGGCAAACTTGAGGATGAGCTTGGACGGAGATCCGGGCCAGACTGTCCCGCAAATGAACGGGGTTGGCAATCCCCGTTCCTACGCCATGTCGGGATGAAGCGGTTCGCCCCCTCAGGGTTGCCGCGGTACCCTGCTCGCATGCTGCACGTCGCGAACGGTGATCACTCGCTCTCCATCCTGCGCGGTGCAGGCCTGCCAGGCGAGGTGATCGCCTGGTCCGACGTGTTGGACCAGGGGCCACTGCAGGGCGAGCCGGCGACACCCGGGTTCCGGCTGGCGCGTGCCCGTTGGCTGGAGGAGAACGGCGCCGGCACTCTTCCCGAAGTGAACGCGCAGCTCGAGGCATGGGATGCCGCGCTCCAGGCGCCGGTGGACGAGCGGGTGCTCTGGTTCGAGGCGGACCTGACCTGCCAGCTCGCCCTGCTTCATCATCTCGTGCTGGTCGACGCTTCCGCGGTGGTCACGCAGGAACCCGTGCCGGAGCAGCGCGACTTCGCGGCGCTGTTGACGGGACGGCGCCGCTACGACCGCGGGCAGGCCCGCAAGGCCTGGGCAGCGGTTTCCTCGCCGGATCCGCGCGCGCTCGAGTCGCTGGATCTGTCCGGGCTCCCCCCGCAGATGGGACCCGCGCTGCGGCGCCTGATCGAGGAGCTCCCGGAACGCGGGAGCGGCCTGTCCCGGACCGAGCGCGCGGTGCTGGAGGAGGAAGGTTCGTTTCCGCGGGTCCAGGCGCGAGAAGCGGTGCCCTGGATCACCGATCTGTTCTTCGCGCGAGTGGTCACCGAACTGCACGAAGCCCGCCTCTTCGACGAGCCGGCGCGGACGGAGTGTCTCGCCGGCCGCCTCGACTATCGCGCGCGCGCCAAGGACCGCTGGGTGGGCGGGGTGCTGCTGCAGGGTCCATCGTGCTTCCGCCGCGACGGCTCCCGCATCATTCCGCCGTGACAAGCTCGACTCGGCGCCGGGCGGATCGTGTTACATGGAAATGATCACTCTGGGAGTCACCGAATGGAGTGGAACGCAGAAGCCGTCAGGCG
>DASQBG010000233.1:0-8853 GCA_035635335.1 Myxococcales bacterium | reverse complement strand
CCGCGGAGGCGATCAGGCCGCGGATCTTCGCGCTGCGCTCCACCAGGTCGTGCACGTCGTCGCGCTTCAGACCCGAGATCAGCTCGCGGATGCCCCCCTCCACCCCGGCCTCGCGCAAGCAGTGGCGGTACGCCTCGGCCGTGATGGCGAACCCGTCGGGCACGCGGACGCCCAGCGGCGCGAGAGAGCGGATCATCTCGCCCAGCGAGGCGTTCTTGCCGCCGACAAGGCCCACGTCCGAGAGCCCGACATCCGAGAACCAGCGAACGAAGCGCATGCATGCCCTCCTGCGGCAGGAGTTAGTCACGCCCGTGCCGCGCCGCCACCGATCGGTCGTCTCCTGGACAAGCCGTCCCTGGCCCGTCCGGTGCAGTTAGGCCGCAAAGGTCACACCTTAGGCGCCGCAAGGGGGCAAACACCTTGGAGGATCTCAACATGCGACGGATGTGGTGGCTGGCAACGATCCCCGCGCTGGCGCTCGGGTGCGCTTCGGGCTCCTCGAACCAACCGAAGAGCGAGACGACGGAGACGCAGACGCAGGCGCAGCAGGCCCTGCAACAGGCCGCGGACGCGCAGAAGCAAGCTCTGGCGGAGCAGCAGAAGGCGGAGCAGCTCCAGCAGGAAGTGATGCAGAAGCAGAAGGACCTGACCGATACGCAGGCGAGGTTGACCGCGCAGAGGACCAAGGCCGAGCAGGCCCAGCGCCAGGCGCAGCGGCTCAGCGCCAACGCACAGAGCGAGGCGCAGTTCCAGCAGGACCAGGCCGTTCAGGCGCAGCGCCGCCAAGCGCAGCAGCGCCAGAACCAGTCGAGCCAGGGCAATACGTCCAACCAGGGCAATACGTCGGATCAGAGCAACACGTCGGATCAGAGCAACGCGCCGAACCCGAAACAGCAATGACCAAACGACTGCACCACGGAGCGCACGGAGCTCACGGAGGTCGGTTGGTTCGAACACCTTGTTTCTCGGTGCTCTCCGTGTCCTCCGTGGTGCGATCTGTTTGGCGCTAGGTGCGGCGGGTGGTCGCCTCGGCGACCATCGCCTCGATGCGGCCCAGCGCGGTGTCGATCTCCGGCTGCGGGGGGCCGAACGAGAAGCGCGCGTAGCTGCGGAACCGAGAGGCGCGGTGGCTCCTCCGCTTTCCGGGGTTCACGTCGAAGAACTCGCCGGGGACGGTGATGATCTTATGGTCCAGCGCCGCGCCGAAGAACCCCATCCCGTCGTTCAGGGGCGCAGGCAGCCCGGCCAGATTGCCCCAGACGTAGAAAGTGCCGTCCGGCGCGCGGTCGGCGCGAATGCCCAGCCGCTCGAGGCGGGAGAGCATGCGGTCGCGCTTGTCGCGGAACGCCGCATGGGTCGCCAGGGTCTCCGCGCGCACGTGCTCGTCGGTGAGCAGCGGGATTGCGGCCCGCTGCAGAGGTTTGCTGCCGCCGCCGTCCAGGAACGAGCCTGCGCTGGCCACCGCCTCGATGACCGTCTTCGGGCCGACCGTCCAGGTCACCCGCCACCCGGGATAGCGCCAGTTCTTGGTGAGCCCGTCGAAGAGCACCACCGGATCGCGGTCCACGTCCTCGACGTAGCGGGCGGCGCTCTCCATGGGCAGCTGCCCCGGGCGCGAGCTCCAGACGTAGTGGCTGTAGAACTCGTCGATGAGGAGCGTGCACTCCAGCTCGCGCGCGAGGCGCACCCACCGGGACAGCTCCTCTCCCTGCACCAGCTTCCCGGTCGGATTGCACGGGTTGGAGACGAGCAGCGCGGAGAGCCCGCGTCCCTGCACCTCCCGGCGCAGGTCGTCCACCGTGAACGCGTAGCCACGCTCGCCTTCCAGCAGGATGGGGATGGCGGTGAAGGCGCGGAAGATGTCGAGCAGCTCCTCGTACGCGGTGTAGTCGGGCAGGAAGTGGCCGAGGTTGATGTGGCCCAGCGAGGCCGCCGCGCGCGTGAGCGAGGCGCGGCCGCCGCCTGAGATGGAGACGTTCTCGGCGCTGTACTGCGACGGCATCCCGCGCCGATAGAGGCGGTTGTAGAGCGAGGCGACCGCCTCGCGCAGCTCCGAGATGCCGGGGACCGGCGCGTACTCCTGATCGTCGACCTCGATCGCCAACTGGTGTACGCGCGGGGGCGCGCCAGGGAGCTCGCCCGTCTCCGGCTGCCCCTGGCCGAGGTTGCACCAGCTCGGGTCGCGCGAGCGGTACCCTCGCCGATGCGCCTCGGAGGTGACGTAGATGACGCCCGTGCGCGGAACGCTGCGGAACGCCGGGATGACGATCTCGTCTGCCACGCGGGCAGGGTAACACCGGCCGCGAGGCCGGCGCAGAAATCAGCGCGGCAGGCGTCCTTTCAGGTCGCGGTGCGGCCCGGGCTCGGCGAGGAGCGCGCGCGCATTGTCCACCTGGCCCCAGGTGTTCCAGAGCAAGACGCCCCGCACGCGGCCCTCGCGGAGGTAGTAGATCACGCCTTCGCGGAACGGGACCTTCCAGTCGGCCACCGTCTCCAGCCGGGAGTCGATCTCTCCCACTGCCTCGTAGCCGAGGTCGAACAAGTCCGAGTAGAACATCGGCACGTGCCGCCAAGCGACCGAGGCGCCGGCCATGCCCTGGCCCGCGAGCCGGCCCATGGTGTTCGCGTTGTCCTCGTGCTCGACCCGCAGCTCTTTCTCCAGGACCTCGCTGTGGAAGCGCGCCACGTCGCCGGCGGCGAGGATGTCGGGATCGCTGGTGCGCAGCTGCGCGTCGACCACGATCCCGTCGCGCACCTCCAGGCCCGCCTCCTCGGCCAGCGTGGTCTCGGGAGCGATACCGAGACCCGCCACCACCACGTCCGCCGGAAGCTCGCGCCCCGATTTAGAGCGCACCGAGGATGCGGAGACCGCGGTGGGCACGTCGCCGGCCAGCACCTGCACGCCCTTCTCCCGGTAGTAGCCGGTGACGAACGCGGCCAGGTCCTTGGGAAAGGCGCGAGCGCAGATGCCGTCCTCGGGGAAGATCATGGACACCTGGCGCCCGTCGATCGCCAGCGCCGCGGCGATCTCGCTGCCGATGAAACCGCCCCCGATGACCACCGCCCGCTTCCCGGCGCGGCGGAGGCGGCGATAGTCGTCCAGGGTGCGGTAGTACACGATCGAGTCTCCGCCGAACGGCAGCCGCCGGGGCGTGCCGCCGGTGGCGAGCAGCAGCTTGTCGTACGGATGCGATTCCCCGCGGTCGTCCGTGACCCGGCGCGCCTTGCGGTCCAGGGAGGTCGCCCGGCGCGCGGAGAGCAGCTTCACTTCGGCGACCTGGGGCAGCCAGACGGAATCCTCGGGCTGCCCCTTCCAGAGCGCCTTGGAGAGCGGCGGCCGCGCGTACGGCGGGTGCGGCTCGGAGCTGAGCATGGTGATGGGCCCGCGCGGGTCCAGCTCGCGGATCCCTTGTGCCGCCGCATGCGCCGTCATTCCTCCGCCCACGATCAGGTAGCGCTTTTCCGCCATGGTGACCTCCGGTCTGGACAAGATTACGGGCGGGCCCCGACGTTTCGCCGTAGAGTACTCCGATGCGAGCCTTGGTCGTGGTGCTGCTCTGCGCCGGCGCCGCGCGCGCCCAGGACCCGTTCGAGATCCAGGTCTATGACACGAGCACGGCGCCTCCGCTCACGCCGGGGCTGGAAGTCCACCTGAACAGCTTCCTGCACGGGTCGAAACAAACTTCGCCGGCGGGCGAGCTGCCGACCAACCACGTCGTCCACGCCACGCTGGAGCCGCACCTGGGCCTGACGGATTGGCTGGAGGTTGGCGCGTATCTCCAGACCGCGCTGCGCCCCGACGGGACGTACGACTACGCAGGAACGAAGGTGCGGATGAAGGCGCGCCTCCTCGAGCCCGCGTTCGGGTGGCTCGGCCTGGCGCTCAACGGCGAGCTGTCCTGGATCCCGGCGGCGTACGAGGCGGAGCGGCGCGGGGGGGAGCTGCGGCCGATCCTGGAGGCGCGCCGCGGCCCGCTGGGGTTCTGGCTCAATCCGATCATCTCGTTCGCGTTGACCGGTGGGTTCCATCCGGAGCTGGAGCCGGCCGCGAAGGCGGCCTGGTCGGTGACGGAAGCCCTGTCGCTCGGCGTCGAATACTACGCCGGGCTCGGGCCCATCGACGCGCTGCGGCCGCTTGGCGAGCAGGTGCACCGCGGTTTCGGGGTGATCGACCTCGCGACCCGCTGGCTGGACCTGAACTTCGGGGTCGGTGGCGGCTCGGGCCCGGACTCGTTCATCGTCAAGGCTATCGTGGGCGTGCATCCGCCCGAAGGCTGACGGTCATCCGCGGCGCGATCGCAGGCGCGGTCTGGCGCGCACCGGCGGCTCGGGGTCGGGTTCCGCCTTGTCGTCGAACAGCGGGCGCCGCCGGACCTGGACGGTCACGCCGAGCAACCCGCCGAGGTCGATGCCGGCGAGGGACAGGCCGATCCGCGTCTCCGTCTCTTGGCCGCGCGGTCGCCTCCGCGGGCGGCGGGCTCGCTGCCGATCGTAGCGCGCACGCAGCTCTGGATCGGAGAGCACCACGTAAGCGTCGGTGATCTCACGGAAATGCTCGACGGCTGTGGGGTCCGAGCTCACGTCGGGATGGAACGTGCGGGCAAGCTGGCGATAAACGGCCTTGATCGCGTCCTCGCTCGCGTCGTCGGGCAAACCCAGGATGGCGTAGAGATCGCGCATCAGCGCTTGAATCTAGGCAGCCGGACGCCTTGCCGCAGCGCGGGCGCGAAGAGGTCGCCGACTTCCTTCAGGCGGGCGGGAACGGTGCGCAGGTTGAACCGCTTCGGGTCGAGCCCCGGCTCCACCTCGCTCCACCGCAGGGGGGTCGACACGGGCGCTCCGTCCACGCCGCGCAGCGAGTACGGCGCGATCACCGTCTTGCCGTACCCGTTCTGCAGGCAGTCGAAGTACAGGCGCCCCTTCCGCTTCTCCTTGGCGCGCTCGAGAGTGACCTGCGGCAGCTTCCCGGCGACGGTCTCGCCCACCGACAGCGCGAAGGCGAGCGCGTCGTCGTAGGTGTGCCCAGGGGCGAGCGGGACGAACACGTGGAGGCCACGCTTGCCCGTCGTCTTCGGGACGCTCGGCAGCCCCAGGCGATCGAACATCCCGTGCACGATCTGCGCGACCTCGATCGCCTGCTCGATTCCCTTGCCGTCCGCCGGATCGAGATCGAAGACGACCCAGTCCGGCATGGTCAAGCTCTCCACGCGCGAGTGCCACATGTGCAACTCGAGCGCGGCGTGCTGGGCCAGCCAGCGCAGCGTCTCCGGACGATCGACCACCAGGTGGCGCACCGGACCCTTGGAGGACGGCGTGTCCACTACCTTCATCCACGGCTCCGCTTTCTGCCCGGTGTTCTGCTCGAACCAGCCTGGCTTTCCCACGCCCTGGTTCCAGTGGATGACCGCCAGTGGCCGATCCTCGATGGCGGCGAGGAGCGGGCCGGAGACCGCGTCGTAGTAAGCCGCGACGTCCTGCTTGGTGATGCCGTCCTTCGGGTAGAGCACGCGATCGGGATTGGTCAGCTTCACCTCGACACGTTGGGTCGCCTCGTCCGACCCCGACTTCGACCCCGACTTCGACCTCGACTTCGACCTCGACCGTGACGTCGACCCCGACGGTGACGTCGACCCCGACGGTGACGTCGACCCCGACCCTGACGTCGACCCCGATCCCGACTCCGACCGCGAGCTCGACCTCGACTTCGACGCTTTGGGCGGCGCGGCCGGTTTCTCGCGCACCGTCTCCATGGGCGTCTTGTCCGGCCGCAGGCCCAGGAAGCTGGGGTGGCGGAGCTTCCCGTCGCTGGTCCACTCCGTGAAGCGGACCTGCGCAACGAGCCGGGGCTTCACCCAGTGCGCGTCGCGCATCCGCGGCGCTCCGCGCACTTGCGGCTCATCGACCTCGTCCTTGCGCAGCTCCTGCAGCAGCTCCTTGCGCTGCTTGGAGGAGAAGCCCGTCCCCACCTTGCCGGCGTAGACCAGCTCCCCGCCTTCGTTCACGGCGAGGAGCAGCGCGCCGATGCCGTTCGACGCGGCCCCCTCGCCCGGCGTCCAGCCGACGATGGCCAGCTCCTGCGAGAGGTTCGCCTTCAGCTTCAGCCAGTCCCTGCTGCGCCCCTTCTGGTAGGTGGATCCGCGCCGCTTCAGGACCAAGCCTTCCCACCCCGCCCGGCCGACCTCCTCCAGCAGCTTCCGGACGGGCCCGTGCAGCTCCTCGCTGAAGCGCAGGTTCGCCGGCGTGTTGAAGAACAGGCTCCGCAGGAGGTCGCGGCGCCGCTCGATCGGGCGCTCGCGCAGGTCCTCGCCGTCCAGCCGCAAGAGGTCGAAGGCGAACAGGAGCGCCTCGTCGTTCTTCCCCTGCTGGATCAGCTCGAATCTCGGGACGCCTTTCGCATCGAGAATGGCGATCTCGCCGTCCACCACGGCATCGCCCACCACGATCTGCGACAGCGAGCGCGCGATGGCGGGGAACCGCGTCATTAAATCCAGCCCGTTCCGCGTCCACATCGCGACGCGCCCGCTCGACAGCCCTGACAGCGCTCGATAGCCGTCGTACTTGCGCTCGACGATCCAGTTCTCCTCGTCGGGCGGCGGTTCGTCCACCAGCGTGGCGAGCATCGGAGGCAGGTACTGCTCCAACATCGCCTCCGGCGGCGGGTGCGGCGCGCGGAGAACGCTGGCGCGCTCCGGACCGCGCGTCGCGACCCACCCGCTCACCACCGATTCGGGCCGCTCGACCAGGACGTCGTAGCCCGGCTTCTCCTTGCCGTCCTTCGCCTTGAACATCAGCCACTGCGACTTGGGGCCCTGCCCGGTGGTGCGGACCAGGTGCCACTCGCCGTCGAGCTTCTGGCCATGGAAGCGCACCCGCAGGTGGCCCTTCTTGAGCTGCTCCGAGGGCGTGCCGGGGGGGAGGACCTCGTACGTCCCCCGGTCCCAGATGAGCGAGTCGCCGGCGCCATATTCTCCGTCCGGTATGCGGCCTTCGAAGTTGCCGTACTCGAGGGGGTGGTCCTCGGTCTGGATGGCGAGCCGCTTCTGCGCGGGGTCGTACGAGGGGCCCTTCGGCACCGACCAGGACACCAGCGCGCCGTCCATCTCCAGCCGTACGTCGTAGTGCAGGCGGGAGGCGTCGTGCTTGTGCACCACGAAGCGGGGCTGCTGCTCCGACACCTTGGCGCTGCCCGGCGCCGGCTCGGGCGTGATCGCGAAATCGCGCTTCGCCTCGTACTCCGGCAGTCGCTTGCGCAAGGCGGCCCCGTCCTTGCGGGCGCGCCGGCCCGAAGAAGGACGGCCGGGCGCTCGCTTCCTCTTTGTAACCCGGGCAGGCACGGCCGTACGTTCAACACGCGGCCCGCGGCGAGGAAGCCTCCGCTGCCCGCCCGGCGCAGGGCTCAGTCGGCGCCCAGGTCGATTTCGATGACGCCGCGGTTCCCGAGGAAGACGTGGCCGGAGTGCCTTGGATCGATGGCCAGGTCGCCCCGGCCCGCGCTCAGGCCCGAGCGGCGCACCGATTCGCCGGTGTCCACCGCCCTCCAGGTGACCGCTCGGTCGTCGCTGCGGAACAGGCCGCCGTCGTGCATCCAGGCGTACAGCCGCGCGGGGTTGCGGGGATCGATCCCGAGCCCCATCACGCCCGCTCCAGTGAGCCCGCTGCCGGCCGGCGCGAACGTCGCGCCGCCGTCGAGCGACCGGAACACCGATCCGGATCGGTTGCCCCAGCGAGACTGATCACATGGCCGCATCGGCCAGGCCGGGGTGTGCCTGTCTTTCCGAGGACGCACGGAGAGGACGTCCGGCGCGCCGGAAACCGGTCAGCGATCGCGGTTCCTGAGGAAATCGAGCAAGAGCGCGTTGACCCGGTCCGGCGCGTCCGCGTGCACCCAGTGGCTCGCCTCGGGGATCGGCGCGAAGCGCAGGTCCGGTACCCACTCCCGCTCCGGCTCCGCTATCTCGCGCAAGAGGTAGCGGTCCTTCTCGCCCCAGATGACCTGCACCGGCTTGTCGATCGGCTTCCAGCGCGTGTGGGTCGGCCGCTGGATCATCGCCCGATACCACGCCAGCATTCCGGTCAGCGCGCCGGGCTCGCGCGCGGCCGCGACGATCTGCTCGATGTCCTCGTCGGCGTACGCGCCTGTCCGCTCGGGATCGTGGCGGAACAACCGCCGGAGCATGAAGAAGTCGCCGGCGCGCAGCAGGGCTTCCGGCAGCCAGGGAACCTGGAAGAACAGCGCGTGCGAGCCGCGCAGGATCTGGCGCGGACCTTTGAGCGCGGCCGACAGCCGCGCTGGATGCGGGGCGTTGAGGATGGCGAGGCGGTCGAGCCGGTCCGGGTGCCACATGGCGAACATCCAGGCGACGGCGCCGCCCCAGTCGTGGCCCACCACGTGGGCGCGCTCCTCGCCGAGCGCCTCCACCAGCCGCGCGACGTCCCGGGCCAGCACCTCGATGCGGTACGCGTCCAGCTCCTCGGGCTTGTCGGACTTGCCGTAACCGCGCAGGTCCGGCGCGACCACGCGGAACCCGGACCGGGCGAGCGCCGGCATCTGGTTCCGCCAGGCGACCCAGCACTCCGGGAAGCCGTGCAAGAGCAGCACCAGCGGCCCCTGCCCCATCTCGGCGCAGTGCAGGCGCACCTCGCCGATGTCCACGATCCGGTGGACGAGGTCCAACGCGGGGCGCGCCGGCTCCATGCCGCGTGCTTACCACGGATGCCGCGTTACCTTCCCGAGCAAGCCAGGAGGACGCGATGGGAATCCTCGATCGGTTGTTCGGGCACGAGCGGCCCTCTGCCTCCAAGGATGTGCAACGAGCGCCCGAGACCAGTCCGGACGAGCAGGCGCTCCAGCGC
>DASQBG010000232.1:0-20690 GCA_035635335.1 Myxococcales bacterium | reverse complement strand
CCGCAGGCCATCAAGACCCGCTTCCCGCGGCCTCAGAGCTGGCCGGACACGAGCCTGGGATGCCCGAAACCAGGCATGTCGTACGCCCAGGTCGTCACCCGGGGCTTCCTGATCGAGCTCGAGGCGGCCGGCAAGTCCTACCGGTACCACTCCGACCTCGAGCGAGTCGTCCCGTGCGAGGAGCCGGAACGCTGAGGAAAACACCCGGCACGACCTGCTGGCGTCGTAACCCCACCCAAAAGACAGGAGCGGCGCGGGGAGAACGCTCCGCCCGCGCCGCTCCGGTCCGTTCCCGTCTAGTCGTCGTCTTGCTCGCCGCCGATGCGCAGCAGGTTCGCCTGCTTCTTCCCCGAGAAGTTGTCCGTCGAGACGACCATGGCCCCAAGGGCCGGAGTCTTCGCGAACTCGGCCGGGTTCAGGGTCAGTGCAACCGACGCCGTCCCTCCAGCTGCAACGCCGACGAAGGCTCCCGTGCTGATGGACGGGTTGAAGGCGTTGAAGCTGGCCGTCGCGGCGATCGCATCCGAGGCGGCGCTGTCCAGGTCGAACAGCTGGGCGTTGTAGTTGAAGCTCGGAGTCGCTGCGTTGATCGCGCACGGGCCCCCGGTGCGGCTGCACTTCGCATCGGCGATGTCGCTGGCGCGCACCGGCAGCTCGATGGTGGAGCCATCGGTCGGCGCGAACGCGAGGAACCGGATCCGGGTCGCGCCCGTCCTCAGGTTGATGAGGGCGCTGGCCACGTCTCCGCTGAAGCTGCCGGTCGTGAGCGCGCCGAGGTCAAAGGCGATCAGCGCGAACTCGGGCGTGCCGTCGCGGTCGACGTCGATCAGGATGTCGACCTCCTTGGTGGCGGCCGTCGAGAACGCGGCGAACGTATTGACCGCGAAGACGAGGAAGCGGGTCTCGACGGTCCCAGGTGGGTTCGTGAGCTGAAGAGTGAGTGGGAACGACTGCACACCCACGGCGCGCAGGCCGTTCGACCCGAGCTTCGCGCTCTTTCCGCTCAGTCCCCAGGCGTAGAAGTCCGCCGTTCCCGCCACGGCCCGCGACTCGTTTTCCAACCGGACGGTGGTCGAGGGATTCGCCGGCCCGAAGGCGCTCCTCAGCTCCGCGTCGACCTGCGAGCGCGCCCGCGGCACGACGAAATAGGGGACGGTCAGGGAGGTTCCACGGTTCCCCGTCGCGGTGGTGGGGCTCAGCGCGATCTGGCCGGACACCTGCCGGAAGGCGTTCGCGTTCCCCGCGGTCGCCGCGGGGATGCTCAGGTTGACCTGGATCTTCTCGTGCCGGCCTCCGCGGACAGTGACCGTAGAAGGACGAACGGTGAGGGTGTGCGGCGATCCCACGCCCGGGATGACGGTGACGGCGAAGGTCGCCGTGGTGGAACCCAGGTTGCGGACCTCGATCTCTGCTTCCTCGCTGAAGTTGCGCGAGAACTGCTCCACTCCGAAGCTCAGGTTCGTCGCGCCGCGCCTGGCGGTCGCGATCACCGAGGTCCGGGTGGCCCCGAACGGCTGCGCCAGCCCGGACCCGCCGACCCTGGCGGAGAAGCCGAGTTGCTGGGCCGGCTCTGACGTGTTCACGATTGCGGCGCGGATGTCCTCGGCGTCCCAGCCAGGGTGCGACTGCACCGCCAGGGCGGCGACGCCTGCCACGTGAGGCGCCGCCATCGAGGTGCCGGAGATCGTCGCGGCGCCATCGCCGGTCCCGATCCCGGTGGAAACGATGCTCACGCCCGGCGCGGAGATGTCCGGCTTGAGGTGGCCGTCACCGTTGCGCGGACCGCCGGAGCTGAAGCTGGCGAATCGGCGGAAGCCCGGGTTGGCGATGGTCGTGTTCGTCAAGGTGGCGGAGGCGGCGGCAGCGACGGCCGCGGCGGTCTCCGGCGGCACGCCGAGGAACGGGATCGTGACGTCGAACACCTCCCCCGTATCCGGGTTGCCGGTGATCTTGCCTTCGAAGGGCGGGAAGCCGGCGGCATTGTTGACCATCAACACGGCCGCTGCGCCGGCCTTCTGGCCAAATACGGCCCGCGCCACTCGGGCGCAGGTCCCGCGCGCCGTGACGACGAGCTTTCCGGTCACGCCGGCGGCGGTGTATTCGGCGGGATTGCAGCCGAGCGAGATTGCGCCACCCGTGCGGAGCACGACGATAGGGAGGGTGGTCCCGTCGGTGAACGTCGCTCCGTTGGCATTGATGGCGTTCACGGTGCTGGTCGCCGACAGCTTCAGGGCTGCGCCCGGGAACGAGGCCGTCGAGTCGACGGCGGCGACGCTGATCGCCTTCTCACCGGAGGCGGGCGATCCCGTGATGTACGGGTTCGGCCCGCTGTTTCCCGCCGAGGCGACCACCACCACGCCGGCCTCGACTGCGTTGGTCGACGCTTCGGCGCTGGCGTCGTCCACCAGGCCGAAGGACGAGCCGAGGGACATGTTCACCACCTGCATGTGGTTCTTGACCGCCCAGTCGAGCGCGTCGACGACCACGTTCGTCGATCCGGTGCAGCCGAAGACGCGCACCGCATACAGATCGGCGAGCGGCGCGACGCCCGGACCGATGCGGAACGCCGTGCTCGGGGTCGCCCCGTTGTACGGACCCGTGAACGTGGACCCGGTCGCGCGCACGCCGAAGCCCGCGGCCGTGCCCGCCACGTGGCTGCCGTGTCCGTTGCAATCGAGCGGGTTCGGATCCGGCTTGGGCGTGTTGAGCTTCGGATCGTCCGAAGAAGCGTTGTAGTCGTCGCCGACCAGGTCGGTGCCGCCCTTCACCTTTGGTGCGTTGGGCCCGAAGAGCGCAGGATTGGCGGGCGAGGTGCTGGCCGCGAACGCGGCGTTGAACGCCGCCACGGTGCCCGGGCCGGCGAAGTTCGCGTGCGTGAAGTCGATGCCGGTGTCGAGGATCGCGACCCGGACGTGCTCGCCGCGGAATCCGGGGTTCGCACCCCACACTGCCGGCGCGCCGATGAACGGCACGCTGACGGCGTTGTCGAGCTTGTACACGGCGACGGGCTTCACGCCGACGACCCCGGGAAGCGTGGTCACGGCGGCCAGCTTCTCGACGGGAACCTGCACCTTGATTCCGTTGATGGCGTTCTGGAACTTCGCCAGGACGGTGCCGCCGCTCGCCTCGATCAGCGGGTGCAAGGCATCCTGGTCCCTGCGCAGCTGGTCCTCGATGGACCGCTGCTCACCCTCGGAGATCTCCTTGCCCGGCGCGCGGCTCCGGACGACTGCGACCGGATCGCCTGCCAGCTTGAGGACGATGGTGACGCGCCCCGCGAGGGGCTGTAGGGCGGGAGCGAACTCGCTGTCGGACGGCAGCTGCACGAACCGGGCTAGCGGGTCGGCGGCGTGCGCCCCCATGGCCGGCGCGAGCCCGGCGAGCAAGGCAGCCGCGGCAAAGAGCGGACGTGTGGATGTCATTTGGGATTCCCCCCGAATCGGATCGGAGAACAGCAGGAAGAGCGGTTCGAGCGATGCAGGTACAAAAGGGCAGGATAGGAGCCGCCTGTATAGGTGCCGGGCGAGGGAGCAGTCAAGAGCTCTGCCGACAGCGCTCCTGGGCACCCGAGGGAGCACCCGAGCCACCGCCTGGTGAAGCGGCGCGGCAAGGCGCTTCCCCAGAAAAGACCCGCGTACCCGAGGGATGTGCGGCAGCCGGACAGACGCGAAAAACTGGAAGCGCGCAAGGATCAGTCCTGGTCGTGGCCCCGCAGCACGCTCCGGACCGCTGCCTCCGCATTGACCAGGCCGAAGCCCGTGAACCGGTTGATCCGCTCCGGCGGCGCCGCGAAGACGGTGCCGGTGAACCTGGTTCCGTTATCGAGGGTCACCGTGACAGTCATGCCGCGGAACCGGTCCGGATCCTCCTGCGTGGAGCCTTGGAGCGGGTGGAACACGGACATGCCGAACTTGAACGCGTCGCCGGCGCCGAAGGTCCCTGGCTTGAAGCTCAAGGTCAGCGTGGTCGCCGTCCTGGTGAAGGAGACGTCGCCCGGCGCGATGCCGGTCGCCGGCCCGACGTGGAACCGGTTCGGGTTCGCGCTCCAGGTCAAGCCGGTCCTGGAGCTATCGAAGACCACGGACTTGACCGTCCGCGAGGTGAACGGCTGCACCGCCAGGCCGAAGTACCGGTTCCAGCGGGTCCAGTCGCCGTTCGCCGAGAAGGCGACCGGTCCGGCGAAGGCGGCGGCCCAGCTGCGATCGTTCGGCAGCGGGATGGGCGTCGCGGTGCGCTGCAGCGTCCGGTACAGCGTGTCCGGACGGAGACGTCCAGGGCCGCCGGCGGCCTGGATCACCAGCGCGGCGACCGCCGCCGCGTTCGGCGCCGCGGCGCTGGTGCCGAAGAAGTTCGGGAGTCCGTTCGGCTCGACGTCGAACCCGAAGAAGGTGGTGTCCACACCGTCCGCAGCCGTGATTTGCGGGGTGAAGCGCACCTCGGGCTCCTCGAGGCGGTCGCCGTCCTTGTCGAAGAAGATGGTCGCCGGCCCGGGCGAGCTGAAGTCTTCGGGGAAGTTGGGGATGGCGTAGAAGGTCGCCGCCACGCCCTGCGCCCCGCGCGCCGCCGCGTGGCCCCAGGTCGAGGACGCTCCTTCGCCCACGAACGGCGCCAGCCCGTTGACGACCACGTGCTTGATGTGGCGGGCCGGCCCGTCGTTCATCTTGCCGATGAGGAACTGGTAGTCGCTCGCGTTGGCGCCGCCGTGGACCTCGCTCGGGAAGGGCAGGATCTCCGCCAGCTCGATCGCCGCGTCCACGTTTGCCGCGGTGTTGTCGTCGTGCGTGTAGAAGACGGTCTCGCTGTGGTCCGGGTCCACGAAGTTCCCGGCCGCGTCGAAGAGGTAGATGTTGTAGTCGGTCCGGACCTTGCCCAGGAAGAAGGGCTCGTCCCACTGGAAATCGATGATGTTGTCGCCCGCCGTCGTGATCAGCTGGGTGATGGTCGGCGAAGGGCCGTTGGCGAAATTGTGGAAGCTCTTCGGCCGCAACCTGGCGGGGATCTGGTCGAGCTTCACGTTCTCGCGCCCTGCCGCCGCGAGCGCCCGCGCGGCCGCGAACGGCACCGCGCGGTAATCGGCCTCGTAGGCCTCGATGCCGTTGTTCATCGCAGAGGAGAAGTACGCGGCGCCGGCGCTGTTCACCCTGTCCGCCGCCTGCGCCACGATGCCGTCGGAGAACATCGGCTCGTCGAAGTAGATGACGTCGTCGACGATCACGTCGGCCCGGAACTGGCTGCGCAGCGCGAGGATGTTCTCGGCGAACTGCACCTCGCCGTTGAAGGCGCTGGCGAACCCGAGCTTGGCGCCGGGCGCCACGTCGTGGACGAGTTGGAGCATCGCGCGCCCCTCGTCGGAACCGGGGCCGTTCTCCTTCGTGATCTCCTGCACCACCACGACGCCGGGCGGGAGGTCGCCGGTCTTCACGTCGTCGGCGGCGTGGATGTCGCAGCTGAGCGCATCCGGGTGCTTGGCGTCGAAGGGGGGGCACGCATCGTAGCTGTCGGACAGCGCGCCGACGCGGACGCCCCTTCCGTCAATGCCCCGCGCTTGCACGACGTCGGCCCTCTGCAGCGCCACCGCTTGGCTCTGGACCAATCCGGCGTTCGCGCGGGGCCGGAGTTGGGCGCGGACGTTTCGCACGCCGGGGACCGAGGCCGCCGCGCGCGCCGAACCGAGGGGCAGGTATCCTTCCGCGAAGCGGGAGTCGATGCTGCTGGTCGCGGTGAGACGGAATCCCATCGCGGAGAGCTCCGGCAGGACCGTCTCGAGCGCCACGCCGTCGGCCACCCGCAGTTTCACGACGGGGTCGCCGCTGCGGTTCGTCAGGTGGAACGAAAGGAGAAGCGACAGGTTCGGGTCGCCGTTCTCCCACCGTGCCACCATCTGCGACAGGCTTCCGCCCAGGGCGCCCGGCGCCGCCACTGCCGCGCCGGACAGGCAAAGCACCAACCCGAAGGTCGCCGCCCGACCTTGCTGCCGCATGACCATCCCCCCTGGTGGGTGGTGCACGTCCCCCCGGACGCTCAGTGGGCAGAAAGCCTACCGACACCTACAGGGTCGCGGCAAGGCGCCGCAGGGCACGTTTTCGCCAGTCGGCGCTAATCGGCCGTCCGCGCGCGAGAAATCCGCGCGGCCGCCGGCCGGCGAATGTTGCGCGGACGAAGGCCCCGGTTCACCGCGAGGCGCCCAGGGCCTTCGAGTGCCGACGACCGCGCTACTGCAGCGGCCCGGCGTCGGTGAAGGTACGGATCGCCACCCAGAGCGGCGCCGCAACTGCGCCGCCGTTCGACGGCGTCACCGTCAGGCGGCCGAAGTACTGGCCGCTGGCCGCGCTCTTGGCAGCATCGACGGTCACGTTCAGCGTGGCGGACTGGCCCACGCCCAGCGTCACCGAGGACGGCGAGACGGAGGCCACGACGCCCGTGCTCGCGCCGGCCGTTACCGCGGCGCTCGCCGTGAAAGTCTGGCTCGCGCTGCCGACGTTCGTCAGCGTTACGGCGATCGTCTTCGACTGCCCGGACTCCGGCTCGATCTTGCGGAAGGACAGCGTGGCGGGCTCGAGCACGGCCGCCGTCGACGTCGCCGCGGCGAGGTTGATGACGCCGCCGCCGATGTTCTGCGGGTTGGTCGTGGCGAGCCGCGGGTCGCGGGAGGCGGTGCCGACCAGCGCGCCTTTGATCTGCGCTGGGGTCCAGGCCGGGTGCAGCTGCCGCAGCAGTGCCGACGACCCGGCCACGTGCGGCGTGGCCATGCTGGTGCCCTGGAACATGGCGAACCCGCCGTGCAGGATGGAGGACAGGACGTTCACGCCCGGCGCGCACACGTCCGGCTTGATGTCCAACAGGTTGGCCGGTCCCCGGCTGGAGAAGCCGGCGAGGAAGTTCTCGTTGTTCGTCAGGACCTCGGCGAACGACGTGCCGCTCACGGTCGCAATGGCGCTCGCGCCGGCCGCGCTCCGGATGGCGCCGCGATCACTCCGCGCCAGCATCACCGCCGGCGTGGCGGGCTGGTCCGCAGTCCCGTCTTGCCCCATCGCGGCGGGATCTCCCGCCGCGTTGTTCACCACCAGGGCGCCGGAGGCACCGGCGTCACGGGCGTTGCGGATCTTCGTCGAGAAGGTGCAGGTGCCGCGATCGATGACGACGATCTTGCCGGCGTGCGTGCCGGCCGGGAGCGGCGTGCAAGCCTGGGTGGCCGTGCCGTTGGCCAGGCCGGCGGCGGTGTTGTTCCAGTTCGCGAGCTGCGCGGTCACCCCCGGGTCGAAGGCATTGAAGTCGCCGACCGCCGCGCCGAAGGTGGTCGCGCCGACGGTCACGTTGATGCCGAAGAAGTGATTGTTCGTCGAAGCGCACGCGGTGATCGCGTCCGCGGCCTGCCCCGGGCTCTCGACCGTGTTGACGCCCGGCCCGGAGTTGCCGGCCGCGATCGCCACCACCACGCCCGCCTGCGCCGCGCGGTTGCTCGCCACGGTGAGCTGATCCTGGAACCCGTTGATCCCGCCGCCGAGGCTCATGTTGATGACGTCCATCCCGTCCTTGACCGAGTCCTCGATCGCCTGCGCGATGTCGTGCGAGGTCGCGTTGCCGATCTGTCCGGGGAACACGTTGTAGTTGCCGAGGAATGCCTTGGGCGCCACACCGGTGAGGCCGGTCACGGCCGGGAACTTGCGGTTCGCGGGAGCGGTAGTGCCGTTCACGCCCGCGATGGTGCCGGAGACGTGCGTGCCGTGGTCCTGGAGGGCTTGCGCCGTGAACGATCCCGGCTTCCCGGTGAAGTAGACGCGCGCGACGATCACCTTCCGGCTGGTGAACTGCTGATTGCCGGGATCGAACTTGGGGAACCCCGCCGGCGGCGTGAGCGTGTTGTCGGTGAGGAACGGATGGGTCTGGTCGATGCCCGTGTCGAGCACGCCCACCTTGATGCCCGCGCCTGCGTTCGCCACTCCTCCCACCGCCGTCCAGGCCGCTGGGGCATTGATCACGCCGACCGAGCGGTTCATGGTGGGCGCGTAGGTCAGGCTCGGCTCGACCGAGGTGACGCCGGGGCCTGCGCGCAGGGAATCGAAGCTCGCTCCGTTCAGCTGGACTCCGAATCCGTTCAGGACCGTGTCGTACTCGCGCAGCACCTTGACCGGCGAGTTGGTCGCCTTCAGCCACTGCTTGAAATCGTTGCGCGCGTGCGCGAGCGCCGCCTGGTACTGGCCGTTCGCGCCGTTTGTGAAGTCGATCTTGCCGTTCTTCGCGCGGGCGACGCTCGGCCACGCGGCCAGAGGCGGATCCGAGAGGATCACTATCGCGTAACCGTCAGCTAATCCCGTCGCGGGAAGGCGCCCGTCGGAGTTATTTACGACTGCGTGTGCAGCCGCCGCGGCGAAAAGCACAGCGAGGAATGCGTTCATGAAACGGACGCGCATTTGAAGGCCCCCTTGCGATGTGGGTGCGGGGTTCTCCGACAAGGGGTGGGGTCTCGTCAAGTCGGACCACAGCGGTGAACGGGCACCGCCGCACTGGTCCGCAGGCGCTCGCTCGCTCGAAGAGCGGAAGCAGGCGAGATCCACGAGGAATTACCCGGACTTTTGCGGCCGCCCCGCGGCCGATGCTACAGGCCGCGGAGCGCGGAGCGCGCGCGAGCGAGCGCGAGCCCGAATCGACCGTCTGGCGACTCGAACCAGCGCTCCGGCGAGAAGCCCGATTCGTCGAGGAGCCGCAGGACCTGGTCCCCCGTGAACCGGCGGGAGATCTCAGTGCGGATTCCCTCGCCGGGCTCGAGCTTCAGTCTCCCGCCGAGGCGCCCGAGGTCCACTTCGAGCAAGCGCCTCGCCACGAGCCACATCTCGATCCGCTGCCGCTCGACCACGTATGGGGCGTAATGCTCGAACGCCTCCGGATCGAATGCGCTCCCCGTCACCGCGTTCACGTTGCGAAGGATGTTGCGGTTGAATTCCGCGGTCACGCCCGCCGAGTCGTTGTAGGCGGCGTGGATGACGGCGGGCTCGGCTACCAGATTTGCGCCGAGCAGCAGCAGGTCTCCCGGGGCGAGATGGCTGCGCACGCGCTCGAGCAACCCGATCGCCTCGGGGTCCTCGTCGTTGCCGATGGTGCCGCCCAGGAAGAGCGCCAGCCGCGGGCCGCCGCCGGGAGCGGGCGGCAGGCGCAGCTCCTGCGTGTAGTCCGCCAGCACCTCGTCGACGGGGATCTCGGGGCGGGCCTGGGCGAGCAGCTCGCGCGTGCGCGCCAGCGCGTGCGCGGAGATGTCCACCGCCACGTAGCGTGGACGGCCGCCCAGCCGCAGCGCCGCGTCCAACAGCGCCACCGTCTTGGAGGCCGCCCCGCTGCCCAGCTCCACCATCTCCGACAGCAGCGCGCCGCCAGCCGCCTCGACGATCGGGCCGGCCTGCTCCAGCAGCAAGGCGCGCTCGGTCCGGGTCGGGTAGTACTCCGGCAGGTGGGTGATCTGCTCGAAGAGCGCCGAGCCGCGGTCGTCGTAAAGGTACTTGCAGGGGACCTCACGCGGGGTCCGCTGGAGCGCCGCGCGGAGCTCGTCGAGCGCGGCAGCCTCCGCGTCGACGCTCACCAGCGTCGCCGTCCGCGCCGGCCGGCCGCCGCCGCCCTGCGCCTGCTCGAATCGCCGCATCTACAGCCCTCCCGCGCAGCGGACCCCGGCAGGGATCTCGCGGAATCCCGGTTCATACCAGTTGCGGAAGCTTGGACGCTTCAGGCGCGGATGGGTTGCCCAGCTGCCGCCGCGGATGACCTTGTGACTGCCGAACCAGGGCGTGGAATAGCCGTCGTACGGATAGGGCCGGAATCCCTCGTACGGCTCGAACCAGCTCGAGGTCCACTCCCACACCTGACCGCATCCGGGCAGGCCGGCGCGGCGCGCCGCCTCCCACTCGGCCTCGGTCGGCAGCCGCGCCTCGCGCCAGCGCGCGTATGCGTCCGCCTCGAACCACGAGATGCAGCTCACCGGGTGGTCGGGCGGAGCATCGGGCCACCCCAGCGGCATCTCGACACCTTTCGCGATGCGCCAGCGCCAGCCCTCGGGAGTCCAGAACCGTTCCTCGCGATATCCGCCGGCGTCGACGAAGTCGCCGAACTCGCACACCGTGACCGGAACGGCATCGATCCAGAAAGGCTCCAGCCGGACTCGATGCGCCGGCCGCTCGTTGTCGTACGCCTCCGCGGCATCGTCGCTGCCGATCGAGACCGCCGCGCCAGCGGGGAACTCGAGCCGCGCGGGCTCGCGCACCTCGGCCAGCAGGGCCCCCCGCTGCAGGCGGCCCTGGAGCAGCACCGCGATGACCTGCACGTGCTCACCGTGCTGCAGCTCGTGCTGCGCGAGGTGGCGAACGAGGAAGTCCGCAGGCAGCCCGTCGATCACCTGCGCAGGCCGCGTCCGCAGCCGCTCGCGGACCTTCTCCAGCACCTCCGCCAGCCAAGCCCGCAGCTGTTCTGGCGAGGGAACTTCCGCGCGGGCGGGTTTCGCCGTCAGCGCCGGATCGAAGAACCCGCCGAACCGCTCGCCCGCCGGATCGCCCGGCAGCAGCCACCGCGCCTGCATCGCCGCGACGTGGCCGAGGTGCCAGCCGACCGGACTGTAGACGGGCGAAGGGCGCTCTCCCCATCGCTCGGCGGGCAAGCGGCCGGTCGCCTTCAGCAGGAACGCGCGTGCCTCCGCGAGCTGGGCGGCCGGGCCCCCTCTCGCGCCCTGCGGATAGCTCACGACAGGGCCTCCACTCGCGGCTCGCTCCCCTTCCTCGCCACGGCGAGGTGGCCCGGCGGCACTTCCCGGAACCGTGCGATGCCCTGCTCGTCCGGCCACAGGGGTTCCGACGCCATGCACCAACCTAGCTCGCGGCCGCTGGACGGACCACCCGCGCAATACAGAGTCGCGGGTGCCAGGCCAATCGCATGTCGCGCGCCGACCAGCACCTCGCCGTCGCTGGCCAGAAGGGTCGCCACGGCCGTCGCGTTCGTTTGCAAACAGATGCGCTGCAGGCGCTGCAACGCGGACCGCACCGCGTCCGGCAACGAAGCCGCGCCCCGATCGAGCGCGTCGAGCACCAGCGCGAACAGCCCTTCCGAATCGCTGCCTCCCTGCACCGCCTGGTACGCCGCGTCTCCGAGCCCCTCGCGAAGCAGGCGTGCGGGCCCTCGCTGCCAGCCGGTGACGAACCCGTTGTGGAGGAAGGCGATGCGACCGCGCGTGAACGGCTGCACGCAGCCCAGCCCGTAAGGGATCCCAGGCGTCGCGCTGCGCACCGCCGCGAGCGCGGCCGTGGCGTGGAGCCGCTCGCACACCAGCGGCAGATTCGGATCCGCCCAGATGGGCTGCGCGCTGCGGTACACGGCCGGCTCGGGACTGCCGTCGCCCAGCCAGAGTGCCGCGCCCCAACCGTCGGCGTTGACCGTGCCGCTCGTCATCTCGCGCGGCTTGTAGCTCTGCGCGTAGAGCGAGTGCGGCGGCTTCTGCACCAGCTCCGCCAGGGCCAGCGGCGGCCCGATGTATCCCACCATTCGGCACATGCCAGCCCAGGCTGCCCCGAGGAACGGGCGCGCGCAAGTCAATCGGGCGGAGCTGGCCGGAGCCACCAGACCGCGATCGCCACCACCAGGATGCCCGCGATGACCGCCAGGGAGATCCCGGTAGGCAGGTGCCCCCACCGGTAGAAGAGCATTTTCAGCCCTACGAACAGGACGATGGGCTCACCCGCGCTCACCCCGGCCACGCGGCGTGGCGCCGCTCTTCTGGCGCAGCACAAGGCGAACCGGGACATGGAGCTGGAAGCGTTCGCGGAGCCGGTTGACCAGGAACCTCCGGTAGGCCTGGTCGACGGCCTGCGGCCGGTTGCACTGGATGGCGATGCTGATCGGTCGGACGCCGACCTGCACCGCGTAGGAGAAGCGAACTGGATAGCCGTGCCAGAGCGGGGCGGGATGCTCGTCCTGCGTCCGCTGCACCCAGTCGTTCAGCTCGGGTGTCTTGAGGCGCGTCGCCGCCTGGTCGTGCAGCTCGGCGGCGAGGTCGAGGATGCGCTGCACGCGCGTGCCTTCCAGCGCGCTGACGAACACGAGCGGGGCGTAGCCGACGTGCTGCAAGTGCCGGGCGGCCTCCTCGCGCAGCCGCTTCGCCTCGTCTTCCTTGTCGCGCACCAGGTCCCACTTGTTCACCGCGAGGATGACGGCGCGGCCTCGCTCCTCCGCCTGCGCGGCGATGCGAGCGTCCTGCTCGACGCCCAGCGAGGTGGCCTCGGTGAGCACCACCACCACGTCGGCATGCTCGACGGCGCGGAGCGCGCGCTGGGCGCTGAAGACCTCCACCTTGTCGGTCACCTGCCGCTTCTTGCGCAGGCCTGCGGTGTCCACCAGGACGAAGGTGCGACCTCCGTGCTCGGTCGATTCCTCCACCGCGTCGCGGGTGGTGCCGGGCATCGCGGAAGCGACGAAGCGCTCCTCCCCGAGCAGGCGGTTGAGCAGCGTGGACTTGCCCACGTTGGGCCGTCCGACGACCGCCAGGCGCACGGGCCCGCCGGGCCGCGCAGAGGTTGCTTCCTCCGCCTGCGCGTCTTCCTCTTCCGAGCGCGGCGGCAGCTTCTCGACCGCGGCGTCGAGCAGCTCCGAAACGCCGCGGCCGTGCTCGGCGCTCAAGGGGAAGATGTCGAAGCCTAGCGAGTGCAGCTCGCCGAGATCGAGGGCCTCGGTGCGGCGGGTCGAATCGACCTTGTTGGCCGCGAGCAGCACGGGCTTGCCGCCCTTGCGAAGCAGCGACGCCAGCTCCCGGTCGGCGCCGGCGATCCCCTGCTCCGCGTCGACCACCAGCACCAGCACGTCGGCCTCGCGGATCGCGGCATCGGCCTGCTCGCGCACCGCCCGCACCAGCTGCTCCTCGGCCTTGGGCGTGAACCCGCCCGTGTCCACCACCCGGAAGCGGCGGCCGGCGTGATCGGCCTCGGCGTACTGCCGGTCGCGCGTCACTCCCGGGGTGTCCTCCACGATGGCGAGCCGGCGGCCCACGATGCGGTTGAAGAGCGTGGATTTGCCCACGTTGGGACGTCCCACCAGGGCCACGAGCGGGAGCATCCGCTTACGCGCTCACCACCGCGAGCCGCGTGCGCGGACCGGGCGGCGCCGGGTGCCGGGTGGCGTCGGTGACCGCGACCTCCGCGCCCACCAGCGCGACGAGGCCAGCGCGCTCGACGCGGACGCGGACCAGGTCGCCCACCGCCGAGGCGCCGGCGAAGTGGACGGTCCAGTTCTCCCGGGACCGGCCGAAGCGCTCTCCAGGAACGCCGGGCTCGGTGCGGGCGCTCTCCACCAGCACCTCCACCTGGCCGCCGATGCGCGACCGGTGGCGCTCCAGCGTGCGCTCCTGCTGGAGCCGCTGCACCTCCTCGAGGCGGCGGGTGGCGACGAGGCGCGGGACCTCCAGCCACTCCGGGCTGCGCTGCCCGGCCGTGCGCTCCCGGGACAGCCGCAGGGCAGCGGCGGTATGCGGCCGCTCGCTGAAGACGAAGCTGTAGAGCTTGTCGTAGCGGACTCGGCGCAAGAGCGCGAGGGTGCGCGCGTGCTCCTCCTCGGTCTCGCCTGGGAAGCCACAGATGATGTCGCTGGTCAGCGCTACCTCGGGGCAGGCGGCGAGCAAGCCAGCTACGCGATCCTCGTACTGGGCGACCGTGTAGCGCCGGCGCATGCGCTCGAGCACGGTGTCGGCGCCGTGCTGCACCGGGAGATGGAAGTGAGGCATGAGCTTGTCCACCTCGCGGAAGCAATCGACCAGCTCCGGAGACAGATCCATCGGGTGGCTGGTGGTGAAGCGGATGCGCCGCAGGTCCGGGACCGCGGCGACGCGGCGGATGAGCTGGGCGAAGCTGCACCCGCCCAGGTAGGAATTCACGTTCTGCCCGATCAAGGTGACCTCGCGGACGCCGACGGCGGCCAGAGCCGCGACCTCGCGCACGATCTCCCCGTAGGGCCGGGACACCTCGCGCCCGCGCGTGTGGGGCACCACACAGAAGCTGCAGACGTTGTCGCAGCCCTTCATCGCGGTGACGAACGCCGTCGCCTTGCCTCGCGCGGTCTCCGGGTCGGCCTGCGGGAACACGTACTCCTCGGACGGGACCCAACCGGTCTCCACCCCGCCCTGCTCGGCCAACTCGGCGACGCGCGCGATCTGGTCCGGGCCGAGCACGAAATCGACGTACGGAGCGCGCTCGAGGAGCCCGTCTTTCTCTTGCTGCGCGACGCATCCGGCCACCCCGATCCGCGCTCCCCGCTGCGCCTTCACCATCCGGTAGCGGCCCAGCGCGGAGTAGAGCTTGTCCTCGGCCTTCTCGCGGATGGCGCAGGTGTTGAGCAGCACCAGGTCCGCGTTCTCGGCGGCCTCCGCCGGGACCCAGCCAGCCCGGAGGAGAGACTCGCCCATGCGGGCGGAGTCGTGCTCGTTCATCTGGCAGCCGAAGGTGTGGATGAAGTAGCGCTTCTTCACGGCCCGGGGGGATATGTCAGAGGGTCTGTGACCCGTCAATTCAATCGGGCGGCGGTTGACGCCACGCCTTCCTTCAAGCGACGCTGCGTTCCCGCTCGAGAGCAGGGCCTGTCCGCCCGGAGAATCCGATGCGTTTCCTTCTCGCCGCCACCGCCTGCATTGCGCTCGCCGCCCGCGCCGAAAGCATCGACCGCGACAGCCTCCTCAGCGAGGCGCCCGCCGTGCCGACCAAAGGGACCGTGCGCATCAGCGGGATCACGACGGGGACCAGCGATCAGGGCGGCGTGAACGGCACCCAGGGGCAAGCGAACATCACGGGCAGCATCCTGTGGACGCCGGTCGAGAACCTCGCCGGGGACGTGGGCATGTACTGGCAGGTCGGCGCGAACGGCCCGACCGCGCGCGTGCGCTACCAGATTCTCTCTCAATCGCGCACGGGCCTCGACCTCTCCGCCGGAGCCCGCTTCAAGACGGTCGGTTTCCATCCCGATCAGGGCGAGGTCGAGCTCCTCCTGCTCGCCGGCCGCCGCTTCGGGAAGATCGAGCTGGTGTTGAACGGCGTGTTCGGCTTCGAGACGGGCGGCAAGAGCGGGAAGGACGTCGAGGCGAAGGCGTTCGGTGGCTACCGCTTCAGCGAGGACTTGCGCGCGGGGCTGGACGGGCGGATCCAGGCCGAGGTCGCGGACGAGGAGGCCCAGCTTCCGGGGGCGCCGCCGAAGACGGGCCGGGACTACGACATGACCGCGGGCCCCGCGGTGTCGTGGATCGTCGCGCGCAGTCTGGGCACGCTGCTGCACAACTTGCAGGTGCAGGGGCTGGTCGGCGTGGCGCAGCCGAAGCGCACCGACATGACCGCCGCGGTCGGCATCGTGTCGGCCACCATCGACTTCTAGGGCGGGAGCCTGGCGGCGGCGCGTACGACGATGCGGCGGCGCTCGTCGTTCAGCCCACGCCGCGCCGCCGAGACCGATTCGACCAGCTCGGGATCCGCGCTGCGCGGCGAGCCGGCTCGAAACGGTGGCGCCGGGTCGTACTCCATCCCGAGCTGGATGGCCTGCGCCACCTTCTCTCCGCGGAGCTGGGCGGCGAGGCGGAGGCCGAAGTCGATCCCGGCGGTCACGCCGCCGCCGGTCGCGCGGTTGCGGTCGATGACCACTCGCTCCTGGACCGGCACCGCGCCGAAGTACGGCAGGAGATCGAGGCTGAGCCAGTGCGTGGTGGCGCGGTACCCGCGCAGGAGCCCGGCCGCGCCCAGCACCAAAGCCCCGGTGCACACCGAGGTGACCCAGGCCGCGCGCTCCGCCTGCGCCCGCAAGAACCGGAGCAGCGCCTCGTCTTCCATCGCGGCGTTCACGCCGGGCCCTCCGGGCACGCAGATCACGTCGAGCTGCGGCGCATCCGAAGTCCCGACGTCTGGACTCAGCCGCAGCCCGGTGTCGCTGCGCGCCTCGCCGCCGCCGACGAGCAGCACCTGCACGTCGGGAAGGCGCGCGAACACCTCGTACGGACCGGTCAGGTCGAGCTGGGTGAGCCGCGGAAAGAGCAGCAGGCCGATGCGCGTCGTCATCGCTCCTCCGGATAGCCGGCGCGGCGGAGGCCCCGCGAGGTCTGGGTCCAGTCCTTCTCCACCTTGACGTGCAATTGCAAGAAGACCTTGCAGCCGAGCAGCTTCTCGATCTGCTCGCGCGCCTTGGTGCCGATCTGCTTGAGCCGCGCGCCGCCGCGACCGATCAGGATCGCCTTCTGGCTGTCGCGCTCGACCAGCACCGTCGCCGAGATGCGGGTGAGCCCGCGCGGGCCGACGGCGCGCTCGGACTCGTCGAACTCCTCGACCACCACGGCCGCGCTGTAGGGGACCTCTTGCTCGGTCTGGTGCAGGATCTGCTCCCGGACGAGCTCGGAGGACAGGTCCCGCTCGGGCACGTCGGTCCACTGGTCCTCGGGGAACAGGGGGGGCCCTTCCGGCAGGTGGCGCGCCACGGCGTCGAGCAGCCCCTCCACGTTCTCGCCCGTGAGCGCCGAGACCGGGTACACCTCCGTCCACTCGTGCTCGCGTCGCCAGCGATCGATCAGCGGCAAGAGCTGCGCCCGCGGCAGCGCGTCGATCTTGTTGATCACCAGCAGCGTAGGCTTGTTCGCCGCCTTCACCTGCTCGAGGGCCCTGCGCGTCGCGGTGTCGATGCCCGGGCTCCCCGCCTCGATGAGGAACAGCGCCGCGTCCGCCTGCTCCAGCGTCTGCAACGCCTGCTGCACCATCCGCGCGTTCAGGCCTCCGCGCGCGGAGTGGAGGCCGGGGGTGTCGAGCAGGGCCACCTGGGAGCCGGGCCGCGTGACCACGCCGAGGATGCGCGAGCGCGTGGTCTGCGGCTTGGGCGAGACGATGGCCAGCTTCTGCCCGAGCAGCCGGTTGAGCAGCGTGCTCTTGCCGACGTTCGGGCGGCCGACGATGGCCACGAACCCCGCTCGGTGCGGACCCGGCGGCGCGGCCTGCGGCAACTCAGGGCGCCTTCTCGCTGCGAACGATCTCGACGTGCTGCAGCGCCACCTGCCCGTTCCCGGCGCGGGCGATCTTGGGGACCAGCTCGAACCCCTTCACCACCTCGCCGAAGATGGTGTGGCGGTTGTTGAGGTGCGGCGTCGGCACCTCGGTGATGAAGAACTGCGAGCCGTTGGTATTCGGCCCCGCGTTCGCCATCGCCAGGAGGCCCGGCTTGTCGAAGCTGCGCCCGCTCTGGAACTCGTCCTTGAAGCGGTAGCCGGGATCTCCCGTGCCGGTGCCCAGCGGATCGCCGCCCTGGATCATGAAGTTGGGGATGACGCGGTGGAAGACCGTCCCGTCGTAGAGCTTGGCGTGGGTCTTGGCGCGGCTTCGGGGGTCGGTCCATTCCTTTGCGCCGGTCGCGAGATCGACGAAGTTGGCGACGGTCTCCGGGGCGTCCTTCTCCAGGAGCCGGACGGTGATGTTGCCCTGGCTGGTCTGGAAGACGGCGTACAGGTCGCCCTTCCCCTGCGGGATCCCGCTGCTCGGATTGGCCATGGTGGTGTCCTGTGCTTTCCCTTCGGGTTGGCCCACCGGCTTCACCGCCGTCGCGGTGGGCTGCTTCGTCTTCGGGGCGTTCGTGTCGGCCTTCGCGGGGTCCTTGCAACCGGCGAAGCCGAGGATGGCAAGCAGGGGCAGGATGGTTCGCATGCGTTCAGTCACTCCGGGAAGGGCGCGGGGCCGGAGCGTATGCCACAACGTCGGCGCCCTGAAAAGCGCAGGGCCCCCGAAAGTACGGTGGCGACTGGCGAAGCCCGGCGGAGCCGACAAGGGCCGAAGATCAAGCCGAGACGTCCGGCAGGCCGGCGTCCAGCGCCGCCTTCGCGGCGGCCTGCTCGGCTTCCTTCTTGGTCCGGCCCGAGCCGCGGCCGAGGGTGGCGCCCTGGAACTGCACCTCGACCTCGAAGGTGCGCGCGTGCTGCGGACCGGGGGCGTCGAGCACCTGGTACAGGGGCCCGGCCCGGTGCGCTCCCTGCAGCTTCTCCTGCAGCTCGGTCTTGTAGTCGCGTCCGAGCAAGCCCGAGGTGGCCGCGTCGAACAGCGGAGCGAGCAGGCGGTCCAGCACCTCCAGCGCGCTCTGCAGGCCGCGCGACAGGTACACGGCTGCCACCACCGCCTCCAGCGCATCGGCGAGCAGGCTCTGCTTCTCGCGTCCGCCGGTGCGCTCCTCGCCGCGGCCAAGGAGCAGCAGCTCCCCCAGGCCCAGCTCGCGCGCCACCTGCGCCAGGGACTCCGCCTTGACGATGCTCGCGCGCAGCCGCGTCAGGTCGCCCTCCGCCGAGAGCGGGTGCCGCTCGAAGCACCGCATGGAGACCGCCAGGCCGAGGACCGCGTCGCCGAGGAACTCGAGACGCTCGTTCGATTCCATGACCTCGCCGGCGAGGCGGCGCTCGTGCACGTAGCTGCCGTGCCGCAACGCCTCGATGGCGACCTCCTGCCGGAGACCGCCCTCGGGCAGGCCGAGCCGGGAGGTGAGCAGCGCCACTCGCTCGGGATCGGTCGGCTCGGCCATCCGGGGCGAGCCTACCCTCGCGCCGCCTCGTCCGCCACGCTGTAAGGGTCCAGGTCGCGCCGCGCGATGCGCAGCGCCAGCTCGTCGATGTGAGCTCCCTGGGCGGTGAGCCGCTCCACGGCGGCGCGCAGCATGCGGTCGCGCAGGATCTCGATCAGCTCGTAGCGCGCGCGCTGGGTCTCGCGCTGCAGCAGGCCCGGGCCGCCCTTGAGGAGGCGGTAATGCGCCTCGATGCCGTCCCACAGCTCGGCGATGCCTTCTCCCTGCGAGGCGACGCACTTCACGATGGCCACTTCGCGGTCCTTGGCCGACAGCTCCATCATCTGGCGCAGGTCGCGGACGGTGCGGTCGGCCCCTTCGCGGTCGGCCTTGTTCACGCAGAACAGGTCCGCCACCTCCAGGATGCCGGCCTTGATCGCCTGGATGTCGTCCCCCAACCCGGGGACCACCACCACCACGGTGGTGTGCGCCAGCCGGCAGATCTCCACCTCGTCCTGGCCGACGCCGACGGTCTCGACGATCACCACGTCCTTCCCCATCGCGTCGAGCACGCGCACGCAGTCGCCGGTGGCGCGCGACAGTCCGCCGAGCTGCCCCCGGGTGGCCAGCGAGCGGATGAATACGCCCGGGTCGAGCGCGTGGTCCTGCATGCGGATGCGGTCGCCGAGGATCGCGCCGCCGGTGAAGGGGCTGGTCGGGTCGACGGCGATCACGCCGACCGTCTTCGCCTGCCGGCGGAGATGCGCGATCAGCCGGTCCACCAGCGTGCTCTTGCCCGCGCCCGGGTTGCCGGTGATCCCGATGAGGTGCGCCCGGCCGGTGGAGGGGAACAGGGCGCGCAGCTCCGGCTCGGCGGCGGGCTGCGCGTCGTCGATCAGCCGCATGAGGCGGGCGGCCGCCCGCACGTCGCCCTGCAGGACGCGGTCGGCGAGGGCGCCCATCAGGCCTTCAGGAGATCCCGCGCGATCACGAGGCGCTGCACCTCGCTCGTCCCCTCGCCGATGGTGCACAGCTTCGCGTCGCGGTAGATGCGCTCCACCAGGAACTCCCGGGTGAAGCCGTACCCGCCGTGGATCTGCACGCCGTGGGCGGCGGCGCGGCAGGCGGCCTCGCTGGCGAAGAGCTTGCCCATCGAAGCCTCGGTGGTATAGGGCCTCCCCGCGTCGCAGAGCGTCGCAGCGCGGTGCACGAGGAGGCGCGCGGCGTCCAGCTCGGTGGCCATGTCGGCCATCATCCAGCGCAGAGCCTGGAAGTCCGCGATCGGCTTGCCGAACGCCTTGCGCTCCTTCGAATAGGCGATCGACTCCTCCAGCGCGCCGCGCCCGAGGCCGACGCTGAGCGCCCCGATGGTGATCCGGCCCTTGTCGAGGATCTTGAGGGTGTCGACGAACCCGTGGTCGACCGCGCCCACGCGGTTCTCGTCAGGGACGAAGACGTCCTCCAGGATCAGCTCGGCGGTGTCGCTGGATCGCATGCCCAGCTTGCCGTGGAGGGGGCGTTGCGAGAAGCCCTTGATCCCGCGGTCGAGGGCGAAGGCGGTGATGCCCTTCTGCCGCTTCTCGGGGCTGGTCAGGGCCAGCACCACGAAGACGTCGCCCACCGAGCCCTGGGTGATGAACATCTTCGCGCCGTTCAGCACCCAGCCGGCCCCTTTGCGAACGGCGGTGGTGCGCAGCGCCGCCGCGTCCGACCCGCTGCCCGGCTCGGTCAGGCCCCAGGCCGCGAGCTTCCTGCCGGAGGCGATGTCCGGGATGTAGCGCCGGCGCAGCTCGTCGGACCCGAACCGCAGGATGTGCGAGGTCCCCAGCCCGTTGTGGGACGCGACGGTCAGCGCGAGCGACCCGTCCCACCGGGCGATCTCCTCCACCACCATCGCGATGCTGATGGTGTCGAGCTGGGAGCCGCCCAGCTCTTCGGGCACGGCCATTCCGAGGAGTCCCAGCTCGCCGAGCTGGCCGACGACTTCGCGCGGGAACCGCTCGTCCCGGTCCCACTCCGCCGCGTGCGGCTTCACCTCGCGCACGCAGAAGTCCCGCACCATCGCGACCAGCTTGCGCTGGCTCTCGGTCGGCTCGAAATCCATCATCTCTCCTGGATTCTCCGTACCGCCTGTCGCCCCGCAAATCCACCCCAAACGATCTGCCCCGCACCCGACA
>DASQBG010000231.1:0-8321 GCA_035635335.1 Myxococcales bacterium | reverse complement strand
CTCGGCCAGGGGCGGATGCGTGGAGAACAGCGAGAGGACCCCGCCCGTCCCCGCCAGCGGGTTCACGATGAACAGGCTGGCCGTGGCCGGGTCGGCGTGCGACGGCAGGCGGGAGGCACCGGCGTGCAGCTTCTCCAGGGCGCGGGCGAGCCCCTCGGGATCGCCGCTCAGCCCGGCCCCGGACTGGTCGGCGAGGTACTCGCGCGAGCGCGAAATGCCGAGCTGGAGCAGCACCGCGGCGATGGGGGCGGTCAGCGCCAGGAGCAGCGCCTGCGCGGGAGAAGCGCCGTGCTCGTCGTCCCGGCTGCCGCCGAACCAGCCGGCCATGTGCGCGAGCCAAGTCACCGCCGCGGCCAGCGTCGCGGCGATGCTGGAGACCAGCACGTCGCGGTTCCGCACGTGCGAGATCTCGTGGGCCAGCACGGCGCGCAGCTCGCGCTCGTCGAGGATGCGGAGGATGCCCGCGGTCACCGCGACCACCGCCTTCTCGGGGCTGCGCCCGGTGGCGAACGCGTTGGGCTGCAGGTCGGGAGTCCAGTAGACGCGCGGCTTGGGGATGCCGGCCGCCTGCGCCAGCTCGGCGACGATCCGGTGCACCGCGGGCGCCTCGTCGGGTGGAAGCTCGCGGGCGCGGCTCAGGGCCAGCACGATGCGGTCCGAGAAGAACCAGGCACCCAGGTTGAGCACCGCCGCCATCACCAGCGAAGCGTGGAGGAACCCTCCTCCCAGGGCGGCGCCGAGGCCGACCAGCATGCCGGAGAGCGCTCCGAGCAGCAGCACCGTCTTGAGCCGGTTCTTCATCGCCTTGGCCCTGCCTCCCGCGCGCCCCGCGCGCCCGGATCAGGTAGCGCTTGCGCGATCCATCGACAAATAGATAATTCGGAAGCAACACATCGGTTTTCCCTATGGACGAGCAGCTCAACTTCCACCACCTCCGCTACTTCTGGACGATCCTCAAGGAGGGCGGCGTCTCGGCCGCGAGCGCGAAGCTCGGCGTTGCGCAGCCGACGGTGAGCGGCCAGCTCCACGCGCTCGAGGAATCCCTCGGCGGCAAGCTGCTGGAGCGCAAGGGCCGCCGGCTGGTCCCCACCGAGCTGGGCGCGCTCGTCTTCCGGTACGCCGACGAGATCTTCTCCATCGGGTCCGAGCTGTCCGACGCCGTGCGCGGCCGGCCCACGGCCCGGCCGCAGCGCCTCGCGGTCGGGATCGCCGACCACATGCCCAAGCTGGTCGCCTGGCGCATCCTTGAGCCGGCGCTCCGCGGCCCCCGCGCCGTGCACCTCGTCTGCGGCGAGGACAAGCCGGAGCGCCTGCTGGCCGATCTCGCCCTGCACCAGCACGACCTGGTGCTCGCGGACGCCCCCGCCAATTCCCTCTCGCCGGTACGCGCCTACAGCCACTTGCTCGGCGAGTCGGCGGTGTCGATCTTCGCGGCTCCCCGCGAAGCTGCCCGCCTTCGCACTCGCTTCCCGCGCTCGCTCGACGGCGCGCGCCTCTTCGTGCCCACCGAGAGCGCGGCGCTGCGCCGGTCGCTCTCTCACTGGCTCGAGGGCGAGGGCATCCGGCCGGCGATCGCCGCGGAGTTCCAGGACAGCGCCCTGCTCGCCGAGTTCGGCCGCACCGGAGACGGCGCCTTCCCCGCCCCCTCCATCCTCGAGGAGGAGCTGCGGAAGCGGTACGGAGTCGAGCCGGCCGGGCGGCTCGCGAACGTCTCGGAGCGCTTCTACGCCATCTCCGTGGAGCGCCGCCTCCGCCACCCCGCCGTGGTCGCCATCACCGAGGAAGCGCGGGCCGAGCTCTTCACGCGCCGTCCGTAGGGGAGATCCGGGGACACCATACGACGACCTCCGTATGGTGTCCCCAGATCTCGTCCATCACCGAGGAAGCGCGGGCCGAGTTGTTCAGCCGTCCCGGCTAGACTTTCCTGGCTCGGCGAGCAGGGTGCGCGCCGCGTCGACGGACTCGTGGGTCCCGGCCACCGCCAGGACGTCGTCCGCCTGGAGCACCTCGCGGCCGGTGGGTACCAACAGTCCCTCGCCACCGCGGCGGATCGCCAAGACGGTTGCGCCGGTCCGGCCGCGCAGGTCGAGCCCCGCCAGCGTCTTGCCCACCGCCGGGCTCCCGGGCGGGACCACCACCGGGACCGGCGAGCCCAGGCCGGGGAACAGGGCCGAGAAGGCCGGCTGGCCGTCGGGCGGCGTTCCGTCCGCGCGCGCCTGGTTCGCGAGCGCCTCGACCAGCACCTGCGCCCCGGCGCGTACGTGGCCCTGCAGCTCCTCGGCGGACTTCCACAGCCGCACCGCCAGTGCCACCAGCACGGCCACGAACACCAGCGGCGGAACCCAGGCAGGCAGGAAGAGCTGCATCACCGCCACCAGGGGCAGCCCGAGGACGATCGCGACCACGAGCTGCAGCGCGACGACGAAGGCGCGCCTCGGGGCCGCCGCCAGGTCGATACCGCCTCCCGGCTGTGGCAGCGCCTGCGCCGCGAGCGTCGCGCCCAGCGCGCCGACCAGCCGGAGGATCCCCACCACGAAGGGCGATGCGGCGAGGGCGCCCGCCGCCGCCGCCAACACCTGGGCCCGGCGGAGGCCGACGTGGGGGCCAAGGCTCTCCACGACCCGAGGGAAGAGCTTCGCCGCCGCGATCACCACCGCCGCCAGCATCGCCGCATCGAGGAGCAGCAAGCCGGCCAGCCGCCGAACCCGGGTGCGCTGCCGCGGAGCACGGAGCTGCTCGATCCAGGCGCCCTCCAGCGCCAGGAAGGTCTGCAGCGGGCGAGGAAGCTTTGCGTCCACCCATGCCGCCACCCGCCCCGACCAGCGGATCAGCCAGGGCGTGGTGAGCGTCGTGATCGCCGCCACCGCAACCGCGACCGGATAGAGGAAGTCGCGCGTTGCGCCCAGCGTGATGCCCAGCCCCGCGATGATGAACGAGAACTCGCCGATCTGCGCCATGCTCATCCCGGCCTGCACGGCGGTGCGCACTCCAGTGCCGGCCAGCAGCGCCGGGAGCGTCACGCCGGCGAGCTTGCCGCCGATCACCACGGCCGTGAGCACCACCACCGCCACCCAGTGGCGCGCGACCAGCGCCGGATCGATCAGCATGCCCACCGAGACGAAGAAGATCGCCGCGAAGAGGTCGCGCACCGGCTGCAGCAAGTGCTCCAGGCGCTCGCCCTCTCCCGACTCGGCGACCAGCGAACCAGCCAGGAAGGCGCCCAGCGCGACCGAGTACCCGAAATGCTGGGCGAGCAGCGCGAACGCGAAGCAGATGCCGACGCAGACCACCACCATCGTCTCCGGACGGCCCAGCTTCAGCGTGGAACGGACGAACCTGGGGACGAGCAGCATGCCCACCGCGACCACCCCGACGAGGAACAGCAAGAGCCGCCCGCCCGTCGCGGCCAGCTCCCAGGCGGAGAGCTGCCCCGAGGACAGCGCGGTGAGGGCGGCGAGAAGGAGGATCGCCACCAGGTCCTCGACCACCAGGACCGAGAGCACCAGCTCGCGCAGGCGGCCGACGATGCGGTTCTCCTCGAATGCCTTGGCGATGATGGTGGTGCTGGAGATGGCGCAGATGGCGCCTGTGTAGAGGGCCTCGCGTCCGGTCCAGCCGAGCGCGCGGCCGGCCAGGATGCCGAGCACCATCATCACGCCCACCTGGACGACGGCCACCAGCCCGGCCGTACCGCCCACGCGGACCAGCTTGCCGAGGGTGAACTCCAGCCCGATCGAGAAGAGCAAGAGGACGACGCCGATCTCGGAGAGCTGGCGCACCATCTCCCGGTCCGCCACGAGCGGCACCGGCACGTACGGGCCGACGATCAGCCCGGCGAGCAGGTACCCGAGCACCACCGGCTGGCGGAGGCGCTGGAAGACCACGGTGGTCACCGCGGCGACGCAGAGCACGACGGCGAGATTGGTGAGGAACGGGTTCGCGTGCTCCACCGCGGCAGGATCGCGACTCCCGCTCGGGCGTCAAGGCCGCCGCGATCAAAAGCGCAGCGCCCCCGAATACGGCGGCGGCTGTGCTAGACACCGCGCGGTGGACGAGGCCGATCGGCAGAAGCTGCGCAGCGAGGTGGGACGGAGGCGCACCTTCGCCATCATCTCGCATCCCGACGCGGGAAAGACGACCCTGACCGAGAAGCTCCTCCTCCACGGGGGCGCCATCCACCTGGCCGGCACCGTCAAGGCCCGCGGCCAGGCCCGCCACGTCACCAGCGACTGGATGGAGCTGGAGCGCCAGCGCGGCATCTCCATCACCTCCAGCGTGCTGCAGTTCGACTGGGGCGGGTACAAGCTGAACCTGCTCGACACGCCCGGCCACCAGGACTTCTCCGAGGACACCTACCGCACGCTGGCCGCGGCCGATGCCGCGGTGATGCTGATCGACTCCGCCAAGGGCGTCGAGGCGCAGACGAAGAAGCTGTTCCAGGTCTGCCGGCGGCGCGGCATCCCCATCTTCACCTTCGTGAACAAGCTCGATCGGCCCGGGCGCGAGCCGATCGACCTCTTGCACGAGGTGGAGGAAGTGCTCGGCATCCGCACCGTGCCGGTCACCTGGCCGGTCGGGCAAGGCGCGGACTTCGGCGGGGTGGCCACCCTCTTCGAGGATCTGGGGCCCGCCGCCAGGCGCATCGTCCCGGAGTTGCCGGAAGTGGACCCCAAGCTGCGCGCGCACGCCGCGGAGGAGATCGAGCTGGTCGCGCACGCCGGCGACGCGCTCGACCACGCGCGCGTCCTGCGCGGCGAGCAGTCGCCCGCCTTCTTCGGCTCGGCCTGGACCGAGGTGGGCGTGGACCAGTTCCTCGCCGCCTTCGTGAAGCTCGCTCCTCCGCCGGCCGCGCGCCACACCGTGGAGGGAGCGGCGATCGAGCCGGACGACCCGCGCTTCAGCGGGTTCGTCTTCAAGATCCAGGCGAACATGGACCCCTCGCACCGCGACCGGCTGGCCTTCCTGCGCGTCTGCAGCGGCCGCTTCCAGAGGGGCATGGACGTGCGCCACGTGCGCGAGGGCCGCGGCTTGCGGCTCTCCATGCCCCACCAGCTCTTCGGGGCGGAGCGCCAGGTGATCGAGGAGGCGTGGCCGGGCGACGTGATCGGCCTGTTCGATACCGGCGCGCTGCGCATCGGCGACACCCTGTGCGAAGGGGCGCCCTTCGAGTTCGCCGAGCTACCCCGCTTCTCGCCCGAGATCTTCGCGCGGGTGCGCAGCAAGGACGCGCTCAAGCGCAAGCAGCTGGAGAAGGGCCTTTCGCAGCTCAGCCAGGAGGGGGCGATCCAGATCTTCTCGCAGCGCGGCCTGGGGATGAAGGACCCCATCCTGGGCGCGGTCGGCGCGCTGCAACTGGAAGTGCTGCAGTACCGGCTCAAGCACGAGTACGGCGCGGAGATCGCCTTGGACCGCCTTCCCTACCAGGTGGCGCGCTGGATCTCGGGCCTCGGGTTCGATCCCCAGGCCTTCGAGCTGGAGGTCGACGCGCTCTGCGTCGAGGACCGGGACAAGAACCCCATCGCCCTGTTCAAGAGTGAATGGAACATGACCTACGCCCAAGGCCGGCACCCCGACTGGACATTCGCGCCCACGGCGGCGGCCGGGTCGAGTACGGCGGGGTAGCCGTTGGCCCTACATCAACCTCGGTAGAACACTTCTTTACCTTCACCCTGGCCGAGTAGTCTGAGGAGTCCTAGCTCTCCAGGCTGCCACCATGCGGACTTCCAACCTCGCCATCGTGTTCACCGACATCGTCGGCTACGCCGACCGGCTCAGCCGGCAGACGTACGAACAGAGCCAGCGCATGCTGCGGCTCCACGAGGCGCTGGTGTTGCCGGTGTTCCGCGCGTACCGCGGGCGGCGGGTGAAGAGCATCGGAGGCACGCTGCTCGTCACCTTCGAGTCGCCCACCGACGCGGTCCTGTGCGCCTCGGCGGTGCAGGACCGCATCTGGGAGTGGAACAAGGGCGTCCCCGAGTGGGACCGCATCAAAGTGCGGGTCGGCGTGAACGTCGGCGAGGTGCGGCTCGAGAAGGGCGACGTCTTCGGCGAGCCGGTGAACATCGCCGCGCGGGTCCTCGGGCTGGCGGACGCTGGCGAGGTACTGTTCACCGAGGCGATCTGGCTCTCGATGAACCGCAACGAGATCGAAGCGGACGACGGCGGCTACCAGGAGCTGAAGGGCGTGCCCGAGCCGGTGCGCGTCTTCCGCGTGAAGCCCGGAAGCGACCTCTCGCAGCGGCCCTACAGCGGCAAGGCGCTGCAGCGCGCCGGCAAGCTGGCCAAGGTCGACCTGACGCGCCTGACTTCGTCCGAGGTGCGCGGCCACTTGCGCGCCGCAGCGGAGTCGGCGGCCGGCCACATCGCCGAGGCGTTCCCCTGGATCACCGAGCAGGCCCGGATCCTCGCCATCGCGGGCGTCTGCGCCCTGCTGGCGGTGGCGGCCGCGCTGCTCGCCCCCGCCGCGGTGGACCGCGCGCTGGCGCGCCGGGATCTCGCAGCCGTCTCGCGCGAGGTGCAGGGCATGCGCGCGGGGCCGCGGCGCACCTACTACGAGGGCCGGCTGCAGCAGGAGCGCAAGGAGTACGAGGGCGCGGCCCGCAGCTTCGAGACGGCGGCCCGGGCCGGCGAGCGGCGCGCCTTCGACCACCTGCTGACCATGGCGCAGTCCGGCCCCTGCGAGGCGCGGGCCTCTGCCGCGCGCGCTCTGGGCCGGCTGGGCGACCAGGACGCGGTGAAGGTCCTCGAGTCGATGGAGGCCGAGACCCGCAAAGAGGTGCAGGACGGCCTTCTCGCCCACGTGCTGGGCTGCAACTCGCGGGTGGCGGCGCACGACGCGCTCGAGCAGATCCGGGGTGCGCCGTGAAGAACGTCGTCGAGCTGCTCCGTCCGGCGCACCGGACCCACAACCTCGCCATCCTGCTCAGCGACATGAAGGGCTTCACCGCCCGCACCTCGCAGCAGACGCGCGAGGAGAACGCGCGCATGCTCGCTTTCCACGACGCGCTCCTGCTCCCGGTCATCCGCGGGTTCGGCGGGCGCAAGGTCAAGTCGATCGGCGACGCGCTGCTCGTCACCTTCCGGTCGCCGACCGATTGCGTGCTGTGCGGCATGGCCATGCAGGATCGGCTCGCCTCCTGGAACTCCCGGCGCGGGCCCCAGGAGCGCATCGAGGTGCGCATCGCCATCAGCCTGGGCGAGGTGCGGGTCGACGCGGTCGACGTGACTGGCGACCCGGTGCAGCTCGCGCTGCGCGCCTCCGCCTTCGCCGACGCGGGCGAGGTGGTGCTGACCGAATCGGTCTACCTGGCGATGAACAAGAGCGAAGTGCCCACCGAGCCGTTCCCCGTGCGCGAGCTGCGGGTGGGCGAGACGCGCCTGCACCGCGCGCGCATGATGGGTCCGCGCGAGCTACCCTATGACGGGCGCGCGCTGCAGCGCCTGGGCAAGCTGCGCGACCCCAAGCTCCCGCTCGCCACGCGCGCGGCCGCGTTCGTCGCGCGGCGCTGGCCGGTGCTCGCCGCCCTGGCCCTCTGCGTGGCCCTGGGAGCGGCGAGCTGGCGGGTCCGCGTGCGCCGCGAGAACGATCCGGTCCTGCGCGCCGAGCAGATGCTGGTGGGGAAGGCGCCGCTCGCCGTCCTGGCCGAGCTGGACAAGCTGTCCGACAGCCCGCGCTCGCGCAGCGCGCAGGTGCAGGTCCTGCGCGGCAAGGCCGAGCACGCTCTGGGGCAGCTGGGCATGGCGTTCGCCGACTTCGCAGCCGCGCTCGACGCGGACGCCTCGGTGGCCGACGGCGAGGTGGTGCGCGCGCTGGTGGACGACCTCGAGTCCGAGGCGTTCCCGCTGCAATGGCGGCCGGCGCTGGTGCGCATCCTGGGCGAGAGGGTGGGAGCGCCCGCCGCCGAGCCCTTGCGGGGCATCGTGCGCTCGCAGCACGGACGCCCGCGGCGCGAGGCGCTCGAGGCGCTGGAGCTGATGGGCCAGGCGCGCGACGAGGACCGCCTGGCGCTGGCGACCGCGGAGCTGTCCGACAAGGCTGCGCCCTGCCCCGCGATCCTCAACGCGGTGCGCGTCCTGGTGGTGGCGGGCACCGAGCGCGCGCAGGCGCTCCTCTCCAAGACGGCGGCCGAGAGGCGCCGGTGCGGCTCGCGGGAAGCGGCGGACGCGCTCCGCCGGCTGGAGCGCGCCAAGGCGCAGGCGGGCGCGCCGGGCCATCCGGGCACACCGGCGTCGACCTCGAGCACGAGCTCGAACACGACCTCGAACACGAGCTCGAGCACGACCTCCGACACGACCTCCGACACGACCTCGACCCCGACCTC
>DASQBG010000230.1:0-11304 GCA_035635335.1 Myxococcales bacterium | reverse complement strand
GGCTTCAAGATCGCCATGAGCACCCTCGACGGCGGGCGCATCGGCATCGCCGCCCAGGCCATCGGCATCGCCCGGGCCGCCTTCGAGGAAGCGCGCGACTACGCGAAGGTGCGCAAGACCTTCGACGTCCCCATCGCGCAGCATCAGGCGATCCAGTTCATGCTCGCGGACATGGCCACCGAGCTGGAGGCGGCGCGGCTGCTCACCCTGCGCGCCGCGAGCCTCAAGGATCGCGGGGCGCGCCACACGCGCGAGTCGAGCATGGCGAAGCTCTTCGCCTCCGAGGCCGCCAATCGCGTCGCCGACAAGGCGGTCCAGATCCACGGCGGGATGGGGTACTCGAAGGAGCTCGACGTGGAGCGGCACTTCCGCGACGCGCGCATCACCGAGATCTACGAGGGGACCAGCGAGATCCAGCGCCTGGTCATCTCCAACGCATTGCTCAGATAGGGCCGACGGACGCCACGGGGGTGGGTCAAATGGCCGTGCAGGGTGCAGCACAAAGGGAAGGCTGGACCGCGGGCGCGGAGGTGCTCGATCGGCTCACGCCCCGCCAGACGTTTTGCGGTCCGCTCCTCTCGGCCATGCTGTTCGGGGGCGGGGGGGCCGGCATCTCGGATGTGTACGTGCACATCCGTGACATCGTGTCGCTTTCGGCGCGCGACTGGGAGTCGAATCCGCTCGAGCGGCGGCTGGCGCGGTGGCACACCTCCCTGGCGCGGGCCATCAACGACTTCGTGCGGGTGGGCGTGCTGCGCGAGGAGGGCCAGGCCCGCTGGTCTTTGACCGACAAGGGGCTGGCCGTGGCGCGCGAGTTCGGACTCATCTCTCGCGACGGAGTGCTGATCGACCGGGCGCTCCTGCGCAAGCAGCTGATCGACCTCGCGCTCGAGTTCGAGAAGATGTACCGGGTGGTCTCGCGGCCCGGGCCGGCGCCTGTCCAGGCAGTCGGGCTGGAGAAGTAGCGTACGAGACGGCGCGCCGGCTTTTTTGCTGCGGGCGAAAGCCCCGCGCTGTAGTGTCCGCGCCCCATGTTCGAGCCCGACGAGCACCAGCGCCTGGTGCGGGAGACCGCGCGCAAGTACGCGCAGGACTCGCTCGTCCCCGTCGCCGCCCAGCTCGACCGCGAGGGCCGTTTCCCGGCCGAGCAGCTGCGCGAGCTGGCCGACCTGGGGATGATGGGCGTGAACATCCCCGAGGAGTACGGCGGAGCGCAGGCCGGGGCGGTCGCCTACGCCCTGGCGATGATGGAGATCGCGCAGGGCTGCGCCTCGACCGCGCTCACCATGGCGGTCACCAACATGGTGGGCGAAACGATCGTGAAGTTCGGCACGCCGGAGCAGCGGCGAAGGTACGTCCCCGAGCTGACCAGCGGCCGGTTCGCGGCGGGGAGCTTCGGCCTCTCCGAGCCGTCCGGCGGGTCGGATGCGGCGGCGCTGCGCACCTGGGCGCGGCGGGACGGCTCGGGATGGGTGCTGAATGGCGAGAAGCAGTGGATCACCTCGGGCGACCGGGCCGGGGTGATCATCGTCTGGGCGCGCACGCAGCCCGGGCCCGGTTCGCACGGCATCTCCGCATTCCTGGTCGAGGGCGGCCAGCCCGGCCTGCGCGTGGGCAAGCACGAGGACAAGATGGGCCTGCGCGCCTCGACCACCGTCTCGCTGGCGTTCGAGGACATGCGCCTGCGCGAAGGCCAGCTCCTGGGCGAGGAGGGGCACGGGTTCCCCATCGCCATGGCGGCGCTGGACGGGGGGCGGATCGGGATCGCTTCGCACGCGGTGGGCATCGGGATCGCGGCGGTGCGCGCCTCGCTGAAGTACGCGAAGGAGCGCCGCGCCTTCGGGCAACCGATCGGCGACTTACAGGCCATCCGGTTCATGCTGGCCGATTGCGATACGCAGATGGAGGCGGGCCGGCTGCTCGCCCTGAACGCGGCGGCGCTCAAGGAGCGAGGCCGGCCGTTCTCCCGCGAGGGGTCGATGGCGAAGCTCTTCGCCAGCGAGGCGGCGAATCGCGTCTGCGACGCCGCCGTGCAGATCCACGGAGGTTACGGGTACATCGACGAGTTCCCGGTCGAGCGCTACTACCGCGACGTGCGGGCGAGCACCCTGTACGAAGGTACCAGTGAAGTGCAGCGCCTGGTGATCTCGCGGGACCTGCTCAAGGACTGAGGCGACGCGCGAGGTGAAACGCCACCCCGTCCCAGAGCGCGAACGGCGCGCAGCCGGACACGAGCACGTCGAAGCCGGCCGCACGGGCCAGCCGCAGCACGTCCGCACGGTCCGCCGCCACGTCGCCGCGGTACGAGAAGTTGACGAGGACGAAGTCGCCGCCGTCGCGCAGCACGCGATGCGCCTCCCGGAAGTACGACGCGACCGACGCCTCGCCCACCTCGACCACGTAAGGGAAGGAGTCGACCGCCAGGACGACGTCGACGGAGCCGTCGCCGCGCATCGAGAGATCGACGCCATCGCAGACGGCGAATTGGACGTTCGGCAGCCCGGCGCAGCGGCGCCGGGCCGCGGCGATCATGCCCGGCGAGATGTCGATGCCCCATACGCAGCCGACCAGCGGCGCCAGCCGCGCGGCGACGCGGCCGATGCCGCACCCGACGTCGAGTACGGCGCGGCCCGGCCTCGCGACGCCCCACTGCTGGAGCGTCCGCACGAGCTCCTCCGACGCGGCGGCCAGCAGCGCCGGGCTGCCGAGCGAGTAGAGCGCCACGCTCGCTTCCTCGCTCTCGGCCACGAACCGGTCGAAGAGACGTCGCGTGCGCGCGATCACGTGATCGGGGCACGCCGGGGTGGACGGACGCTCGAGCTCCTCGCGCAGGACCTGCCCGATCCGCGCGCACCCGGCGCCGATCTCCGGGAGCAGGGCGCGCAGCGCGCGCAGGCGCTCGTGCTGCGCGCCACTCCCGTCCGGGCGCGACGCCTCGGCGGGCGGCGACGCTCGCTCGACGGCATCACGCACCGCCGCCGCGTCGCCGCAGGCCACCAACAGCCGCGCGAGAGCCACCGGGGCAGACATCTCCCCCGACAGGTAGCGGGCGATGGTCGCGCCGAGTGAAGGGATGGGCGTCAGGTCGTCCGGTGCCATGTGCCGCGCGCTCCACCGTCTACCGGGCGGGCCTGTCGCCGGCGGCCCCGGCGTGCCGCAGCCGCAATCCCGCGTTCGGCCGCCTCTCGGCGCTCCACTCGTACTTGTACGACTCCGTGCCGCGGAGCATGTCGAGCTCGCGCGCCCCTTCGTGGATGGCTTGCTCGATCGCGTACTGCAGGATGAGCACGCCCGGGCTACAGAAGTCGGCGCTCGGGTCGAGCCCACTCAGGTACATGCACGCGCGGTCGCGATGGGCAAAGCCATGGAGGACCGCGATGGGCGCGCCACGGAGCCGGAGCGCATGGAGCCGGAGCCAGCCGCGGCGCAGGAACCCGGCCGCGGCCACCTGGTGGAACCGGCGCAGCCGCGGATCGGACAGGACGCCCGGCTCGCCGCGCTCCTCCCAGCGCAGGGAGTGCAACCGGACGAGTGCCTCGAGCAGCTCGGGGAGGCTCCGTTCGTCGGCGGTGACGAACTGCGCGTCCCCCGCCCGCCCGAGCCGGTTGCGGGCGTTGCGGAGGCGGCGCCGGAACCGCCACGAGAGCGACGCCGGCAGGGCGTCCACGGTGGCCGGCAGCGAGAGCACCGTGCACGACGAGCTCGGGTACCGCTCGACCGACAGCTCTGGGGGGCACGGCGCGGCGAGCAGGGGCGACGCGGCGCGCAGCTCGAGGAACTCCCCCGCGTCCCACCGGCTCCGCTCCTCCGCGATGTGCCGCAGGAGCAGCGCGGCCCCGGCATCGGCGAGCTCCGGCTCCAGGAGCACGTCCTCGTAATCGGAGATCCCCGCGCCGAGCATGGCCAGGCGGCGCCGGCCGTCCGGCCCGCAGTAGATGAAGAGCGGCGCGAGCCCGACGAGCCGGCCATCGCGCCGGAGGGTGGTGACGCAGAGCTCGCCCCCACCCATCGCACGCCACCACGAGAGGAGCCACTCGGGCGACTGGAACGGCGTCGCCCACGGGCATCGGTCCAGCAGCTGGTGCCACTCCTCGCATAGTCCCTCGAGCCCGTCGCAGGTCGTCACCTCATCGACGAGGAGCTCCGGAGCCGCGCCGCCCAGGTGCCCGCTGCCCGCCGGCTGGCCGCCCGAGCCGCCGTGGTGTGCGGCCGGTTCCGCTGTCGGCCGTGCACCGGCACGCGGCGCGCGCGCATGCCCCGGCCGCTCGAGCCCGAGCGCGCCGAGCGCCTCACGGGCGAGCTGCGCGAAACGGTCGCCCGTCATCCCCCAGGAGAAGATCTCGTACCACCGAATTCCGTCGTGCGGCGGCCGCGTGAAGTCGTAGGCGGGCGCGGCCCGGAAGCGCTCGACCGCGACCGGAAAGGGCGCGAGCACCCGTCGTTGCGTGACGTATTGCTCGAGCATCCGATGCTTGAGCGCGCGCTCGGCCGGTGCGAGCGTGAGCGTGAGCGGCTCCGCCGTGCTGGTGGGCAGGAACTCGTAGGTGGCCATCGTGCCCGCGCTGTTGAAGTACGACGTCTGCTCGAGCAGCAGCGGGCGCGGGGCGCCGTCACGCCGCAGCAGCGCGAGCGCCGCGTGCACGGCGAACGCCGTGGCGTCGTGGTCGGGGTGGCCTCCCTCGTACGGGTGTGTGATCACCAGGTCGGGCGTCGAGGCGCGGAGGAGCTCGGCGATCCGCGCCGGAAGCTCGCCCAGCGAGAGCGACGCCTCCTGGTCCACCACGCACAGGTCGTGGATGCGGTCGGGGGCAATCCGCACCAGCGCGAGGGCCGCGTCACGCTCGTCGCGGCGCGCTCGGGCGTACGCCTCGCGCGTCGTGAAGCCGGCGCTCCGGGCATCGGCCAGGTCGCGCGGCGCGCCGTCGGTCACGTGCACCACCACCACGTCGTCGAGCCGACCGAGGAGGGCGCCGGCGCCGACCGTCTCGTCGTCCGGGTGCGCGACCACCACCATGGCCGACGGCGCACCGCACCGGTCGTCACCGGTGGAGCAGACGCGTGCGAAGCGATCCGCGATCGCCGGACCCGGGGGGGTCGCCGACCGGCGCGCTGGCGCGCGGGGTGGCGCGGACCCGGCGGGCATCGTCCCGGGCGCCCGCCCACCGGTCGCGCGCTCGCGGTGCTTCGCCGTGCGGTGCTCTGTCGTGCGGCGCTCCGTCATCCGGCGCCCTCTCTTCGGGCGTGGCCCGCCGCGCCTGAAACTAGACACCAGGCGCCCTGCGCGCCGTACCAGGGTGCTCCGACTGCGGGAGGTTCAGGACCATGAGCCCTCGGGCGCGTTGCTGGTCGGTCGGCGGATCGCGTGTTATCTCGCCTTCATGAGACATCCGAAGGACCAGGATCCGCTCGCTCGGCTGGAAGCCGAGGAGGAGCGCTGGCGCAAGGAGGAGCTGGCCCAGGCGGTGGCGAAAAGCCCGTTGCGGAGCGCAGAGTTCCACACCGACTCCGGGATCCCCGTTCCCGACCTCCTGACCCCCGCGGACGTGGGGAGCCCCAGCGCGGAGGACGTCGAGAAGTACGAGCGCGACGTGGGATTCCCGGGCCGGTTCCCGTACACGCGCGGACCGCAGCCGACCATGTACCGCGGACGTCTCTGGACGATGCGCCAGTTCGCTGGATTCGGATCGCCGGAGGACACCAACCAACGGTTCAAGTACCTCCTCGAGCACGGCATGACCGGGCTTTCGACCGCCTTCGACATGCCAGCCTTGATGGGCTACGACGCCGACCACCCGATGGCGCGCGGAGAGGTCGGGAAGGAAGGCGTCGCCGTCTCGACGCTCAAGGACTTCGAGGTCCTCTACAGCGGCATTCCGCTCGACCGGGTCACGACCAGCATGACCATCAACGCGACCGCCCTCTTCGCGTTGTGTTGCTACGTGGCCGTGGCCGAGAAGCAGGGCGTCTCGAAGGACAAGCTGGGCGGGACCATCCAGAACGACGTCCTCAAGGAGTACATCGCGCAGAAGGAGTGGGTGGTCGGTCCCCGACCGGCGACGCGCATCGTGGTGGACATGATCGAGTACACCGCGAAGCACATGCCCCGCTGGCACCCGGTGTCGATCAGCGGCTACCACATCCGCGAGGCCGGGGCGACGGCCGTCCAGGAGATGGCGTTCACCCTCGCCGACGGGTTCGGGTACGTCGAGGAGTGCGTCAAGCGCGGCATGGACGTGGACGACTTCGCCGCGCGGCTCAGCTTCTTCTGGGACGTGCACAACGATTTCTTCGAGGAGATCGCCAAGTTCCGCGCCGCGCGCCGCATCTACGCGCGCGCCATGCGCGACCGGTTCGGGGCGAAGAAGCCGATCTCGATGAGCCTGCGCACCCACGCGCAGACCGCGGGCGTGTCGCTGACCGCGCAGCAGCCCTACAACAACGTGGTGCGGACCGCGCTGCAGGCGCTCGCGGCCGTTCTGGGCGGCACGCAGTCTCTGCACACCAACTCCCTCGACGAGACGTACGCACTTCCCACCGAGGACTCGGTCCGGCTGGCGCTGCGCACCCAGCAGCTCATCGCGCACGAGAGCGGTGTCGACCGGGTGGTCGACCCGCTGGCGGGCAGCTACTACGTCGAATACCTCACCGACGAGATGGAGAAGCGGGCGCTGCAGATCCTCGACAAGATCGCGCAGCTGGGTGGGATCATCCGCGCGGTCGAGGAGGGCTACCCGCAGCGCGAGATCGCCGAGAGCGCCTACCAGTTCCAGCGCGAGGTGGAGAGCGGCGAGCGGAAGATCGTGGGCGTGAACTCGTTCAAGTCCGAGCGGGACGAGCCCATCTCCATCCTCAAGATCGACGACAAGGTCGCGCACGACCAGATCGAGCGCCTGCTGGCGGTGAAGCGATCCCGGAGCCAGGCCGCCGTGCAGGAGAAGCTCCGCGCCGTGGAAGCGGCGTGCCGCGACGAGCGCAAGAATCTGATGGTCGCGGTGCTCGACGCGGTCAGGGCGTACTGCACCCTCGGTGAGGTCTCCGACGTCTTCCGCAAGGTCTGGGGCGCCTACCGCGAGAAGGGCAGCTTCTAAGGACCGGAGCAATCAGCGGTCGACGTTCCCCGTGCTCCAGCCCGGCACGTCGATGGCGCGGATCACCCCGTACGAGCCCGCGGACGGCAGCACTTCTCCCTCGAACAGGATCCGGTCCCCGAACGAGCCGGAGCGGGTCCCGTTGTACGCCTCGGGTTCCTGCGGCAGCGCGCGCCGAAGCGCCTCGGAGCCGTCCGGGCCGAGCACGCGCAGCGTGGGCGCTCCCTGCTTTCGCGCGCTGGACGCGCCGCCCGGGTACTCGATGCTCTGTTCCACCCAAAGGACTCCGGCGGAAGAAGTCGCCGCCCCCCATCCGGGGCGAGCCTGGACCCGATTCTTCAGCCTGCCCGTGCGGACGTCGTACTGCGACAGCGCGCCGCTGCGCTGCGCCACCCAGGCGTTGCCGGAAGAAGCCGCGTAGAAGAAGACGTCGGCATCGAATCGCGCGATGAGCGCACCGTCCTGGCAGCGGACTTCCGGATGCGACGGGGCGAAGAAATCGTTCGTGACGGACAGGAAGAGCACCGGACCGGGAGCGGCGAGCAGCCCCCAGATCTCGTTTTTCGGACCGGAGAAGGAGAGGGCGGGCGGGTTCCCCGCGGAGAACCGGAAGATCGCTGTATGGTCGCGCAGGATTTGCGAACCGAAGAGGGCCCCGTCCTCGGAAAGGGCCGCGGGCGAGGCCATGCTCAACGTGGCCTCGTCGGTGGTGCGGGCGACCCAGAGGACCGATCCGCTTGCGCCGTCGAGCGCGAGGTACCCGCTCTCGGTCTTGTAGCCCGTTCCCAGCGCGAGGACGACGGCGCCTCCGCTCACCACGGCGCCGTCGAAGACGGCCGCCCGGCTGTTGTTGGCGGTCTCGCGGTACCAGCCCTGGATGAGCGGAAGCAGCTCCCGGCGCCAGAGCTGCTCGCCGGTGGCGGTCGAGTACCCCGTTGCGACGGGGCGGGTCATGTCCTCGAGACTGAGCGACACCACGGTTTCGGACGCAATCAGCAGGCCCGCCGAGTCCCCTTTCGCTGCCGTGGCGACGCGGAAGCGGACGGTCCCGTCGATCTTCGCCGAGGCGAGCCGTTGGTTCCCGTCCTTCAATTCGAGCCAGTACAGGTTTCCGCTGGAATCGACCGTTCCTCCGAACCGCAGCATCCAGCCGGCGGGCGCGCGGATCTCCCAAGCAGGCTTGAGCAGCTCGCCCGCGTGCGCATCGGCGGGGACCGGCGGCGCCGCGGGGCCTGTCGGCAGCGGTTCGAACGAAGTGGGGCACGCGGTCGCCGCGGGGCCGGCGTCGCTGCCAGCGTCCGCGTCGCCGCCGTCCGGGTTCCCGCCGTCCGGGTTCCCGGCGTCTGGATTGCCGGCGTCTGGATTGCCGCCATCGACGTTGCCGGCGTCGGCGGTAGCGGTGGCGCCGCCATCGAATGACGACCCCGCGTCCGTCGTCCCGGCATCGGAGGGACCGGTGCCGCCGGATCCGGCATCATCGGGCGGCGCGGGGGTAGCAGCGCTCCCACAACCGAGGGAAAGCGCGACCATGCAAACGAAGAGCAGCAGCACGCGGCGCGTAGTCATGGCGGCCTCTTCCAGAGGCTGCGCACACGGCGTCCGACCAGCAAGACGGCCGGGCGTCTTCACGGCCCTCGCTCCCTGACGAGGCGAGGGCCGGCGGCGAGCGAGCAGGCCCGCCCTCTCGTCAAGCAGCCTTGGCGGCAGCCGCCACGGCCTCGAGCTCCAGCTCGATCTCGACCTTGTTGCCGACCAACACCCCGCCGGTCTCGAGCGCCTGGTTCCAGCGCAGCCCGAAGTCGGTCCGGTCGATCGCGGTGCGGGCGGTGAACCCGGCCCGGTCGTTGCCCCAGGGGTCCTTCACGCGTCCCGCGAACTCCGTGTCGAGCACGACCGGGCGCGTGACGCCGTGGATGGTCAGCTCGCCGGAGACGCGGAGCTTGCCCTCGCCGAGGCCCTGGATGTCCGTGCTCCGGAAGGTGAGCGCGGGGAATTTCTCCGTGTCGAGGAAGTCGGCGGACTTCAGATGCGCGTCGCGCTGCGCCTCGCCGGTGTCGATGCTGCCCGCGTCGATGCTGACTTCGATGCCGGAGGAGGGCAGGTCGAACGGGTCGAACCGCAGCTCGCCGTTCCAGCGGGTGAAACGGCCGCGGACCTTGGTGAACATCATATGCCGCACGCCGAAGTGTATGGCCGAATGGCCGGTGTCGATGCTCCAGGTCGCCATGGTCGATCTCCTTGCGAAAGGGTTTGTTACTTCTCTTTCGTAAGCGTACTGGATGCCGCGCCCGCGCAGCGGATTCGCGCGCGCGCTTCGGCGCGGTTATGCTCCGCCAGGATGCGAGCGCGCCGGTACAACACTGACCTCTGCCCGCGTTTCCAGGCCGCCGTCGACCTCCTGGGGAAGCGCTGGACGACCCTGGTGCTGCACGTCCTGCTGCTCGACGGCCCGTCGCGCTTCGGCGAGCTGACGGAGCGCTTGCAGGTGGTGAGCGAGCGCATGCTGTCGGAGCGCCTCAAGGAGCTGGAAGAGGCGGGGGTGGTCGAGCGGCGCGTCCTCTCCGGGCCGCCGGTGGGGGTGGAATACCGCCTCACGCGCAAAGGCGAAGCACTGGGCCGCGTGGTGCGCGGGCTCGGGCGCTGGGCCGAGGAGTGGGTCGAGCTGCCCGCCGGCGCACTGCGTCGCGCATGAGCCAGGCCGACCTCATCTTTCTGGAAACGACTCGCCGGCTTGCCCCTCGGCGCTTCGCGCAGGAGGACGTCCACGCGGCCTTGCAACTCGCCCAGGTGGAACCGGGCAAGCCGGTGGCCGACCTGGGCTGCGGCTACGGCCGCCACCTGCGGGAGCTCGTCCAGTACGGGCACCGCGCGACCGGCGTCGACCGCAGCCGCCTCTTGCTGGCGGAGGCACGGACGGAGGTCCCCGGCGCGGCGCTGGTGCGTGCCGACCTGCGCGCGCTGCCCTTCCACCAGGGCAGCCTGGCCGCCGCGTTCTGCTTCTACAGCTCGATGTTTCTCGGCACCGAGGAGGACGCCGCGCTGGCGCTGGTCGAGGCGGCTCGCGTGCTCCGGCCCGGCGGAGCGCTGGTGCTGACGACCGACAACCCGCTGCGCCTGGCGACGGCGCCCGAGGCGCGCAGCGAGCACGACGTCCCCGGCCTGGGGAAGGTCGCCGAAGAGGGGCGGTTCGACGGCGCGGTGGACCACGTCCGCAAGACGGTGCGGCTCGAGTCCGGAGAGATCCTCTCCGCCGAGTTCCACATCCGCTACTACCCGCCCGACGCGCTCGCGGCGCTCGCGTACGTGGCCGGGCTGCGCTTGGTCCGCCTGCACGAGCCGCTGACCGAGACTACTCCGCAGCTGATCGCGCTCCTCGAGAAATAGAAGCGCTACAGCGACTCTTCCAGCTCCTTCCGCGCGGCCTCAGCGAAGCCGAGCGTGACCTTCCTGCTGGTGATCACGATCGGCCTGCGCACGCGCGCGCCGTCCTGGGCGAGCCAGCGGAGGAGCTTCTCGCCCTGCAGGCCGTCCGCCTCGGCGCGGCGCTTGGGCGCGACCAGCTCGTCCACGCCGCCCACCCGCGACGCCAGCCGGCGCAACTCCTCCACCGAGAGCGGCTCCTTGAGGATGTTCCGCAGCTCGACCCCTTGTCCCACCTTGCGCGCGAGGAACTCCCGCGCCTTCATGCACCCCGTTCAGCCGGGTTTCCAGATCAGCTGCACCTTGTCGGCCATGAGGGCACGTTTAAGCAGTCGTCCGGCCGACTGTCCAGAGCATCCAGGAGCTTTCTGGGCAGCCGCGCATCGGTTATCTTTCCCTCGATGACCGACACGGCTCGCAAGGTCCGCATCCTGGTCGCGAAACCGGGGCTCGACGGCCACGATCGCGGCGCGAAGATCATCGCGCGGGCGTTGCGCGACGAAGGGTTCGAGGTGATCTACACCGGCCTGCACCAGACGCCGGAGATGATCGTCGCCGCGGCGGTGCAGGAGGACGTGGACGCGATCGGCCTGTCCATCATGTCCGGGGCGCACATGACGCTGTTCCCCGCCGTCATCGACCTGCTCAAGAAGCAGGGCGCCCAGGACGTGGTGGTGTTCGGCGGCGGAATCATCCCCGACTCGGACATCCAGCCGCTCAAAGGCATGGGGGTCGCGGAGATCTTCACGCCGGGAGCGACCACCCGCTCCATCGCGGAGTGGGTGCGCGCGAACGT
>DASQBG010000229.1:0-21092 GCA_035635335.1 Myxococcales bacterium | reverse complement strand
CCTGTACGCTTCGTTCCCCGCGCTCTCCCGGAGAGGCCGTGCAGCTGAAGGTCCTCACAGACCCGATCGACGACGACAAGTTCCACGACGAGTGCGGCGTGTTCGGCGTCATCGGCCACCCCGAGGCGGCGAACATCACCTACCTGGGGATCCATGCCCTCCAGCACCGCGGGCAGGAGTCCGCGGGCATCGCCGCGCTCGACGCCGGGCAGATCCAGGTGCACAAGACCATGGGGCTGGTCGCCGACAACTTCGACGCGGCGACGCTCGCCCGCCTGCCGGGCAACGCGGCGATCGGGCACACGCGCTACTCCACCGCCGGCCAGTCGCGCATCGAGAACGCGCAACCCTTCGTCTTCAAGGGCGTCGCGGGACCGATCGCCGTGGCGCACAACGGCAACCTCGTCAACGCCGAGGAGCTTCGCGCCTCGCTCGAGGCGCAGGGCGCCATCTTCACCGGCTCGTCCGACACCGAGCTGCTCCTGCACCTCATCGCCCGGGAGCGCGAGGGGACGGCGGTGGAGCGCATCCAGCGCGCGCTGGCGCAGGTGCGCGGCGCGTACTCGCTCCTGTTCCTCACCCAGGACTCGATCATCGCCGTGCGCGACCCGCTCGGCTTCCGGCCGCTGGTGGTAGGGAAGCTGCGCGGCGTGCCCGTGTTCGCCAGCGAGACCTGCGCGTTCGACCTGATCGAGGCGAAGCTGGAGCGCGAGGTGGAGCCGGGCGAGATGGTGGTCGCCGACGCGTCCGGCGTGCGCACCGTGCAGAAGCTGCCGCCGCAGCGCAGCGGCAAGTGCATCTTCGAGCTGATCTATTTCGCCCGCCCCGACTCGCAGGTGTTCGGCCGCAGCGTGTACCGGACCCGCAAGGAGCTGGGCCGCCGCCTCGCCATCGAGCAGCCGGCGGAGGCCGACGTGGTGGTGCCGGTGCCCGACTCCGGCGTCGCGGCGGCGCTCGGCTACTCCGAGCAGAGCGGCCTTCCCTACGACATGGGGCTCATCCGCAGCCACTACGTGGGGCGCACCTTCATCGAGCCGTCGCAGTCGATCCGCCACTTCGGGGTGAAGTTGAAGCTCAACCCCGTGCAGCACGTGGTCAAGGGCAAGCGGGTGGTGGTAGTGGACGACTCCATCGTGCGCGGCACCACCAGCCGCAAAATCGTCAAGATGCTGCGCGACGCGGGCGCCAAGGAAGTGCACGTGCGCATCAGCGCGCCGCCGACCAGGTGGCCTTGCTACTACGGGATCGATACGCCGGTGCGGAAGGAGCTGATCGCCGCCACGCACACGGTGGAGGAGATCGCCAAGTACGTCACCGCGGATTCGCTGGGTTATTTGTCCGAAAAGGGGATGCACGAGGCGGTGCGCGCCGAGCCGCGGACGTTCTGCGACGCGTGCTTCACGGGCGAGTACCTCGTCGAGCTCACCCCGCCCGCCCAGTCCGATCGCCGAGATTCAAGCGCTCGGCAGGTCGACTCGACCGCTCGATAGATCGAACGTAATCTGTTGGGGGGTCGAGGGGGGAGCGAGCTCCCCCTCGTGGAGGCGCCGAAGGCGCCGGACCGAAGAGGGTGTTGAGTCGCGATCCTGGACATCCCACCGCAGGGTGGGAGACTGTGCACCGTGGGGACCATTCTCGACCTGCTGCAGAAGGTGCAGCTGATCGACGACCGCGCGCACGACGCGGTGATGAGCCGCACCCGATCGCGCAGCGGCGGGCACATCGTCCAGCAGGTGGCCGAGCTGGGGCTGGCGACCGAGCCGTCGATCGCGCGGGCCATCTCGGTCGAGCTGGGGCTGCCGCGCATCGACCTGGAGATGACCCCACCCGAGACGGCGGCCCTGAACCTGCTCGAAGCGCGCATCTGCGCGGACCGCTTCGTGCTCCCCATCGCGCTGCGCGAGAACGGCGAGCTGCTCTGGCTGGCGATGGCGGACCCCACCGATCAAGACTCGATCGCGGTAGTGCGGCAAAGGACGCACAAGCGGGTCCGGCCGGCGGTGGCCGGGCCGAGCGAGATCCTCCGGGCGGTGCGGCAGTGCTACGGAGCGCCCGGTGCGGGCACGGAGCAGCAGCCGGAGGAGCCGCCCGCGCACAAGCTGGCCGAAATCGAGCTGGACGACACCTCGACGGAAGAGGTGGAGCTGGTCGGGCTGCAGGACGAGTCCGCCTCCCCGTTGGCGAAGATCGCCTCGGAGCTGGGCGTCACCGTGCCCGAGGACCTCCCCTCCAGGCGCGGCCGGCATCAGCAGGCGATGGACGTGCCCGGCGGGGATGACCGGCCGCACGTCTCGCACGCGACACCGCCTCGCGCGACCCCCCGCATCCCGCCGCCGACGCCCGCCCCGCCGACGCGAAAAGACACGCCGGCGCAGGGCACCGGTCCGGTCTCCCTGGCGGGGGCTGACCTCTTCACTGCCACCGGCGGGGGACCGATCGACACGGACGACCTCACCGACGACGATCTCGCGAGCCTCGGTGCCCTGCGGCAAAGCATGGAGAAGGCAGCGGTGGTGATGCGTGCCATCGCCGAGCTGTGCGTGGAGAACGGCGTGTTCACGGTCAAGGAGATGCGCCACAAGCGGAGCTGACCGTCAGGCCTTCGCGACGTCGCGGTGGGTGACCTTCACTCGCGCCCGGTGCTTTTCGGTGAGCCGTTTCGACAGCTCCTCGGCCAGGGCGACGCTGCGGTGGCGTCCGCCGGTGCAGCCGATGGAGACGGTGAGGTAGCTCTTTCCTTCCGCCTTGTATTGCGGGAGCAGGAAGGCGAGCAGCGACTCGAGGTGCTCGAGGAACTCCTGCGTCTGCGGCCGTCCCAACACCCACTCCGATACCCTCGGGTCGGTGCCCGGGTGCGGCTTGAGCCCCTCGACGAAGTAGGGATTGGGCAGGAAGCGGACGTCGAGCACCAGGTCGCTGTTGGCCGGAATGCCGTTGCGGTAGCCGAAAGAGACCAGCGTCACGTTGAGCGCGTCGGCGTCGCGAGCGGCGCCGAACCGTGCGGTGATGACGTCCCGCAGCTCGTGCACGTTCATCCGCGTGGTGTCGATCACCACGTCGGCGATGCCGCGCAGGGCGGCGAGCAGCTTGCGCTCCAGCGCGATGCCCTCGGCGACCGTGCCGTCCGGCGAAAGGGGATGCCTGCGCCGCGTCTCGCTGAAGCGGTGCGAGAGCGTCTCGTCCGCCGAGTCGAGGAAGACGACCTCCAGCCGGTGGCCGGCGCGCCGCACCTCGTCCACCTTCTGTGGCGTCTGGTCGAGGAAGCGGCCTTCGCGCGCGTCGATGACCAGCGCCAGCCGGTGCACCTCGTCGGAAGCCCCGTGCACCACCAGCTCGAGCAGCTTGGGCACGAGCAGCACCGGCAGGTTGTCGATGCAGAACCAGCCGGCGTCTTCCAGGGCCCTGATCGCCGTCGATTTGCCGCCGCCCGACATGCCGGTGAGCAGCACGATGCGGAGCGGCGGGGCCAAGTCACTCCACCTCGTCGCCGATGCCGCGCGTCACGGTCGCCTGGGCGATCTCGCGCGAGAGCTTCTCCTGGAAGTCCTTGGCCGAGTGGTGCCCCTGCAGCTTGAGCAGGTGGTTGCGGGCGGCGACCTCCACGATGGTGGTCAGGTTGCGGCCGGGGCGCACCGGCACGACGAGCAGCGGCACCTCGGTGTCGAGCATGCTGTACTTCTGCTCCTCGATTCCCAGGCGATCGTACTCGACGCGGTCGTCCCACTCGACCAGCTCCACCACCATCTCGACCTTCTTGCGGTCGCGCACCGCCGACACGCCGAACAGGTCCTTGATGTTGATGATGCCGATCCCGCGGATCTCCATGTGGTGCTTGATGATGTCCGAGCCGCTCCCGTACACCGAGCCGCCCTGCCTCTTCTTCAGATCCACGATGTCGTCGGCGACCAGGCGGTGGCCGCGGGTCACCAGGTCGAGCGCCAGCTCGCTCTTGCCGATGCCGCTCTTCCCCAGGATCAGGACGCCGACGCCGATCACGTCGATCAGCACGCCGTGGACCGAGGTGCTGGCGGTGAGCGCCTCCTGCAGGAACCGCTCGATGTTGTCGATGAAGGTGCTGGAGAGGTGGCTCGTGCGCATGAGCGGCACGCGGGCATCGCTGGCCTCGCGCTTGATCATGTCGTTGACGGGCAGGTTCTTGGTGACCACGAGGCAGGCGACGGGCAGCCGGAACAGGCCGCGCATGCGGGCCTGCGCCTCGGCCGGCTTGAGCGTGGCCAGGTAGCTCATCTCGGTGTTGCCGAAAACTTGAAGTCGGTCCTTGTGGATGTGCTCGGTGAAGCCGCTCAGCGCCAGCCCGGGTTTCTGGATGCGCGAGCTGACCACGCGCCGGTCGAGACCTCCTTCGCCGGCGAGCAGCTCGAGGCGGAGGTCGAAATCCTGGTCCTTGAGGAGCGTCTCGACCTTGATGGAGTCCATCGAGAACCAGACTATAACAGCGCCTCCTTCCAGACGAGGAAACGCCCGTGCCGAATGACCGCCCCGTTCTGCTCGCCTTGGCGCTCGCCGCCTGCGCCTCGGCGCCCCAGCCGCGCGCCGCTGACCAAGCCGCCGCTCCGCAGCCGCCGGTCGCGCGGAAGGAGCAGCACGTCACCCCGATCAACGGCGACGCGCTGCGCGACGATTATTTCTGGCTGCGCAACAAGGGGACGCCGGAGGTGGAGTCGTACCTGCGGGCCGAGGCGGCCTACGCGGACGCGCTGATGAAGCCGACCGTGGAGCTGCAGAAGAAGCTCTACGGGGAGATGCTCTCCCGTATCCAGGAGGACGACTCGACCGCTCCGGTGCGGATCGGCTCGCACTGGTATTACCAGCGCACCGAGAAGGGGAAGCAGTACCCGATCCTGTGCCGCAAACCGGCGCCCGACGCCGCGGAACAGGTCATCCTCGACCTGAACGCGCTGGCCGCTGGCAAGAAGTTCCTCGGCCTGGGCGGCTGGGAGGTCAGCGACGACGGGAACCGGCTGGCCTACACGACGGACGAGACGGGTTTCCGGCAGTACGACCTGTACGTCCGCGACCTGCGCAGCGGCGCCGACGGACCGGAGAAGATCGCGCGGGTGGATTCCGCTGCCTGGAGCCGCGACGGCAAGGCGCTCTTCTACGTGGTGGAGGACGAGCAGGAGAAACGGCCCTACCAGCTGTGGCGGCACGCGGTCGGCTCGAGCGGCAAGGACGACCTGGTCTACGAGGAGAAGGACCACGCCTTCAACCTGGAGGTCGAGCGGTCGCGCTCGAAGGACTTCATCTTCGTGACCTCGGCGAGCCATACCACCAGCGAGGTGCGCTTCTTCGGCGCCAGCGACCCGAACGCGGCGCTGGTGCTCCTGCAGCCCCGCCAGCCGGGGCACGAGTACTACGTCGACGCCCGCGGCGGGACCCTCTACATCCGCACCAACTCCGGCGGGCGGAACTTCCGCCTGGTCACCGCTCCGGTCTGGGCTCCGCGCAAGGAGAACTGGACCGAGGTGTTGCCGCACCGGGAGGACGTCATGTTGGAGGACGTGGAAGTCTTCCGCGACTTCGTCGCGCTGCACGAGCGCGAAGGCGGGCTGCCGCAGATCACCTTCCTCGATCCGGCCAGCGCCGCGCGGCGGCGCGTGAGGTTCCCCGAGGCGGACTACGAGGTCTCGCCGGACAAGAACCCCGAGTACGACCAGAAGACGTTCCGCGTGATCTACCAGAGTCCCGTCACCCCGCGGAGCTGGCTGGACGTGGACGCCTCCTCGCTCTCGCAAGAGCTGGTGAAGCGCCAGCCGGTCCCGAACTACGACCCGTCACGCTACGAGGTCGAGCGCATCTGGGCGCCCGCGGCCGATGGCGCAAAGGTGCCGATCGCCGTGTTGTACAAGAAGGGCGTCGCGCGAGACGGCAAGAGCCCGCTGCTCCTCTATGCCTACGGCTCGTACGGGTACGCCATCCCGGACACCTTCAACTCGAACGTGTTCTCCCTGGTGGACCGCGGCGTGACCTACGCCGTGGCGCACATCCGCGGCGGCGGCGAGCTGGGCAAGAAGTGGCACGACCAGGGCCGCATGATGAACAAGATGAATACCTTCACCGACTTCATCTCCTCCGCCGAGCACCTGGTCGCGCAGGGCTACACCTCGAAGGACCGCCTCGCCATCATCGGCGGCAGCGCCGGCGGCCTCCTGATGGGTGCGGTCACCAACCTCCGCCCCGACCTGTTCCACGCGGTGGTCACCTACGTCCCCTTCGTCGACGTGATCAACACCATGCTGGACGAATCCCTCCCCCTCACCGTCGGCGAGTTCGAAGAGTGGGGCAACCCGAAGAAGCCAGACGAGTACCGCTACATGAAGCAGTACAGCCCCTACGACAACGTCGCGGCCAAGGCGTACCCCACCATGCTGGTCCGCTCGTCCTACAACGATTCCCAGGTAATGTACTGGGAGCCCGCCAAGTACGTCGCAAAGCTCCGCTCGCTCAAGACCGACTCGAATCCACTCCTCTTCAAGATCAACATGGACCCGGCCGGCCACGGCGGCGCGTCGGGCCGCTACGACCGTCTGAAAGACGTCGCTTACGACTACGCATTCGTCGTCCGCGAGCTCACCGAGCCGTAATGACGATCAGTATTTGGAATCCTCGCCGGTGATCAACCCGGCGATCTCGGAACCGGACTGCGCCGCCGTTATCGATTGACGAAACGGCGGCGACTTGAACAGCCGCGAGATCCGCGCCAGCGCCTTGAGGTGGATCCCCGCCGAGTTCTCCGGGGCGAAGAGGACGAAGAAGAGGTACGTGGGCTTCCCGTCGATCGCCGCGAAGTCCAGGCCGCGCTTCGACCGGCCGAAGGCGGCGAGCAGGTTGGGCACTCCGGGTAGCTTGCCGTGCGGGATCGCCACTCCCTCGCCGACGCCGGTGGAGCCGAGCTTCTCGCGTTCCAGCAGGACCTCGGTGAGCCGGCCCGGATCCAGGCCGTGCGCGCGTGCGAGCGGGGTGCACAACTCGCGCAAGACGCCCGCCTTGTCGGTCGCTTGCAGGTCCGGGAGGATCAGATCCTCGCGCAGGAACTCGGCGATCTTCATCGCGAGCGAGCCTACACCCGGACCCGTGCGGGCGGCCAGAACGCGCGCACGGTGGGTAAAGCTGGCGAGCCGCCCTACTTCGCCGACGCGGCCGCGATGGGCGGCTGGGCGCCTGCCTGGGCGCCGCCTGCGGCGGCGACGGTCGTCATCTCCCCGTTGGCCTGGATGAGACCGAAGTTCCCGTCCCGCCGCCGGTAGACGACGTTCACGTCCCGCGAGCCGGGGCGCGTGAAGACGAGGAAGTCGTTGTTCATCAGGTCCATCTGCATGAGCGCCTCTTCCACGCTCATCGGCTTGGCCAGGAACTCGTTCGACCGCACCACCTCCGGCGGCAGGCCCTCGGTCGCAGAGGCCGCGAAGATCTCGTACCGCACCCGCACCGGCTCGCGTGCGTGCACATGTGCGGGCCGGTGGTTCTTCAGCCGGTCCTTGTACTTCTTCAGCTGCCTCTCGATCTTGTCGCAGGCCAGGTCGATCGAGGCGTACATGTCCTCCGACTTCTCCTTGCCCCGCACGTGGAAGGTCCCGGCGTGCAGGTTGATGTCCGCGTGATGCAGGTAGCGCTCGAGCGAGAGCGTGACGTGGGCCTCGGTCACCTTGTCCAGGTACTTGTCGACCACCTTGCTCAGCTTGTCCGTGACGTGGTTCCGCAGGGCGTCGGTGGCGAACATGTTCCTGAAGGTGATGTTGACCTGCATGCTTGGTCCCTCCGGTGGGGCGAGCCCTTTCCGGGTTCGATGAAAGCAGGATCCGGGTGCCGCACCGGCATTTGAAGCCGGCGCTAGAAGAACCGCTTTCGCTTGCTGCTCGGCAGGATGCCGAGCACCTCCCTGTATTTGGCGACGGTGCGCCGCGCGATGTCCACGTTCTGCGTCCGCAGGACCTCGACGATCTTCTGGTCGCTGTACGGCTTGTCGCCCGGCTCCGCGGCGACGATCTGCTTGATCTGGTTCTTCACCGCTTCCGAGGCGATGTCTTCGCCGCCCACCCGCGAGATCGACGAGTTGAAGAAGAACTTGAGCTCGTAGATGCCCTGGGGCGTATGCACGTACTTGTTGGTGGTGACGCGGGAGACGGTGCTCTCGTGCATCCCGATGTCCTCGGCCACGTCGCGCAGGATCAAGGGCCTCAAGAACTGGATGCCCTTGTCCAGGAACTCGCGCTGGAACTTGATGATCGAGTCGGCCACCTTCACGATCGTCCGCTGCCGCTGGTGGATGGAGCGGATGAGCCACACCGCCGAGCGCAGCTTGTCCTGGATGTACTCCTTCGCCTTTCCGTTGCTGGCCCCGTTCTTGAGCGCCTGCCGATAGTGCGCCGAGATGCGCAGCTTGCTCAAGCCGTCGTCGTTCAGGACCGTCACGTACTGATCACCGATCTTGTGGATGTAGACGTCCGGGGTGATGTACTGCGGCTCGTCGGTAGCGTAGCGCCGCCCCGGCTTGGGGTCCAGCCGCGCGAGCAGCTTCACCGCCGCCACGACCTCGTCGAGCGGGACGCGCAGGTCCTTGGCGATGGATTGGTACTTCTTCGTCTCCACGTTCTTGAGGTGCCCGGTGATGATCGCGGGCAGCAGGTCTGCATCCGGGTCGTCCTTCCCCGCGCCTTCGGCGAGGAACCAGCGGGCCTGGATCAGCAGACATTCGCGCAGATCGCGCGCGCCGCATCCGATCGGCTCGAACCGCTGGATGATCCGCAGCACCTTCTCCGCGCACGCCGCCGAGACGCCCGTCTCCAGCGCCAGGGAGACCAGCGGGTCGGCCTCGCCCCGCGCCGCCCGTGCCGCCGCGGCAGCCTTCGCCGCCGCCTTGAGCGCCTTCTCCGCCGTCTGCGCCGCGTCCTCGTCGGAGCTGCTGGCCAGGACGGCGGGGACCTCCACGTCCTCGCGCAGCGCCGGCACCGTCGGTTCCGCGTCCGGGTCCATCACCAGGTAGCCGTCGCGGTTCAGGTTGCCGATGATCAGCCCCCCGAGTTGCTCCTCCTCGGGCGTCAGCCCCGCCATCCGGAGCTGCTCCATCAGGTGCTCGGTCAGCCCCTCGGCGCGGGTGAGCGTGTCCTGGTAGTTGGGCAGGTCCTCCGCCGACATCCCGCCGCTCGAAGGCGCGGTGTGCTGCGTCTGGTAGTTGTCGAGGTATTGCTCCCAGTCGATGTCCGCGCGCTGCACCTCGCCGTCGGCCTGCTGCTTGGCGTCGTTCTCGCGGTCCAGCGGCTTCTCGGGCAAGAGCTCGCTGGCCTCGATCGATTCGTTCAGGGTGGCGGTCAGCTCGGCCGGGGCCTCGTCCAGCTCCGCCTCGGCGCCCTCGGCGGGCTCCTCCAGGAGCGGGTTCTGCTCCATCTCGGTGCGGATGAGGTCGACGAGCTCCAGCCGCGAGAGCTGCAGCAGCTTGATCGCCTGCTGCAGCTGAGGCGTCATCACCAGCTGCTGGCTGAGGCGAAGAGTCTGCTTGAGCTCCAGTGCCATTTCTATGCTCTCCCTTTCATTCCAGCTTGAACCGCTCGCCCAGGTACACGGCGCGGGCGCGCTCCGAGGCCGCGATCTGCGAGGGCGTGCCCGCTTCCAGCAGGCGCCCCTCCACCAGCAGGACGGCGCGGTCGCAGATGCCCAGCGTCTCGCGGACCGCGTGATCGCTGATCAAGACGCCCAGGCCGCGCTCCCGCAGCTTGCCGATCAGCCGCTGCAGCTCGTGGACGGCGATGGGGTCGATCCCGGCGAACGGCTCGTCGAACAGCAGGAAGCGCGGCTCGGCCAAGAGCGCCCGCGCGATCTCCGTCCGCCGCCGCTCGCCGCCCGAGAGCTGCTCGCCCAGCGAGTCCGCCACGCGGAGCAGGTCGAACTCGTGCAGCACGTCGTCGGTGCGGTCGCGCGCCTCGTGCCCGAGCACGCCGTGTCCCTCGAGGACCAGGAGCAGGTTCTGGCGGACGGTCAGCTTGCGGAAGATGCTCGGCTCCTGCGGCAGGTACCCGAGCCCCATCCGCGCGCGCCGGTGGAGCGGCAGCCCGGAGAGGTCCTGTTCGCCGAGGTGCACCTCGCCCTCGTCAGGGTGCAGAAGGCCCACCACGCAGTGGAAGCTGGTCGTCTTGCCGGCCCCGTTGGGGCCGAGAAGGCCCACCACCTCGCCGGGGTTCACGTCGAACGAGACCCGGTCCACGACCTTCCGGCCGCGGAAGCTCTTCGACAGCCCGCGGGCGTGCAGCGCGCTCACGGCTTCACCCCGGATGCCGGCCGCGCCTCGTCCTGGTGCACCTCGGGCCGGAGCCGGCCGTGGGCCCGCTCGACGCGGATCTCGTGCGTGTCCAGCGCCAGCGCGATCCGCTCGCCGACCAGCACGTCGCCCCGGTCGAACACGCGGGGATCGCCGGTCAGGAGCACCTCGCGCGTGCGCGCGTCGTAGTCGGCGTTCTGCGCCACCGCGCGACGATCGCCCTGCCGCAGCTCGACTCCGCCGCGCAGGTAGAGGTGGGTCAGCTCCCCGGACGAGTCGTAGTGCGCGTCCATGCGCGGGCCGCGGACCACCACGTCGCCCCGCCGCACCACCACGTCGTCGGTGAAGCGGGCCAGGCGCTCCGAGCGGTCCAAGGACAGCCGGGACGCCTCGACGCGCGTGGGCAGCTGCGGCGCCTCGTCCGCCTCGGGCACCGAGCGTCGCAGCACGAGCCTGGGCTTCTGCACGTCGACGTCCTCGGTGTCGAGGCGCATGACGATGCGGTCGCCCATCAAGGTCTCGGAGCCGTCGCGCAGCACCGGGTCGTCCTTGCCGTCGCCGGTGAGCACCAGCGTCTGGCCCCTGGCGTCGAACACGCCGTGCGCGCCGTCCGCCGTGCGCTTGCCGCGCTGCACGTGCACGTTCCCGTCGACGGTGAACCTCTCCAGCTTCTGCCCGAGCAGAGCCGGCTCGTCGCGCCCGCGCCGGCGCGCCTTGCGCTGCGGCGGCGGCCGCTGCTCGTCGGGGGCGAACTCGACCACCGCGCGATCGCCGGTCACCACCATCCCGTCGCGCGACAGGCGGACCGACCCGTCCAGCAGCGTGCGCCGCTCGCGGGGCTCCATCCGCATGGTCTGCGCGGTGAAGTCCACCGGACCTGCAGGCGCGGCGGCCACCGCGAGCGCGGCTGCGAGGGCAATCATCGGCTCTCCGCCCGCTTGCGGCTCGCCGGCTGCCGGTTCGCGGTGGGCTGCGGGGCTGGATCGCCCGTCGGCTCGAGCGTGCCGGCGACCCCGCCGGTCAGGGTGACGTCGCTGCCGTCCGCGCGAGCGGAGAAGCCCTGCGAGTGGACCGCGTATCCGGGGCCCTGCGCGTCGACGCGGCGGTCGCCGCTGAGCCGGTCCGCGGGGCCGTCCCAGAAGACCCGGTCGGTGGTTCCCTGATCGCCGCGCGAGGCATGGAACGTCACGCCGCCCGAGGCGTTTCCGCGCTTGTTGCCCAGGTCGCCTTCGACGCGCGGCGCGGTGAGCAGCACCTCGCCGAACGTCCCGTAGCCGGTGCCCACCTCGGGGTACAGGCTCGCCACCGCGACCCGGCCGTCCAGCCGCCCGCCCGTCCGGTAGTACGCCATCTCCCGCGCCGTGCCTCGCGCGGCCACCCGCCCATCGGACAGTCGGGCGAACGCCACTCCATGCAAGGTGAGATCCGGAGCTCCGGGGGGTGGGGAATGATCCGACAGGTCCTGGGAGGGCGCTGGCTGTGCCCCGCAGCCCAGGAGGAGCGCTGCAGCAGCACCGGGGATGACGAACTGGCTCCACATTTGCAAGGAACACTAGCACCCGCCCCGGCCCGTGTCGAGGTCCGGGGCCGCCGTCGGGCTGCAGAAAATCCGTCAATAGTTCAACGGATTGACCCCGGTCGTGTGCGCCACCGCGCATGCATCCACACCCACTGATCCGGCCAGGCTCGGACGTCCTCCTCGATGGCCGCGGTCGCCGCCGCGGTGAGCGCGAGTGAATCCGCCTCCCGGTCCCCCGTGGCGGGCACGACGAGGCGCGAGATCCGGATCCGATGCACGCCTGGGGCCACCCGGCGGATCCGTCCGAACACGACGGCCGCGCCCGTACGCACCGCGAAGTCCGCGGGCGCCCGTGGAGTGAACGCTTCTCTCCCGAAGAACGAAACGAAATGACCGGCGACTTCCGTATCCTGGTCGATGAGCGCCGCCACGACGCCGCCCTTGCGCAGGTGCCGGATGAACCCACGCGCGACGCCGGGATGGTCGCGCCACAGGCTGACGATCCCGGTCGACGCGCGCGACCTCTCCAGCAGCGCCGTCAACCGCGGATCCTGCGCCTCGCGCGCCACCGTGGCGACTGGCAGGCCTTCCGCGGCGACGCGCCGGGCGAGGAGCTCCCAGTTGTCGAGGTGACAGGAGATGGCCACCACGCCGCGTCCCTCGGCGTGGGCGGCGGTCATGATTTCGAGCGAGCCCGGATCGAATTGCACGGCGCGGGCCAGATCGAGGCGCTCGAGTGCCACCAGCTCGAGGGCCGAGCGCCCCAGGTTGGCGAACGAGGTGCGCCCGATCCGAGCGCGCCAGCCACGGTCGCGATCGGGAAAAGCGATCGCCAGCTGCTCGAGCGCGGCGCGCCGATGCCGCGGAGCGACGAACCAGGCGAGCCATCCGGCAGCGGCGCCCAGCGCGAGCGCCACCCGGCGAGGGAGCCGCGAGAGCACAGGCAGCAGCAGCATCAGCGCGCGCACCCGCAGCTCGCGGCGCATCCGCTTGCCGAGGGGCACCGCGCGCCGGGCGGAAGGCGCAGCGGTCTGGGGCGCGGCGGGGCTCATCCTCGCGGAGCCGGCGCGTCCTCTGGTGGCGGCCATCCCACCGTCGCTGCCAGGAGCAGCTCGCACAGCGCTCGCACCGCCCCACGGCCCGCCTGGTGCGGCGCCACCCAGCTGACCTCGCGCAGCACCTCGGGCGCGGCGTCCGCGGGCGCGCAAGACAGCGCGGCGAGGCGCAACGCCGGCAGATCGTTCACGTCGTCGCCCATGAACGCGGTGGCGGCGAGCGGGATGCCCACCCCGTCGCAGATCTGCTGCAGCGCGGGTCCCTTGGCGCGCGACGAGCCGACCACCGGCTCGATGGTCAGCTCGCGGCAGCGCTGCTGCACCAGCTCCGCGTGCCGTCCGGTGAGCGCCGCGACCTTGACCCCGCCGTGGAGCTGCAAGAGGCGCAGCCCGTGGCCGTCGCGGACGTCGAACGCCTTCAGGGCCTCGCCATCCTTGCCATAGAAGAGGCGGCCGTCGGTGAGCGTGCCGTCGACGTCCAGCACCACCAGCCGGATGCGTCGCAACAGCTCGCGCGGCGGCTTCCTGGATCGCGGCGGCACGCCCGGGCTTGTATCAGAACCGGAAGGCGGCGCCGCCCGAGCCCACCGCGCGTGCGCCGCGGGCACCCCGAAGCACGCCTGCCGAGGCGATCAACGATAGACGGCCGGGCGGAGCGAATGCGAGGCCGCCCTGCACCTGGGTGAACCCGACGGTGTGCTGACGCGTGAAGTCGGTCGCGCCGAGCAGCGACACCTCGGCGAATACGCCGAGGCGCGCAAGCGGCGCGAACCCCAGCTGGAGCGCCAGTTCGCCGTCGTTGGTGTGGGCCGTGCCCGGGTTGGCGCCGAAGACGCGGCCCAGCGTGCCCCGGACGGTGAGCTGGGCTGGCCCCGACCGGAAGGCGCGCACCCGGGCCTGGGCGGTGGGCCGGTAGAAGCCCTCCGGAAAGACGTCGAGCCCCACTCCGACGTCGATCGCGTCCGATATGCCATGATCGAGCCGCGCACCGTGGAATGGTCGCCCCGCCCGCGCCGTCAGCGCCGTGACGCCCGCGGGCTGCGGACCCAAGGCGGCCAGCCCCGGGAGCGGATCGTCGGCCGGGAGCGGCTCGAAGCCCGTTGCGACCGCGGCAGCGGCCGCGGCGAGAAGGACCGGGATCATCCGCCCCTCGTGTACGCGGTCTCCCACGATTCGGAGAGCATCGATCGCAGGTCGGCGGCCGAGATGCCCCGGTGCATGGTCAGGCGCTGCAGCGTGAACGGATCGGTGTTCCCGCGCGCGCCGACCACCGCGCCGCGGTAGCCGACCCTCTGCACGACGTGCCGGACCCATTGCGTCTGGTCGTTGTACGGGTACGCGAAGAAGTCGATGCCCTGCCCGAGGTAGGCCTGGAGCGCGGCGCGGCTCTGCTCGATCTCGGCATCGAGGTCTGCGCTCTGCAGGCCGGTGAGCCTGCGATGGGAGACCGTGTGCGACCCGATCTCCATCCCGGCGTCCTTCAGGGCGCGCACCTCCGGCCAGACGAGGTAGCGGCGACGGCCCTGCACGACCCGGGTGGCCGCGTCCCGCGCGCAGAACCCCGAGACGATGAAGAAGGTCGCCTTCTGCCCGCGAGCCACCAGGCGCGGCAGCACCTCGGTCCCGACGTCCTCGTAGCCGTCGTCGAAGGTGAGCACCACCGGGTGGCGCGGGAGCTTGCCGGCGCCGTCGTACGCGTCGAGGACCTCGCGGAGCGTGATCGTCTCGAAGCCCGCCGAGCGGAGGTAGTCCAGCTGGGCGTCCAGCTCGTTCGGCGCGACGGTGAGCGGCTCTCCGCCGTCCCCTACCGAGTGGTACATGAGGATGGGCACGCCCTCGCCGCAGGCGGCGCAGAGGGCCGCGCAGACCAGAAGCGCTATCCGGGGAGGGGGCACCCGCCGGGACCCTACCATCCACCACCTACACGCCGTCCAGTACCGCTGTAAGCGCGTGCAGTTACCGCCCCATCAGAGCAGTGCGGATCCGCTGCACGTCCGCGACCGTCTCCTCCCAGAGGGGGAAGGTGAGCGAGTTGGGGCCGTCGGAGAGCGCGCGATCGGGGTCCTCGTGCACCTCGCAGAAGAGGGCATCGATCCCGACCGCCGCCGCCGCCCTCGCCAGCGGAGGGGCGAGGGTCCGGTCGCCTCCGGTGCGATCCCCCTGGCCGCCGGGCTGCTGCACGGAATGGGTCGCGTCGAAACACACCGGCGCGAACTTCCGCATGGCGATCAGTCCGCGGAAGTCGACCACCAGGTCGTGGTAGCCGAAGGTCGCACCCCGCTCGGTGAGGAGCACGTCGTGGCAGCCGGCCTCGAGCAGCTTCGCCACCGCGTTCTTCATGTCCGTGGGCGCGAGGAACTGGCCCTTCTTCACGTTGACCGCGCGGCCGGTGGCGCCGGCCGCGAGGAGCAGGTCGGTCTGGCGGCAGAGGAAGGCCGGGATCTGCAGGACGTCGGCGACCTCGGCCACCGGTGCGCACTGGACCACCTCGTGCACGTCGGTCAGCACGGGGAGGCCGGTCTCCTGCTTCACGCGTGCCAGCACCCGCAACCCCTGCCTGAGGCCAGGGCCGCGGAAGCTCTTTCCGCTGGTGCGGTTCGCCTTGTCGAAGGAGCACTTGAAGACCGCGGGGAGCCCGTGCCGCTGCGCCACGTCGGCCACCTTGCGCGCCGCCGCGAGCGTCTGGGCCTCGCCTTCGATCACGCACGGTCCCGCGATGAGGAGCAGCGGCTGTCCGGGCCCGACCTCGGCGCGGCCGACCTTCATGCCTGCGCCTTGGGCGCGCCCGCCGGGAACTGGATGTCCGGCGTGGGCCGCGGCGGCTCACCGGGCTTCTCCCCGCGCCCCTGCCGCGCGCGCTGCTCGAGCGCGGCCCGCACGAACCCGGAGAAGAGGGGATGCGGCTGGAAGGGCTTGGACTGGAACTCCGGGTGGAACTGGCAGCCGAGGAAGTACGGGTGCCCCTCCAGCTCGATCACCTCGACCAGCCCGAGCTGCTCGTTCACGCCGGAGGCGATGAACCCGCGCTCCTCGAAGCGGGGCCGGTAGGCGTTGTTCACCTCGTATCGGTGCCGGTGCCGCTCGGAGATGAGCGGCCGGCCGTAGAGCTTCTGCGCCAGGCTGCCCGCCTTGAGCGTGCAGTCGTAGGCGCCCAGGCGCATGGTGCCGCCCTTGGCCACCACCGACTTCTGGTCGGCCATCAGGCTGACCACCGGGTGCGGCGTCGCCTCGTCGAACTCGTGCGAGTTGGCGCCGGCGAGGCCCAGCACGTTGCGCGCGAACTCGATGGCCGCCATCTGCAGGCCCAGGCAGATGCCGAAGAACGGCACCTTCTTCTCGCGCGCGTAGCGCACCGCCTCGATCTTGCCCTCGGTGCCGCGCATGCCGAATCCGCCCGGCACCAGGATGGCGTCCGCGTGCGAGAGGAGCGTCTCGGCGCCCAGCTTCTCCACGTCGGACGAATCGACGTACTCCAAGCTGACCCGGCAGTCGTTTGCGATCCCGCCGTGCACCAGCGCCTCGTTGAGCGATTTGTAGCTCTCGGTCTGGTCGACGTACTTGCCGACGATGGCGATGCGCACCTCGCGCGAGGGCTCCTTCACCGCCTTGACGATCTTCTCCCACTTGTCGAGGCGGGGCGCGCGGCTCCAGATGTTGAGCAGCTCGGCCACGCGGTCGTCCAGGCCCTCCTCGTGGAGAGCGAGCGGCAGCTCGTAGATGGTGGACACGTCGGCGGCGGTGAAGACGCTCCCCGGCTCCACCGAGCAGAACAGCGCGATCTTGTCCTTGATCTCCTTGGACAGTGCGCGGTCGGTCCGGCAGAGCAGGATGTCGGGCTGGATACCGATCTCGCGCAGCTTCATCACGCTGTGCTGGGTGGGCTTGGTCTTCACCTCGTGCGCGGTCTGGATGTAGGGAACCAGCGTGAGGTGCAGGTAGATCGCGTTCTCGCTGCCCACGTCGTACTTCATCTGCCGGATGGCCTCGAGGAACGGCAGGCTCTCGATGTCGCCGACCGTGCCGCCCACCTCGACGATGACGATGTCGTTGCCGTCGGCGGCGTTCAGGATGAAGCGCTTGATCTCGTCGGTGATGTGGGGAATCACCTGCACGGTCTTGCCCAGGTACTCGCCGTGCCGCTCCTTGTTGATGACGTTCTGGTAGATGCGGCCGGTGGTGGCGTTGTTGTGCCGCGACATCTTCGCCGAGCTGAAGCGCTCGTAGTGGCCCAGGTCGAGGTCGGTCTCGCCGCCGTCGTCGGTGACGTACACCTCGCCGTGCTGGAACGGGCTCATCGTGCCCGGGTCGACGTTGATGTACGGGTCGAGCTTCAGGTGGGTGATCTTCAGACCGCGGTTCTCCAGCAGCGCGCCCAGCGATGCGCTGGAGAGGCCCTTGCCCAGGGACGACACCACGCCGCCGGTCACGAAGATGAACTTGGTGCGCTTGCCGCGCGGCGCGTCCATGCGGCTGCCTCGCAGTGCGCTCATCCGTGCCTCCTTTGCTCGTCCGAGTACAAAGCCCTGACGCGCTCCAGATCTTCCGGCGTATCGACGGCGGCCGAGCTCCAGGGGCCGACCGCCACCTCGATCGCATGCCCGTGATACAGCGCGCGGAGCTGCTCGAGGCCTTCGGCGCGCTCGAGCGCCGTCTCGGGCAGCTTGGCGAGGCGGTACAGGAAGGACGCCGAGAAGCCGTAGATGCCCAGGTGCGCGAGCCCGGCGACCTCTCCGGCCAGCCGGGGGAAGGGGATCAGGCTGCGCGAGAAATACAGGGCGCGCCCGCCGTGGTCGAGCACCACCTTGACCACGCTCGGCTGGTCCGCCTCGCCCGGGTCGAGCGGCCGCGCGGCGGTGGCCATCTCCGCACCCTGGCGCACCAGGTTTCCGACGGCGGTGATCGCGCGCGGATCGATGAGCGGCTCGTCGCCCTGGACGTTCAAGTATCCGTCGGCCGTGACGACCTGCGCGGCCTGCGCGATCCGCTCGGTGCCGTTGCGCGCCTCTCCCGTGATCACCGCGCGGAAACCGGCGGAGGTCACGGCGTGCGCGATGCGGGCGTCGTCGGTCGCGACCGCGATCTCGTCGAGCCCCTCCGCGAGCGCGGCGCGCTGGCAGACGCGCACGATCATCGGCGCGCCGCAGAGGTCGGCGAGCGGTTTTCCAGGCAGTCGCTGGGCCGAGTAGCGCGCGGGGATGAGTGCTGCGAGGCGCACGTCGCGTTGTAATCCGCGGCGGCCGAATCTGCAACCCTGGGCAACGGCCGCGGAACGGCATAGAGAAAAGGGGATGTCGCACATCGACCCCCAGGTCGATCCCGAGGTTCTGGCGGACATCCGGCGCGCCGCGTTCGAGCTCCGCCAGACCGATCCGCAGGAGGCGGTCCGGCTCCTCCGGCGGGCGGCCGCGACGGGCGGCGGCGCGGAGGTCCTGGCGCGGGGTGCCCTCGGCGAGATCTACCTGGAGGAGTTCGGCGACCTCGACGGCGCCGAGCACGAGTTCCGCGCGGTGCTGCACGCGGTGCCCGGACTTCCCGCGGCCGAGTTGGGACTCGCGCGGGTCCTGCGCGAATCAGGCGACCGGCGCGGCGAGCTGCAGTCGCTGGCGCGGGCCGTGGAAGGGCTGTCGCGCGACGTGGCAGGCTTCCGCGAGCGCAAGGCGGACGGCGAGCCGCTGCCGGCGGGCGCCGAGGAAGTGGTGCTCACGCTGCTGGAGGTCGCGCTCGACCGGGCGCGCCTCGATCCGGACCAGCGCATCGACGAGGACCTCCTCCGGTGGGCGGCGCAAGAGCGGCTGTTCGACGCGCTCGGCGAGGAGGACGAGGAGCCGCAGCAGGACTGGGTCCGCTTCCATTCGCTGTGGACGCAGCTGCGGCAGCTCTCGGGACGCCCGGAGGAAGCGGCGCGGGCGCTCGCCGAGGCGGAAGAGGCGGGACAGCTGCCGGCGCGAGACGCAGCGGCATTGCGTCGCGACGCGCTGGAGGAGACGGGCGATGTCGAAGGCGCCGCGGCCCAGGCCCGCCGCGTGGTCGAGCTCGATTCGCGGGGCGACGGAGCCGGGCGCGGACCGGCTGCCATCGACGTCCTGCGAGCAGCCGCGCTGACCGCCGTGGCGGGCGACGAGAAGTCGGCATCGGAGATGCTCCAGGGCGCCCTGGCGCGGGCAGAGGCGGAGCTGCCGGGCGCGCCGGCGGATCGGCGGGCCGGGCTGGAGGACGCCATCCGGCGCTATCGGGACGCGCTTTTGCCCGAGCCGGGCGCGCTCATTTCGCTGGGCGTGAAGAAGTAGCCCAGGCGATCGCGTCGTCGATCCGGTCCTGCCCGAAGAACAGCTCCGATCCGACGGCGGAGACGACGGACGGCTTGTCGATGTCCCGATCGTCCCCGAAGCTCGCCCGGAACAAGCCCCGGATGCAGTCTCCCTGGCGCGGATCCGCCTCGAGCTCCAGGGCGGGCGCGCCGGCGTCGTCCATCGGAAGCTAGAACAATTTCGTGCGCAAGCGCCGCAGGCGCGAAAGGCGCCGGCGCGACTTCCTTCTCATCTGCCCCGCTCCTCGCAGAACCGCACCAGGATGTGCGCGATCCGCTCCGCCGCCCGCCCGTCCCAGAGATCCGGCACGCGGCCCTTCTTCCCACGTCCTTCCAGCACGGCCACCGCCGCGGGCACCACCTGGGCGGGATCCGTTCCCACCAGCGTGTTGCTGCCCACCTCCACCGTCACCGGCCGCTCGGTGTTGTGCCGCACGGTCAGGCACGGCACGCCGAGCGCGGTGGTCTCCTCCTGGATACCGCCCGAGTCCGTCATCACCAGGCGAGCATTCGCCGTCAGGGCGAGGAAGTCCAGATAACCGATGGGGTCCGCGAGCTTGAGCCCGCGCGCGCTCTCCGCCTTGGTCCTGAGCGTGGCATCCAGCGACAGCCGCGCGCGCGTGCGCGGATGCACCGGGAAGACCACCGGGATGCGCCCCGACACCTCGGCCAGCGCGACGAGCAGCCTCTCCAGCGCGGCCGGCTCGTCCACGTTGCTCGGCCGGTGCAGCGTCGCCAGCGCGTACTCTCCCTTGCGCACCCCCAGCTGCTCGTGGATCCGGCTCTCGCGGGCCCGGGGCAGCGCGGCGTGAAGGCTGTCGATCATCACGTTCCCGACGAAGTGCACCCGGTTGGGGTCGATGCCTTCCTTCGCGAGGTTCTGGTCGGCGTCCCGGGAGGGAGTGAACAGGAGCTCCGACATCCGGTCGGTCAGGACCCGGTTGACCTCCTCGGGCATGCGCCAGTCCCAGGAGCGCAGTCCCGCCTCGATGTGGGCGACCGCGACCCCGAGCTTCGCCGCCACCAGGGCAACCGCCATCGTCGAGTTGACGTCGCCCGCCACCACCACCACGTCGGGCTCCTCGCGCAGGATCACCGGCTCGACCTCGACCAGGATCTTGGCCGTCTGCTGCGCGTGCGATCCGCTCCCCGCCCCGAGGTGCGCGTCCGGCGCCGGCATCCCCAAATCCTGGAAGAAGACGTCCGACATCCTGGGGTCGTAGTGCTGCCCCGTGTGCACCAGTACCTGCCGCACTCGGGGGTCCTTGCGCAGCTGGGCGAGGACCGGCGCCACCTTCATGAAGTTGGGGCGTGCCCCGACGACGTGGAGGAAGTTCATGACCCCCGTCAGGTGGCCACGCCGGCCCGGGCCTGCAAAGTTCTGTCCGGTGGAACACATTCCATCACGTCCGCGCCGGACAGCCGCCGCCGTATCCCGGCGCTGCGTTTCATCCGACGGTGCTACGGGAAGCGCGGCGGGTTACGTTGTGCGTGGGATGATCGAGGACGCCGCCCGCGCGCTGGTCCATTTCGAGGTGGAGCCGAACTACGCCGGCTGGACCCTGGCCGCGTACGTCGCGGAGAAGCTGAACCGCCCGCTGGCGCCCGCGCGCCTGGATCGGCTGCTGCGCGGGCGCGCGCTGGTGCACGGCGAGCGGGAGCTCCTCCCGGAAACGCCCATCTGGCCCGGGCTCCGCTTCTCGCTGCGCAAGCGCTCCCCTGGGGACGACGGTGAGCCCCCGGCCATCCCGGTCGTCTACGAGGACGACGCGCTCCTGGTAGTGGACAAGCCCGCCGGGCTCGCGCTGCACCCCACCGCCCGCTACCACGTGTCGACGCTGACGCGGGCCCTGGAGACGCGCCACCGCAACGCCGCCGGCGAGAAGCCCGACCCGGCGCACCGGCTCGACCGCGAGACCAGCGGCCTGGTCGCTTGCG
>DASQBG010000228.1:0-1752 GCA_035635335.1 Myxococcales bacterium | reverse complement strand
GGCCGCGGCCCGCTACTTCCCGTTCTTCGGCGCGCTGGTGGTGGGGGTCACGCTCCTGCTCTACCGCTCGGTGCGCACGCTGCTCGCCTTCGTGCTGTCGCTCGCATCCGCGGTGGCGCTGGGCGTGGCGGCGGGCGGGCTACTCGGCTTCACCTTCACCATCATTTCGGCGCTGGTGCCTCTCACGGTGCTGGTCACCACGCTCGCGAGCCTGGTGTACCTCCACTCGCGCTTCGTCGATCGGCCTGCCGACGTGCCGGTGCGCGAGCACCACCTCAAAGCGCTTCGCAGCAAGCTCCTGCCGGTGACCGCGTCCACTTTCGCGGCCGTGCTGGGCTTCGCGGCGCTCTCCGTCTCCAAGGTGCGGCCGATCCGGGAGATGGGACTCTGGACCGCGCTGGGACTGGCCATCTCCTGGGTGGTGGCCTTCACGCTTCTTCCCGCTTTGCAGCTTGCGTTGCGCACCCCGACTTCGACCCGGAGCGCCGCCCGCCATGGGCTGTACGAGCGCGTGGCGGTCCGGCTGCCCGCCTTCACCTTCCGGCACCGGCGGGGGCTCGTCGTCACGGCGCTCCTGATCTGCGTCGCCGGCGCCGCCGCGCTCTTCGGCATTCCCGGCGTGCTGCCTGCCATGTCCGTCCGGATTGATACGCTCACGTACATGGATCCCTCGCTACCGCTGCACCAGGACCTCGAATGGTTCCGCAAGAACGTCGCCGATCTCAACGTCGCGCACGTCTGGATCGAGCTGCCGCGTCCGGCGGCAACCGACCCCGAGGTGCTGCGCGCCGTCGATCGCTTGCAGGACACGATCGAGTCCAATCCCGAGGTCATTGCAGCGATCGGGCCCACCACCTTCCTGCGCCTGCGGCGCTACTTCGCCGGACAGGGTGAACGGCTGCCGCAGGATCCGGCGGGGTTCGCGCGCGCGGCCGCCGACCTGGAGCAGATGCTGCTGTCCGAACCGGGGCTGCGCGGGTACATCGACGTCAAAGGGCTGAAGGATCTGCAGATCACGGTGCTGTTCCGCGAGGGCGACGCTGAAGGCTACGCGGCCCTGACCGCAAAGATCGGGAGCGCCTGGGAGGCGCTGCGGGGGTCGCCGCTGGAGGGGGCGCAGATGCGGGTCGCGGGCGAGTCGCTCCTGCAAGTGAAGGTGGGCGCGAGCCTCGTCCCTACGCTGGCGCAGAGCTTCGCGCTCACCGCCGCGCTGATCTTCGTGGTCTTCCTCTTCGTCTTCCGCAGCCCGACGGCGCGGCTCTTGGCGATGATTCCCTCGCTCGTCGCCATTCTCGCCACCTTCCTGGGCATGCGGCTCTTCGGCGCCTCGCTGAACGTCGCCACCATCCTCATCGCCACCACCGTCCTGGGCACCACCGAAAACGACCAGATCCATTTCTTCCACCATCTTCACGAGCGCGAGGGCGCGCCGCTGGACGAGGCGCTGTTGCACGCGCTGCGCGTCTCCGGCCGCGCCATCGTCTTCGCTACCCTGATCAACGCCGCGGGGTTCCTGGCGCTCTCGCTCGCCACCTTCCCGCCGCTGCGGCAGTTCGGGCTGGTGACCAGCGCGGCCTTCCTGCTCGCGCTGATCGCCGACTTCACCGCCTTGCCGGCCGGACTGTGGATGGTGGACCGCCGCTCCCGCCAGAAGGTTGAGTTGCCGCGGCCTTTGGCTTAAAGACCCGGCGTGAGGTCGTCCGCTCTCATCCGTCTTTCCGTCAACGGCGAGGACCATGCGCTGGCCGTGCC
>DASQBG010000227.1:0-15962 GCA_035635335.1 Myxococcales bacterium | reverse complement strand
GGGGCGGTGTAGCGGATCGAGTAGCCGCGGACGCCGGCGTTCTCGAGGCGCTCGCCCAGCTCCTTGTCCTCGGAGCCCCAGCCGAAGCGCTCGTCGTACCCGTTGACGCGCAGCACGTCGCCGAGGAAAGCGGAGGAGTTGCCGCCTTTCCAGGGAGTGCGGCGGGGCGAGGCGAGCTCGATCAGCCGGCCGGCGGGCCCCGGGAGCGCGTAGCGGCGCTTGTCGCCTCCGCGCCCGCTCTCGAACGCCCCCGCGTCGACGGCTTCGCCGGTCAGCGCCGCGGAGGCCTCGCGGGGCAGGCGGACCACCCCTCCCGCGGCGAAGCGCCCGGGCCGCGCGACCTCCGCGTGCCGCGCGAGCAGGCTGGCCGCCGGCAGGCAGTCGCCGTCGGTGAACAGCGCGAGCTCGCATCCCAGCTCGCGTGCGCGGCGGACGGCCGCGTTGACCGCCGGACACTTGCCGAACCGGCCGCCGTCGCGCTCCCGCCGCACGTGCTCGGCGCCCCAGCGGCGCACCACCTCGGCGGTCTCGGCGCCGCTGCCGTCGTCCGCCACCACCACGAAGGAGGGACGCAGCTCCTGGCGCGCCCAGGCGCGCAACGCCAGGTCGAGCCAGCGGGGCTGGTCGTACGTCGCCACGATGACGGCGGTGCGCACGTGAGTGTAGTGTAGCATGCGCTTTCGCCACCTCCTCCGGGGACGGACGCGCCGCGCTCGTGGCGCCTGGCTTGCGCCGCGCGTCGAGCGTGCAAATGGTCCGACGGCGGAGGGATGCAATGCTCAGGGAGACCGACGTGGATCTCGACGGTGCACCAAGCACGGCGAAGCGGCTGCAGGGCCGGGTCGCGGTGGTGACCGGTTCGTCGCGGGGGATCGGCCGCGCCATCGCGCGCGTGCTGGCCGCCGAGGGCGCGTCGGTCGCGGTGCACTACTGCCGCGGCGAGGAACAGGCCGCCTCGCTGGCGGCGGAGATCGAGCATCTCGGCGCCAAGGCGCGGCTCGTCCAGGGAGACCTGTGCCGCCCCGAGGATTGCCACAAGGTCCTCACGCTGGCCGCGCGCGACCTCGGGCCGGTGGAGATCCTGGTCAACAACGCGGGCGTGAACCGCGACCGGACCTTGCGCAAGATGAGCGCGGCCGAATGGGACGAGGTCATCCAGGTCAACCTGAACAGCGTCTTCCACTGCACCAAGGCGGGGCTGGAGCCGATGATCTCGCGCGGCTGGGGCCGGATCATCAACATCGCCAGCATCATCGGGCAGACGGGCGCGCTGGGGCAGGCGAACTACGCGGCGGCGAAGGCGGGCATCATCGCGTTCACCAAGAGCGTGGCGCAGGAGCTGGCGCGTTTCGGGATCACGGTGAACGCCATCTGCCCCGGGTTCGTCGAGACCGACATGCTGGCCACCATGCCGGCGCCGGCGCGGGACGCCGTGAGGGGGCGCATTCCGCTGGGCCGCTTCGGTCAGGCGGACGAGGTGGCGCGGCTGGTGCGGTTCCTCTGCACCGAGGGGGACTGGATCACCGGGGCGCAGCTGAACATCAACGGCGGGCAGTACATGTAACTTGTGGGTTGCCTGCGGTTGCCCTAGCCTTGCCGCTTCATGGCATCCGAGCACGATGACGAGCGGCGCAAGTTCCGCAGGCTCAAGGCGCCGGTGTTCTACCGACCGGTCGGTCCGTCGCTGTTGCGGCGCCTGCGCGGGAAGGACGACCGGCAGCAGGCGATCGACATCAGCCTGGGCGGCGTTCGCATCTACAGCGACGACGAGTTGAAGGTGGGCTCGCGCCTCGACCTGGACCTGTTCCTTCCGGACGACACCACCCTCGCCACCAAGGCGATGGTGGTCTGGGTCCACCCGCTGCCGTCGGGCAGTCCCGCGAAGTACGACGTGGGTGTGCGCTTCGACGACATGGACGACTCCGATCACCAGCGCCTGTCCCACGTGCTCGACGAGGAGGGCACATAGAGGTCGTCGCGCAGGACGGGGCGCGGCTGCACGTCATCGACCAGCGTCCCGCCGATCCCTCTGCTCCCGCGGTGCTCTGGCTGCAGGGCTTGAACGCGCCCGCCGCCGCCTGGTCGGTCCAGCTCGCGCACTTCTCGCGCACGCACCGCTGCATCGCTCCCGACGCCCGCGGGGTGGGCAAGAGCGACGCGCCGCCGGGTCCGTACACCACGGAGCAGCTCGCGGACGACGCGCTGCGCGTCCTGGACGCCTGCGAGGTCGAGCGGGCCCACGTCGTCGGACTGTCGCTCGGCGGGGCGGCCGCGCAGGAGCTGGCGCTGGCCCATCCGGGGCGGGTGCGCTCGCTCGCGCTCCTCGCGAGCTTCGCGCGGCAGGGTCCGCGTTCGCGCGCGCTGATGGAGGCCTGGCGGGTGTTGTACCCGGTCGCGGCGGAATCGGCTCCGCTGCGCGCCGCGTGGGAGAAGCAGGCGTATGCTTGGCTGTTCAGCGGCGCATATTGGCGCAACGCGGCGGCGGTCCGCGCCGCGCTCCGGTTCGCCGGGTCGCAGCCGTTCCAGAGCGTGCAGGGGTTCCTCGGCCAGATCGACGCCGCGCTCGCGCATGACTCCGCGAGTCGCCTTCCAGGGCTTCGCGTTCCGACCCTGGTCGCCCACGGGGCCCTCGATCAGCTCGCTCCGGCCGCGGGCGCGGAGGAGATGGCGCGGCTCATCCCCGGCGCGCAGCTCCTCGTCCTTCCCGAAGTCGGGCACGCCGTGAACCTGGAAGGGCAACGCGCGGTCAATGCCGCGCTGCGTGCACTGTGGGCGCGCTCGCCGTAAAGGCGCTCCGCTTCTGCTCCAGGGAAACGCAGCGGACCGCGACCGTCGCGCTTTCCCACAGTGGCACACAGCTTGCTCAAAACCCCGCGCAACATCGTCCTCGGGGGGGCGGCTTAGAAACCTTGACCGGTAAGTGTTCGATTCGAGCCGGTAAAATTCACGGAGCGGAGATCGATGGAGCGACCGAACCAGGTACTCGTGATCGACGATGACGAGGCAGCGCGGGAAATCCTCGTCGAGCTGTTGGGCCGGGTCGGCTATCACGCGTTCGCCGCGCCGGACGGGCGCTCCGGGCTGGAGTTGCTCGCCGGAGCGGCGGTGCCGCCGCAGGCGGTGCTGCTCGATCTCCGCATGCCCGGCATCGACGGCTTCGAGGTCCTGCGGCGGTACCGCGCCCAGGGAGGGCTCGCTCCCGTGATCGCGCTGTCCGCCATGGACGACAAGGAATCGGTGGTCAAGGCGATGCGGCTCGGCGCCAGCGACTACCTCGTGAAGCCCATCGAGCCCGAGGAGCTGCGCGAGGCCATCGAGCGCTGCAGCGCGCAGGCGCGCCCGTCCGGCGCGGAAGAGGTCCCCGCAGCCGTGCCCTCGCGTCCCGATCCGGTGCCCGCCATCGTCGTGCGCGAGACCGGAGCGCCGCCTCCCGTGGCGCCCATGGCCGGGTCGCGCCGCGGTCCGCCGATCGACTTCATCTCCGTCAGTCCCGCCATGATGGGCATCTGGGACATGGTCGACCGCGTCGCGGAGACCGACGTGCCGGTGCTCATCCGCGGCGAGAGCGGGGTGGGCAAGGAGGGAATCGCCCGCGCGCTGCATGAGCGGAGCCCGCGGCGCGGGAAGCCGTTCGTGAAGATCAACTGCGCGGCGCTCCCCAGCGAGCTGCTCGAGAGCGAGCTGTTCGGCCACGAGCGCGGCGCGTTCACGGGCGCCACCAGCGAGAAGCCCGGCAAGTTCGAGCTGGCCGACAAGGGCACCATCTTCCTCGACGAGATCGGCGAGATGCACCCCGCGCTGCAGGCCAAGCTCCTCCAAGTCCTGCAGGACGAGGAGTACTACCGGGTCGGCGGCAAGCGGCCGCTGCGCGCCGACGCGCGCGTGGTGGTGGCCACCAACCGCGTGCTGGAAGAGGAGCTGGCCCGCGGCAACTTCCGCGAGGACCTGTATTACCGGCTCAACGTGGTCAGCGTGCACGTCCCTCCGCTGCGCGACCGCAAGGAGGACGTGCCGCACCTCATCGAGCACTTCCGCCGCAAGTACGGCAGCAAATACAAGCAGGGCGCGATGGAGTTCACGCCCGACGTCACGCGCCGGCTGCTCGAGTACGATTATCCGGGGAACGTGCGCGAGCTGGAGAACCTGGTGCGCCGCCTGGTGGTGCTGCGCGACGAGCGCTTCGTGCTCGACGAGCTGAAGGCGACGCAGGCGCGCAGGCCGCCGCTGCAGACGGCGTTGCAGGCGGGCTCGGCCGGCGGCGCGCTGCCGCCCGCGAGCCAGGGCCAGCGGTTCGAGGCGCCGCCGTCGCGCCCGCCCGCGCCGGCGGTCCCGACGATGCTCGGCAGCGCGGAGACGGTGTCGCTCAAGGAGATCGCGCGCCAGGCCGCCCTGCGCGCCGAGCGCGAGGCGATCAGCGCGATGCTCGCGCGCACCAACTGGAACAAGCGCAAGGCGGCCGCGCGCCTCCAGATCAGCTACAAGGCGCTGCTCTACAAGATCAAGGACTGCGGCCTCACCGATCCGCGCATCAGCGCGGGCATCCCCGACCTCCCCACGGTCGGCCTGGCCGCCGCCAACGATCCTCTCCGCAGCAGCTCCTGACTAAAAGCGGTTTCACGCAGAGCGCGCAGAGGGCGCAGAGGAACTCTGGGTTTGTTTCGATCGTGCGCTGGCGCCCGATCGGAGCCGCCAAACCGATCCCCTCTGCGATCTCCGCGGGCTCTGCGTGAAACAGTAGTTCGGGTCAGGGGTGGGATTCGCGGTGGGGGACGAGGTGCGGGGCGGCCGGCTGTTCGGGCTCGGCTGGTCGGTGCCTGCGCGAGGTGTGCGGCGCGAGCAGCTTGCCGAAGACAAGGAAGAGGGTGCCCATCGACAGGAGCAGCAGCGGCTCCTCGAGAGGGCCCAGGGATGCGCTCTGCAGCGCCAAGGCGGCGACGGCAAACACGACGGCGGCGGCGGCGATGGTGCGGTGCATGAGCTCCGGCGTCCCCTTGGATCCTCGCCCGATGCGAGGGCGCTCCACGTACGGGAAGCCCAGCACGATCCGAGCCAATCGATGTTCAGAGCCGCGCTTTCCACGCGAGTGGGAACGGCGTTTCCCTTTCTGTGGAACGCGACGGAGCGCAACCCGCTGCGAGGCGCAGAAGCGCCTGACCGCTCGCCCCCGACCGCGCGCAGGGAAGACGCAGTGGGCTTCCTTGAGCGCCCGGCGGTCTGGCACGCGCCGTGCTCCTGGACCGGGCCGAGACCCGCCTGTCCGGCGGTGGCGGAGGAGGGATTCGAATGTCCGTGAGCTGCAAATGGTGGTGGGGGCCTGCGGCGGCGCTGCTCGCGTTCGGACCTGGCTGCGCGCACCACGGCGCTTCCCAGCAGGACGACGCGCAGCAGGTGGTGCAGGAGTACCGGCTCGCCAAGGAGGACGTGGTCGAGGTCTCCGTCTGGAAGGAGCCGGAGCTGTCCCGCACCGTGCCGGTAAGGCCGGACGGGAAGATCACGCTGCCCCTCCTGGGCGACGTGCCGGCCGAGGGACTGACGCCCGGGCAACTGGAGAAGACCGTCCAGGACAAGCTGTCGCCGCTGGTCCGCGACCCGCGCGTGACGGTGATCGTGCATGACGTGAACGGCAGCCGGATCTACGTGACCGGGATGGTCACGCGGCCCGGCGCGTTCCCGCTGCGCAGCCACATGACGGTCTTGCAGGCGCTGGCGATGGCTGGCGGCCTGGCCGAGTTCGCCGACCGGGGCGAGATCACCGTCCTGCACGCAGACGGCAGCCGCCACGTGGTCACCTACGACGACCTGGTCAACGGCAAGGTCCGCCGGCAGCTCTCGGCCGGCGACACGGTGGTGGTGCCGTAGGTGAAGCCCATGGCCACCCGCGCGCACATCCCGCTGCTCGCGGCCCTCTCGGCGCTGGCCGCGGGGTCGGCGAGCGCCAAGGTGTACGTCCAGTGGAAGCCGCGGGCGTCGTTCCTCGCCGGCTTCAACGACAACGTGCTCCTCGACGGGTCGGGCGCCGACGGATTCGGCCAGACGCGCCCGGGCATCCGCCTCGATCTGTTCGGCGAGCACCAGTTCCACCTCGACCTCGACTGCCAGGCCGGCATCGGACGGCTGCTCCACCCGGACAGGTTCGCGCTGAACGGGGGCGCCTTCGCCACCAGCGAGCAGTGCATCGTCCACTACAGGGATCACTGGTCGCCGCGCACCTCCTCGCACGTCCTGTTGCGGAGCACGTATGCGCAGGACCCGTTCGCCATCTCCGGCCTGGGCCTCCTGCTGCGGGCCGGGCAGACGCAGGTGTTCAGCACCGGCCTCTCGGCCGAGGTGGACCACGCGGTGAGCCCGCGCGCGCAGTGGCGATTCGGCTTCGACTCGCAGGTCCTGGCCTTCGGGAGCAACGATCCCGGAAACGGCGCGGTGTTCACGCCCTCGATCGGGTACGCCTACCGGACCAGCCCGTACGACAACCTCTCGCTGACCGCGCGCGAGCAGCTCTTCTACTCCTTCGGGGCCACGCCGGCCGAGGGAAGCGGCCTGCCGGGAGTTCCCGGCGGAATCCTGACCCAGGCGCACGGCGTGCAGCTCGGCTGGGAGCGGCGGCTGCGGCCGTGGGCGACCCTCAAGGCGAGCGGCGGGCCCCTGTACGTGACCGGCCAGAACGGCGGCCTGTTCTCGCCTACGGCGAAGCTGGAGATCGAATCGATCACGCCCCGGCTCGCGGCCCGGCTGATCGTCTCGCACGACCTGATCATCGGCGCCTTCCGGGCGGGCGCCATCGTGGGCGACCTGGCCGAGGTGGGCACGCTGGTCACGGTGGGGGACTTCATGTGCGGGCTGCGCGCGGGCGTCTACCGCAACTCGGACCTTCACTCGCAGTTCACGGCGGTCGGCCCGGCCGGATACTCGGGCGAGGTCTCGCTCGACTACCGCATCGGCCGCGAGTGGACGTTGGGCCTGGCCGGGCTGCGCGATGCGCGGCTCAACGACACGAACGTAGGGCCGCAGGTGGACCGCGACGTGGTGCAGCTGCGGCTCACCTGGGAGCGGTTCCGGCCCTTCTGACCTGGGGAGGAGGAGAGAATGGAGCGCACGTACACGGTGGATGAGCTCCTCGGCGCTGTGAAGCGCCGCTGGAGGTGGATGGCGGTGGTCGCGGTGGCGGTGTTCGCCGTGGCGGCGCTGATCATCGCGCGGCTGCCCGGCGAATACCGCGCGCGGGCGCTCGTCATGGTGGAGCCCCTGCACCCGCACCCCGACCTCGTGGTGCCGGTGATCTCCAGGACCCTCGACGAGCGCGTCAAGTCCGTGCGCTCGCAGGTGTACGCGCGGCAGCTGATGGCGACCGCGATCGAGGAGCTCAAGCTCTATCCACAGGCCCGCGAGAAGGACGGGATGGATGCCGCGGTGGAGGCCCTGCGCAACGATACCGAGGTGCATGGGGAGGGCGACGACGCCTTCAGCGTCACCGTGCGCTCGCGCGACGCCGCGCTGGCCGCGAAGACGGCCAACCGCCTGGCGGAGCTGTTCATCGAAGGCAATCTTCAAGTCAGGGCGGGGCAGGTGGCGCGGACCCGCGAGGTGATCACCCAGCAGCTCGCCCAGATGCGCGCCGAGCTCTCCAGGAGCGAGGCGAGGATCGCCGCCTTCAAGCGTGCCAACTCGACTACGCTGCCGGAGCTGAACGAGGCCCGCATGCGCGAGCGCGACCAGCTCGCCAAGCAGATCGAGCTGGAGACGGGGTTCGTCCAGACGGCCCAGCAGCGCATGGACCTCATCGGCGTGCTCCCGGCCGGCCGTGAGACCGAGGTGGGCCGCATCGAGCAGCAAGTGGACGATCTGCGCGGCAAGCTCGGCACCGTGCGCGCGGCGCTCACGCCGGAGCACCCCGACGTGCAGGCGCTTTCCCGCGAGCTCGGCAATGCCCAGGCGCGGCTGGAGCAAGCCCGCGCCCGCGCCGCCGCCAACGACCTCGAGCTGCGCCGCATGACCGACGCGGTGGGCCGGGGCCGCAAGAGCATCGCCCAGTACCAGGCGCGCATGGCCGAGGTGGACAAGCTGATCGCCGCCGCGCCGCTCACCGCCACGCAGCTCGCCGAGCTGGACCGCGACGCCGAGATGCTCAAGGTGAAAGTGGGGTCGCTGGTCTCCAAGAAGGCGGAGGCGGAGATCACCGCCGAGCTGGAGGCAAAGAGCGCGCCGTCCGAGTTCCGCGTGCTGGAGTCGGCCACCACGCCGGGGCTGCCGGCCAGTCCGAACCGGCCGCAGATGCTGCTGCTCGCGCTGCTCGCGGCGGTCGCTCTGGGCAGCGCGGTCGCCGTCGGGCAGGAGCTGTCCGACCGCACGCTGCGCAGCGAGGAGGAGGCGGTCTCGCTGGCTTTGCCGGTCCTGGCCACCGTTCCGCGGCTGCACGCGGCGGGCGCCGGGCGGGTGCTGGCGCTGCCGGCGATGCAGGGCGAACAGGCGTAGGAGCCGGGTGGTCCCGGAGAGAGGGAGAATCGTCATGACGAGCATTCCGAAGGCGGTAGCGGGGACCCGGACGCCGTTCCTCGAGCGGATCGAGGGCGGCGGCGCCGAGGTGATGATCGACGAGCGGCTGGTGGCCATCACCGATCCGCAGGGCGCGGCGGCCGAGCAGTACCGCATGCTGCTGCATCGGCTGCGCTATGCGCGCTCGCTGCGGGGCGCCGTGCAGGGCGGGGCGGTCATCGCGGTGACCAGCGCGCTGCGCGAGGAGGGCACCAGCCTCACCGCCGCCAACCTGGCGCTCACCGCGGCCCGGGCGGGGGACTCGCGGGTGGCGCTGGTCGACTGCGATCTGCGCCGCGGCACCCAGGCGGCGCTGTTCGGCATGGGCGCGCGCATGGGGCTGTCGGACCTGCTGCAGGGCAAGTGCGAGATCGGCGAGGCCCTGGGGCGGTTCCACGAGGGACAGATGGCGGTGATCGCGGCCGGCAAGGCGCCGGTCGAGCCCGCCGCGCTGCTCTCCTCCCCGCGCTTCGTCGCCACGCTGCAGACGCTGCGGAGCCTGTTCGACGAGATCGTCCTCGACGTGCCGCCGGCGCTGGCCACGGCCGACGCCTCGATCGTGGCGCACCGGTCGGACGGAGTGGTGATGGTCGTGCGCGCCGAGGCGACTCCGCGCGACCAGGTGGCGAGCGCGGTGCGGGTGCTCGCGGGAGCGCCGGTCTGGGGGGTGGTGCTGAACGGGGTGGATCCGTCGCGGGTGCCGCCGCCCCTGCCGGTGGTGAAGGGGCAGCTGACGGCGGGCAAGTAGCTGCGGAGCAGCCAGCGGCCTGCGGAGGAATGGCCGGCGGGCGTCGCCCGCCGGTTTCGTGGCTCGAGGTGGGCGGGGACGGGGAGGCGGATCGTGCGGCAGTTCGCGGGTCACTGGTACAGCGGGAGGGCGGCGCGGCTGTGCGCCGTGGAAGGGGCGCTCGTCGGGCTTTCGCTCTGGGTGACCGGAAGGCACGCCGCCGGGAACCTGCGGGGCCTGGCGGCGCTGATCGGCGCCGCCGCCTGCGTTCCCGCGGCGCTCTACCTGGCCGACCTCTACGACCCTCAGGTCATGCGCAACGACCGGGCGCGAGGAAGCGGCACCCTCAAGGCGCTCGGGTTCGCCGCGCTGTTCGCCGCCATCATCGGCGTGCTGGGCGGCGGCGGCCTGCCCAAGGGCGCACTGATCGGCACCTTCGGCGTCGCCAGCCTCGGCGTCCTGCTGGCCCGGGCCGCCCTGGTCACGCGCACCGACGAGGACGCACACAGCCGGGTCCTCATCCTCGGCGCCGGAGCGCGGGCCGCCGAGATTGCCCGGCTCATCCGGACCCAGGCGTTCGGCGAGTACCAGGTGGCCGGGACCCTCGATCCCAAGCTCGATCTCGGCGCGGCGTCGAACGACGGTGACGAGGTGCTGCGCGCAGTCGCGGGGGTCGAGCCCGCTCCTCCGCTGCCGCTCGTCACCGTGGCAGCCGAGCCGCAGCCGGCGGAAGTCGCGCTGGCTCCCGTGCCGGCGGTCGTCCCGGGGACCCAGCTCATCGTGGCCGCGCCCTCCGCGTCGGTGGAGGCTTCCGTCGCCGCGCTGCCCGCGCAGCCGCGCGCCGGCGGTGTGGAGGTAGGTCCCCTGGCGCCGGTGGTTCAATTGCCCAGCGCGCCCGCCCAGACGCTGCAGATCGCCGCGGGCAGCCTGCCCGAAGCGGTGAAGCAACTGCGCGCCGACACGGTCGTCATCGCCACCGACGACGCGCAGGAGCCGCTGCCCGTCGACGAGCTGATCCGCGTCCGCCTGCACGGCGTCACCGTGCTTCCGGCGCAGCGCTTCGCCGAGCGGGTGCTGCGGCGGGTGCCGCTCTCGCTGCTCCGGCCGACCGATCTGGCGGTCGGAAACGCGCTCACCTCGCCCATGTCGCAGGCCGGCAAGCGCATCTTCGACCTGCTGATGAGCTCGTTGCTGCTGATCTGCGCCGCGCCGCTCCTGGCCGTGCTGGCGGTGCTGATCAAGCTCGACTCCGAGGGACCCGTCTTCTACCTGCAGGAGCGGACCGGCCGGGGCGGGAAGCCCTACGGCGTGCACAAGCTGCGGACCATGCACAACGACGCGGAGACGCTGTCAGGCCCGGTCTGGGCCTCGCAGCGCGACCCGCGCGTGACCCGGCTCGGCGCGTTCCTGCGCAAGACGCGGCTGGACGAGGTCCCGCAGGTCTTCGCCGTCTTCCGCGGCAACATGAGCTTCGTGGGACCGCGCCCGGAGCGTCCCTTCTTCGTGAACCAGCTCAAGCAGCAGATCCCGTTCTTCGGGCTGCGCGAGGCGGTGAAGCCGGGCATCACCGGCTGGGCGCAGATCCGCTACCCGTACGGGTCCACCATCGAGGACGCGAAGAACAAGCTCGAGTACGACCTGTACTACGTCGAGCATCGCTCGCTCTTCCTCGACCTCGCCATCTGTTTCCACACCGCCAAGATCGTCCTGTTCGGGCGCGGCGCCAGGTAGGAGACCTCCATGTCCGTGGCCGTCGCGGTGCGAGAAGAGTCCGGCGCGCTGGAGCGCAACCCGGAGCCGCCGCTCTCCGTCGAGCTGGTCGAAGGGCGCGAGGCGTTCAACGCGCTGGAGAAGGAGTGGAACGCGGCGCTCGCGCTTGGGCCGCGCGACGAGCCGACCCTGCGGCACGAATGGGTGCGCGCCTGGATCGAGAACTTCGCCCCGGGGGCGCCGCTGCGGACCTTCCTGGCGCGGGCCGGACGCGAGCTGCATGCGGCGATGCCTCTCCTGGAGGAAAAGGAGCGGAACGCCGACACCTGCTTCGTGCCGCTGACCACGTGGGGAACGCCGCACAACGACCACTCGCAGCGCGGAGGGGTCCTGCTGGGCCGCCGCGGCAAGGAGGCCCTGGCGGCGCTGTGGGAGAAGCTGGCCGGCGTCCCCGGCTGGGACCGGCTGCGGCTGCGCGATCTTCCGCACGGCGCCCCCGAGTGGAGGCTCCGCGACCTCGCCGAGGCGGCAGGCTTTCCCTGCGGCCTGTGGACCTCGCTCCGCTCTCCCTACCTGGTCTTGCCAGCGATCGAACCGGCGGTCGCGGTCGTCGAGGCGAACAAGCCCGCGAGCCGGAAGCCGCAGGGGGCCAGCCGGTACGAGATGGTGGAATCGCGGCTGGACTCCAAGTTCCGCCAGAACCTCCGGCGCCGGCGCCGCAGGCTGGCCGAGCAGGGCGGGGTCAAGTACGTCCTGTTCGACGGAAAGGACGCAAAGCAGCTCGACTGCGCGCTGGCCGACTTCTTGGTCATCGAGGCCAGCGGCTGGAAGGGTAGACGCGGCACCTCCATCGCGCAGCGGCCGGAGCTGGTGGGCTTCTACGCGCAGATGGCGCGCGACGCGGCCCGGCGGGGAGCGCTCGCTCTGGGCTTCCTCGAGCTGGGCGGGCGCCGGATCGCCGCGCACCTGAGCCTTTTGCACGCCGGCCGGCACTACCTGCTCAAGCTCGGCTACGACGAGTCCTTCCACGAGCTCAGCCCGGGGCAGCAGCTCACCTCGGAGATGATCCGCGACTCCTGCCAGCGCGGCCTGACCGAGTTCGACTTCCTCGGGCCCTGCATGGATTGGAAGCTGGATTGGGAACCGGCCTTGAGGACCCACACCTGGCTGACCATCTTCCGCCCGACGAGGGCGGGTCGGCTGGTGCACGAGGCGCGCTACACGGCCTGGCCGGTGGCGCGCGCGCTCGCCGGACAGGTCCGGCGAGGGCTGGGTAGGGGGGGCTGAAGGTGAAGGCTGCGCGGCGGATGCGGGTGGAGGCCGGCCTCGGGGAGCGCGCGCCGGCGCCCAAGCGGACGGTGCCGTGCATGCAGACGGCCTGGCCGCACATGCTGGTGCCGCGGCCCTCGGCGGCGGTCCCGCTCGTGTTCCCGTTCGACCAGCCGGGGCTGCGGTACCGTTACTTCGCGCGCAATGCGGTCTGGGACGCGGTGCAGCTCCTGGAGCTGTCCGGCAAGCAGGTGTTGATGCCGGCCTATCACCACGGCGTCGAGCTGGAGACGCTCCTGGCGGCGGGCGTCCGGCCCGTCTTCTTCCGGGTCGACGCGCAGATGCGCTGCGACTTCGAGGACGCCCGGCGGCGCGCCACGCCGGAGCTGCGCGCGATCTACGTCATCCATTACGCCGGGTTCCCCGAGGACATGGAGGCGGCCAGGCAGTTGGCGAACGAGCTGGGCGTGCCGCTCATCGAGGACTGCGCCCTGGCGCTGCTCTCCCGCAACGGGGACAAGCCACTCGGGTCGGCCGGCGACCTGTCCGTGTTCTGCCTGTACAAGACGCTGCCGGTGCCCAACGGGGGCGCGCTGCTCGCGCGCGGGCGGTTCCGCGACGAGCTGCATCGACTGGCCGAGATCGAGCCTCCAAGCTGGCCGTCCACCGCGTCGCACCTCGCCGGCAGCCTGCTCTCGAACCTGGAGCTGCGCGCGGGCCCTCTGGGGCGCAGGGTGCGCGAGACGGTGCGCGGCGCGGCGCTGTGGGTGCTCCGCAAGACCAGCGTCGAGCGCGTCTCGACCGGCACGCAGCACTTCGATCCCGCCGCGGTGAAGCTGGGGATGAGCGCCATGAGCCACCTGGTGCTGCGCAACCAGGACTGGCCGCTGATCGTCGAGCGGCGGCGGCGCAACTATTTCCTGCTCTACGCCGCGCTGCGCGACCTGGCGCCGCCGGTGACCGGAGAGCTCAAGCCGGGCGTGTGCCCGCTCTTCTACCCCATGCCGGTGCGCGACAAGGCGGCGGCCATGGCGCGCCTGCTGGCGCGGGGCGTGGAGACGGTCGATTTCTGGCGCATGCGCCATCCGGCGGTGCAGCCGGGCGAGTTCCCCGAGGTGGATCGGCTGCGGGAGACGGTGCTGGAGCTGCCGGTGCACCAGGACCTGTCGCCCGCCGACGCGGAGCACGTCGCGAGCTGCGTGCGGGAGCTGCTCTCGTGACCGGGACCGTGCGCGTCGTGGAGGCGCCGGCGGCCCTGCGCACCGAAGTGGTCCGCGACGCGGCGGGCCTGTTGCGTCTGCGCGCCGAGTGGAGCGCGCTGTGCTCCGAGGCGCGCTCGGGCTGCCTGTTCCTCTCGCCCGAGTGGCTGGTCCCCTGGTGGGAGCGCTTCGGGCAGGGGCGAGAGCCCTGCTGCATCGCCCTCTTCGAGCGGGAGCGGCTGGTGGGCTTCCTGCCCCTGTTCTCCGAGCCGGTGCGGCTCGCCGGCATGCCCGCGCGGCGGGTGGCGTTCCTCGGCGACGGCGCGACCGGGTGCGACTACCTGGACGTGCTCGCCGCCCCCGGGCGCGAGGCCGAGGTGCGCGCCGCCGCGCTCGAGGCGCTGGGAAGGCTGCCCTGGGACGTGTGCGACCTGGACGGCCTGCTGCGGGACAGCTCCACCGCGCTGCACCTCGCGCAGCTGTTCCCGAATGGTCGCGCGGTGCGCTCGCCCGCCGCCGGCCTGGGCGGCGCGCCGGCCGACGTGGTGCGCGACGCGCGGCTGCGGTTCGTCTGCCCGCACATCCCGCTGGTCGGGTCGTACCAGGAATACCTGCAAGGGTTGGGGCGGCGCGAGAACCTGCGCCGCCGCGAGAAGTGGCTGTTCCGGCAGCCCGGCGTGTCGATCGAGGTGGCCCGCAGCCCCGAGGAGGCGCGCATCGCGGTGGAGCGCTTTCTCGAGCTGCACCGCGCGCGCTGGGCGGTCGAGGGCGGCTCGGACGGGCTCGCGGACACGCGGCACGAGGCGTTCCACCGCGCCGCGGTGCAGGAGCTGGCGGAGCGCGGCTGGCTCCGCCTCTACACGCTGTTCGCGGCCCGGCGGCCGGTCGCCTCCGTCTACGGCGTCGCGCACCGGGGGAAGTTCCTCTACTACCAGTCGGGATACGATCCCGCCTGGGCGTCGAAGAGCGTGGGCCTGGTGCTGCTCGCGCGCACGGTGCAGGACGCGTACGGCGAGGGGCTGCACGAGTTCGACTTCCTCCGCGGCAACGAGGGGTACAAGGCACAGTGGGCGCGCGGCGAGCGCTGGACGATCCAGATGCGGCTCTTTCGCTCGGCGCGGGGCAAGGCGGCGCGCGCGGCGCAGCAGGCGGCCCTGTTCGCGCGCGAGTCGGTGAAGGCGGCCCTGCCCCGGGGAGCGCTGGAGACTGCGCGGAGGGCGCGGCGGCTGCTCCGGGCGCCCAGGCCCGAAGGGATGGGGCGGATCGAGGCGGTGCTGCGCGCCGTCAGGGGTGGATGAGGTTTTCGATGCGAGCGCGGCGCCGCCCTGCCGGCGGCTGCTGGAGGAGGGGGAGGATGAAGCGGCTCAAGGAGCAGGCGGTTCAGGTGGCGCGCAGGGCGCTGAAGGGCGCGGCGGCGCTCGCGCTGCACTACAGCCGCGCGCAGGACCTCATCTCCACCGTGCAGCGGCGCGCGGTCGGCGGCGTGCGCGTGCTCATCCTCAGCTACCACCGCGTGGTGGGGAACTACGGGCTGGAGTCCGAGCGCGGGCTGCCAACGCTCAACATCTCGCGGGAGACCTTCCGCAGGCACCTGGAGGTCCTCTGCGAGAGCCACCAGGTCACGCGGCTGGACGACGCGCTCGAGGTGCTGGCTGGCAGGCGGGCCGCGCGCCGGGACCTGGCGGTCGTCACCTTCGACGACGGCTACCGCGACGTCTACGAGAATGCCTTCCCGGTGCTGCGCGAAATGAAGCTGCCCGCGGTCGCTTACGTTCCCTCCGCATTCATCGGGACGGAGAAGCGGCTCGCCCACGATCGGCTCTGGGCCGTGCTCCAGACCATGGAGAAACGCGCGCTCGGCCCGATGTCGGTGGGCGCGGGCGCAGGGTACGAGGGCCTCCTCTTGCACGCGTTCGAGGGAGCGCCGACACCGAACAAGGTGCTCGAGCGGCTCATCTCCGACAACCCGACGCCGGTGCTCTACGGGCTCGCCGAGGCACTCGAGGAGCGGCTGCGGATCGATCGCGCGGAGGCGCCGCGCGGGCAGCTGCCGATGGCCTGGGAGATGCTCCGCGAGATGGGCGCGCACGGCGTCGAGACCGGCGCGCACACGGCCGACCACACCGTGCTGACCAACCAGCCGCTCGACGAGGCGCGCCGGGAGATCGCCGCCTGCAAGAGCGTCCTGGAGAAGGGCACCGGGCGGCCGGTGCGCCACTTCGCCTACTGCAACGGCTGGTACAGCGCAGGGGTAGCGCAGGCGCTTCGCGCGGAAGGATTCGTCAGCGCGGTCACGACCGAGGACATGTCCAACATGCCCGGCGTCGACCCGTACGCGCTCAAGCGCAAGGTCCTCTGGGAGATGTCCTCGGCGGGAATCCTCGGCGGCTGGTCGAAGGCCCTCGCCGCCTGCCAGTTCAACGATACCTTCGGCATGCTGGCCCTCCAGAAGCCCGTCCTCGGCGCCCGCCCCACCCGTTTCGGCTCTTCCCGCCCCACCGATTTGCCCCAAACCGCCCACGGCTGAG
>DASQBG010000226.1:0-5924 GCA_035635335.1 Myxococcales bacterium | reverse complement strand
GTCATCGGGTCGAGGCGTGCCGCGGCGAGCGCGGGCAGGAGGCTCGCTGCGAGCGCGATGGTCCCGAGCGTCGCCGCGACGACGGCGAACGTCAGTGGGTCGCGCTCGCTGACTCCGTAGAGGAGCGCGGCCAGGAACCGCGAAAGGGCAACCGCTCCAAGCACGCCCAGGGAAACGCCCAGCAGAGCGAGGCGCGCCGCGCGTGCGAGCACGAGCGCGGAGAGCTGCCGCCGCTGCGCACCGAGCGCCGCGCGGACGGCCAGCTCCCGTCGGCGCTGGACCACGGAGAACGCCATCGCGCCATAGACGCCGAGCGCCGCGAGCCCCAGGGCCGCCGACGCGAAGGCGACGGCCAAGCCGAGCTGGAACCGCCGCTGCCGGAAGTGCCCGCCGAGGTAATGATCAAGCGGCTGCGTCGCCCCGAGCAGAAGCTGCGAGTCCAGTGGCGCGGCCACGCTCCGCAGCGCAGCCTCGACCCGTCCCGGAGGTAAGGCGCTCTTGACCACCAGCATGGCTCCGTCTCCGTAGGCTGGCTCGTTCCGAGCAAACCGGAGCTGCGGCAGGTAGACCTCCGGCAGAGAGGTGGACGCCGGTCCCCATTGGCGCACGTCCTGGATCACGCCGACGACGGCGAAGGAGATCCCCGGCCAGTCGTACGATCTGAAGAGCGCGCCGATCGGCTCCCGCCCGAAGAGGAATCGAGCCACGAACGTCTCGTTGACCACGGCGACAGGGGCGCTGTGCGCGTCGTCGGCCGTGCCGAGGTCGCGCCCTTTGACCAGCCGGATGCCGGCCGTCGCGAGGTACCCGGGGCTGAACCAGTTGATGCTGGCGACGTCGGGCGTGGTGTCGGTGGGGTTCCTTCCCTCTACGATGAGGGTGTCGTCCCATCCGCGGCTGGCGTCCAACGGCAGATAGCCCACCAGGGCTGCGCTCTCGACGCCCGGGATGGCTTGAGTCGCCGCGAGAAGCTGCGCCGTGGCAGGGGTGAACGAGGCGCCCTGTGGGTACACCAAACTCGCCACGAGGTTCGCCGGTTCGAGACCGAGCGGGACCGCGGCGAACCGCTCCAGGCTGCGCACGAGCAGCCCGGCGCCGATCGCCAGCAACAGTGCGAGCGCGAGCTGAGCGACAACCAGCGCGTCGCGCACGCGCGAACGGGTCCCGCTCGCGGTCGCAAATGCTCCGCCGTCCTTCAGCAGCAGGAAGAGATCCGACCGGAGCGCGTGCCAGGCGGCCGCGGCGCCGGCGAGCGCACCGGAAAGCAAGGACGCGAGCAGCGCGAATGCCGCCATGCGCCAATCGACGTGCAACTCGTTGAGCCGCGGGATCCCGGCCGGCGCGAGAGCGACCACGCCACGGACGGCGAACACGGCGAGGACGAGTCCCAAGGCGCCGCCGGCAACGGCCAGCAGGACTCCTTCGCCGACCTGCTGCAACGCCACCCTGCCGTGACCGCCGCCCAATGCCGCGCGGATCGCCAGGTCCCGGCCGCGCGCGGTCCCGCGCATCAGGAGGAGCAAGGCCACGTTGGCGCAGGCGATGACGAGCAAGAGGAGCACGGAAGCGAATGCCGCCCTGAGCGCGGGGGCTGCCTCTCCGGTCAGCCAATGGAGCAATGGCTCGACCACGACGCCGTATCCGTTGGTGGCGTGCACGATGGCATCCATCTCGGCTCTCGCCGCCGCGATGGTGATGCCAGGCTTGAGACACGCGATTCCGTAGAGCCCGCTCCGTGCGGTGGGAAGCGCCGCCTGCTCGGCCGTGATGCCGAGCGGCAGGAACAGCTCGTACTTCTCGAGCCTGGGAAAGGCGACGCCGCGCGGCAGCACTCCGACGATGACCGCTGGCTTGTGATCCACTTGCAGCGTGCGCCCGAGCACGCCGGGGTCAGCGCCGAGCTCCCGCCGCCAGAAGGCGTCGCTGACGATCACTACTTGCTGCCCGCCGGCGAAATCCTCGGCAGCCTCGAAGGCGCGCCCGCGCGCGGGAGCGATGCCGAGCGTCGCGAACATGCTTGCGCTCACATTCGCCATCCGCGCCTGCCGGGGTCCCGATGCCGACGCGACCGTGGCGCTGTGCGGATAGAAGGCGCCGATGGCCTCGACCGTCGTCGCCTGCTTCTGAAGTTGGAAGAATTCAACGGCGCCCATCGGTACGCGCTGACCTGTGCCCTCGACGGAGATGACCTGGATCAGCCGCTCCGGCGCCGTGTACGGCAGGGGCCGCAGCAGCGCTGCGTCGACGAGGCTGAACATGGCCGTGCTGCTGCCCACCCCGATCGCCAGCGCGACGACGGCGACCGCAGTGAACCCGGGCTCGCGCGCGAACCCGCGGATGCTCTGCCGGAGATCGACTGCGAAGCCCTGCATGAGGTGACTGCCTCCCGTTCACTTCTCCTCGCCCTGCGCCGGGCCCTTCGGTGAGGGATTCGGCTCCTTGCCTGCCTTCTGTAGCTGCTCCTGGCTGCGGCCAAGCTCGTCCATCTCCTTGGGGTGCGTCTCGAGGAACTCCAGGTTGGCGGGGTTCATCGCCTCGCCGATCCTTGCCGCATCCATCTGGACGCCCTGAGCCTTCATGGCGGCGACCATGCCGGCCTGAATGGAGGCCATGTGGACCATGATGAACTCGCGGGCGGTGATCGACTCGGCGCGCAGGAGGGCGGCGACCCGCGGATCGCTCTCCAGCGCCTTCGCCTTCGCATCGAGCGTGTCGGCCTGCTTGCCCCGCTTCTCGGCGGAGAGCCCTAGCGCCGGGTCCTTGGCGACCTCGGCGGAAAGGCGGCGGGCGGCGGCGGAGGCCTTGCGGACGTTTTCGGTGGTGAGGCGGAACGCTTTCATCGCCTGGTCGTCCGCGGTCTTGAAGCGGGTTCCGGCGGCGAAGGCGGGAGCGGCGAGGAGCAGGAAGGCGAGCGTCGCGGTGCGCGGCATGGAGCCTCCGGTCGAAGGTGCGCGCCCTGCCTACCACAAGAATCTCGCGGCGAGCGGGCGGGTCATGGCAAGGTGGAGGCCCCATGCACAGGACCGCCCCGCTCCTCTGCCTGGCGCTGTCATTCGCCGCGCCCGCGCAGGAAGATCCCGACTTCCAGTTCCTGCAGAGCCTCACCCAGACCCGCTATTGGGACCTCGGGCGGCCCACCTCGATCCGCGTCACTCCGGACGGAAGCGCGGTGCTGTTCCTGCGAGGGCTGCCGCGCAACCCCGAGATGCGCCTCTTCTCGTTCGACGTGAAGACGGCGCGGGCGCGCGAGCTGATCACTCCCGAGCAGGTGCTGGGCGGAGCGCCGGAAGAGCTCTCGCCCGAGGAAGCTGCGCGCCGCGAGCGCATGCGCGTCACCTCGCGCGGGTTCACCAGCTACGACCTGTCCGAGGACGGAAGCAAGGTGCTGGTGACGCTCTCGGGCCGCGCATACCTCGTGCCCCTCTCGGGCGGCGCCGCCAGCCAGGTGGCCGGGCCCGGCGAAGGAGGGGAACCGGTCTTCGATCCGCGCCTCTCGCCCGACGGCAAGAGCGTCGGATTCGTGCGCGGCGGCGAGCTGTGGGTGGCCAAGGTGGACGGCGGGCCCGAGCTGCAGATCACCGACGGCGCCACCGCGCTCGTCACCCACGCCGCAGCCGAGTTCGTCGCCCAGGAGGAGCTGCGCAGGTACACCGGGTGGTGGTGGTCGGGGGATTCTCGCTGGCTGGTCTGGGAAGAGGCCGACTCGACCGACGTGGAGAAGCTCTGGATCGGCGACGCCGCGCATCCGGAGAAGCCGGTGGTCGCCAGTCCGTACCCGCGCCCGGGGAAGCCGAACGCGGTGACCCGCTTCGGCGTCACCAGCGCCGAGGGCGGGCCGACGACCTGGATCAAGGTGGACAAGAAGTGGGAGTACGTCGCCCGGGTCGAGTGGCCGTCCGGCGCGCCCCTGACGCTCGAGCTGCTCTCGCGCGACCAGAAGGACCTGGCGCTGGTCTCGGCGGACCCGAGGAGCGGCAGGACCCGCGAGCTGCTCCGCGAGCACGACGACGCCTGGGTGGAGTCGGTGCGCGACTACCACTGGCTGGCGGGCGGCAAGGGATTCTTGTGGAGCACCGAGGCGGGCGGCGAGTGGCAGCTCGAGCTGCGCAAGGCGGACGGCGCGGTGCTGCGGACGCTGACCCCGCTCGATTTCGGCTACGCGGGCCTCCGGCACGTCGACGAGCACACCGGCGTCGCCGTGGTCGCGCGCAGCCCCGATCCGCAGGACCGCCAGCTCTACGAGGTGCCGCTCGGCGGGGGCGCACCGCGCCCCGTGACGCGCGGGCCGGACTTGCACTCCGGAGAGTTCTCGCGCGACTCGACCGTCTGGGTGCGGATCGTCTCGTCCCGCACCGGGCAGGTGCGCCACGAGGTGCTGCGCGGAGGCACCTCCCTCGGCGAGCTCCCCGCGATCAACGAGCCCTATCCGTTCCTGCCGCGCGTGGAGATCAAGAAGGTCGGGCCCGCTCCAGGCTTCTTCGCCTCGGTGGTGCGGCCGCGCGACTTCGACGCGCGCAAGAAGTACCCCGTCTGGGTGCAGGTCTACGGCGGACCGACGGGACCGCTGGTGGTCCCTTTCGCGGCGCGCTACCTCGTCGATCAGTGGATCGCCGATCACGGGTACCTGGTGGTCCGGATCGACAACCGCGGGACCACCGGCCGCGGCCACGCGTGGGAGCGCGCCATCCTCGGCCGCTTCGCCCAGGTCCCGCTCGACGACCAGGTCGCGGCGCTGCAGGCGCTCGCCAAGCTGGAGCCCGCGATGGACCTGGGACGCGTCGGCATCTACGGGCACAGCTTCGGCGGCTTCATGTCCGCGCTGGCGGTCGCGCGCCGCCCCGAGGTGTTCCGGGTGGGCGTCGCCAGCGCGCCGGTGGTGGACTGGATGAACTACGACACCGCGTACACCGAGCGCTACCTGGGCGTTCCGCCTCCCGCCGGCACCGCGGACGACTACCCCCGCAACGGCGTTCTGGCCTACGCGAAGGACCTCTCGCGGCCGCTCCTCGTCATCCACGGCACCGCCGACGACAACGTGCACTTCAGCGAGTCGCTGCTCCTCGCCGACACGCTCTTCCGCGCCGGCAAGAAGTTCGAGTTCCTGCCGCTCGCCGGCATGACGCACATCATCGCCGAGCCGGCGCTGCAAGCCCGAGACTGGCAGCGCGTCTTCGCCTTCTTCGACCAGCACCTGAGGAAGGAACCATGACCGCCCTGCTTTTCGCCTTCGCGCCCGCCGCCCCCGCTTGAGACGTTCGCCGCTCTCGCGCATCCTAGCCACATGACCGGCTTCCTGCTGCGGAACGGCTACGTGCTGCTGTTCGCGGCCTCGCTTTGCGAGCAACTCGGCGCGCCCCTTCCCGCCTCGCCGGTGCTCCTGGCGGCTGGCGCGCTGGCGAAGGCGGGAAGGATGGCGTTGCCGCAGGTGATCGCCCTCTCCGTCTTCGCCTCGATGCTGGGCCACGCCGTCTGGTTCTGGGCGGGGCGGAAGCGTGGCGGATCGGTGCTGCGTCTCATCTGCCGCATCTCCATCGAGCCGGACTCTTGCGTGCGGCGCACCGAGGACCTGTTCGCGCGGCACGGAATGCGCGCGCTCGTCGCGGCTCCCTGGGTTCCGGGGCTAGCCGTGGTCGCGCCGCCGCTCGCGGGCATGTCGGGCATGAGCTGGAAGCGCTTCCTCGCCTTGGACGCGCTCGGAGCGGTGATCTTTGCCTCGGTGTTCGCAGTGCTCGGATTCGTGTTAGGCCCACAGCTCGCGATGGCCTTCCATGCCGCGCTGCGGCTTGGCAGCTGGTTTGCCCTGGCCGGCGGGCTCGCGCTGGGCGTCTGGCTGGGCTGGAAGATCGCCCAGCGCCGGTCGCTGCTGCGCAGCATCGCCCTTCCCCGCGCCGAGCCCGCCGCCGTGCTCGCCCGCCTGGACTCGG
>DASQBG010000225.1:0-6995 GCA_035635335.1 Myxococcales bacterium | reverse complement strand
AGAGCTTCCGGGACAGCTCCTGCGCGTCGATCTGGGGCGGTTGCATCGGGTCTCCTAGGCTGGGCGCGTGCGCGCCTGGCGGATGTAGCGGTCCAGGTCCTCGCGATCGATGAGCGAGAGGACCTCCAGCCGGTTGCCGTCGCGCCGATAGATGAGCCGCACGTCGGTCGCGACGCGGATCCGGTAGTAGCCGGGGACTCCTTCGAGAGCCAGCGCGCGCAAGGACCCGTGCCGCCAGTCGTTGGCGAGGCGGTGGATCTTGTCGAACGCCGCGCGCTGCATGCGCCGGTCCCAGCGCTCGATGGAATCGTAGAACTCGCGGGTGAGCACCGGCACCAGGAAGGTGGCCGCCTCCTCCTCGCTGGGCAGGTCGGCGTCGCCCGACGGCTGCGGAAGCGGCACCGGTTGCGGAGCCTGGGCCAGCCGCCGCTCGAGCTGCGAGACGCGGTCCTCGGCCGCTGCGCGCGCCCCCTCGGCGCCGCGCAGCTTCTCCGCCAGGGCGCGGGCCTCGTCGGCGTAGCGGCGCGCGTCGGCCAGCGCCCTGCCCTCTCCGGCGGCGGAGAGCCGCGCCACCTCCGCCGAGAGGCGCGAGACCTCGCTCCGCGCCTGCGTCAGCTCCGCCCTCTGCTCGGCGAGTCGCTGCTCGCGCGAGGAGATCTCGCCCCGGGCCTGGGCGAGCTGCTGCTTCATCGCTTCCCGCTCGCGCTCGGCGCGCTCGGCGCGCTTCACCGCTTCCTCGGCCTGCTTCTGACCCGGCGGCGGAGCCTTACGCGGCGGCTTCTTCTGCTGGGCAGGCGCGTCCAGCGCGCGCACCCCTTCGTCGATGGCCTCGAGCGCCATGCCCCGCTCGGGCTCGCCCTCGGCGAGCAGCGCGCGCCACGCGATGCGGGCGAGGTGCTGCAGCGGATCGCCGGCGACCACCAGGTCGAGGAGCTGGCCCAGATCGGCCGCGGTCACTTCGCGCGATTCGAGCACCGGGTCCCGCAGCACCTCGCGGACCGCACCGTCGAGGTGGGGCCGGACGTCCTTGGCCGCCAGGTACTCGTCCGCCAGTACGCGCGCGACCTGATCGGGCGGCAGGGCCTCGAGCCGATATCCCGGCGTGTGCAGCTTCAGCTCGTGGCAGAGCGCCACCAGGCGCTTGTCGGGAAAGCACAGCTCGAAGAACGCACCCAGCTCGCCTGGGGGGAGATCGAGCAGCGGGAGGCGCGCGGAGGAGATGGGGGGCGGCGCGGATTCGGCTGGCTGCTGGCGGCTGGGCGCGGTCGAGTCGGGGCTTGAAGTTGAGGTCGGGGTCGGGGTTGAGGTCGGGGTCGGGGTTGAGGTCGGGGTCGTGGGCGGGTTCGAGGGCGAGGTCGTGCGCGCGTCGCTGCTCGTCGGTTCCGGGGCCGCGTCGCGCTTCTTGTTCCTCTTCCCCATCGCGGATGGGCAACGTGCTCGGCGCGACCGCCGCTGTCAACATGCTACGCTCGCGCCGGATGGACGAGCCGCGGGACAGTTGGCGCGGCCGCTCGGTGCTGGTCACCGGCGGCGCGGTGCGCATCGGGCGCGCCATCGCCCGGGCGTTCGCCGAGGCGGGGGCGGACGTGGTGGTGCACTACCGCAGCTCGGCGGCGCAGGCTCAGGAGGCGGCGGCCGAGATCCGGGCGCTGGGAGTGCGCGCCGCGCTGGTGCAGGGTGACCAGGCCCGCGACGGCGATCCGGAGCGCATCGTCGCCCAGGCGGTGCACGCGCACGGGCGACTCGACGCGCTCGTCTGCAACGCGGCGCAGTTCGAGGAAGCGCCGGCCGCGGAGCTGACGCGCGCCCGCTTCGACGCCCTGCTGGCCGCGAACCTGTCCGGCCCGTTCCAGCTGGCCCGGGCAGCCTGGCCGCACCTGCGCGAACGGCAGGGCAGCATCGTGAACCTCCTCGATCTCTGCGGCACCGCCCAGGTGTGGGAGCGGACCGCACATTACGCCGCGTCCAAAGCCGGGCTGGCCGCGCTCACGCGCCAGCTCGCGCTGGAGTGGGCGCCGGACGTGCGGGTCAACGCGGTCGCACCCGGGGCGATCCTCTTGTCCGAGTCCCTCCCAGGCCCCCGCCGCGAGCGCATCCTGTCCCGCATCCCGGCCGGCCGGATCGGGACTCCGGAGGAAGTGGCACGGGCGGTGCTGTTCCTCGCCACCGAGCCGTTCGTCACCGGCCAGGTCCTGGCGGTGGACGGAGGCCGGTCGGTGAAGCCGTAGAGAGGGCCGCAAGCCCACGCTATAAGCACAGCGCCGCCGAATAAGGCTGCGGCTGGTTTGCGGTCTTGCTGCAGGACGTTATATTGGAGATCCTTGGACCGACCCGGAAAGGACGCATGACGATGGAGACCACCCAGAACGTCGCGCTGCAGACTACCTCGCCCAGCGAGCCGCCCACGCCTGTGCGCCTCACCGATCGGGCCGCCGCGATGGTGAACGAGACCATCGAGCGCGAAAGCCTGCAGGGCTCCGGCCTGCGCGTCGCGGTGGTGGGCGGCGGCTGCTCGGGCTTCCAGTACAGCCTGGACATCGAAAAGGAGCAGCGCGCCGGCGACCTCATCTTCGAGGTGAAGGGCGTGCGCTGCTTCGTCGACCCGATGAGCTCGATGTACCTGATGGGCGTCGAGATCGACTACGTCGAGGGCCAGTTCGGGCAGAGCGGGTTCTCGTTCAAGAACCCGAACGCCAAGCATACCTGCGGCTGCGGTTCGAGCTTCTCGGCGTAGCCGCCGATCGCCGCCCCTGGGGCGGCGCTGCGCTGTCGAAGGCGGAGGGCACGCGCCCTTCGCCTTCTTCCGCTTCGGCGCCCGGTCGCTCGCGCGCCGAGGGTGCCTGCCGAGGGGTCGTGCGTTGTCCCTCGGGCAAGTCGTCGCCACCGTGATCGGGAAGAATTGCAACCCTGACGGAGGCACCGATGAAGCTTGCTGCAACCTCGATCCTGGCCCTCGCCCTCGCGGCCCCGGCCGTGACGGCGCAGACGACCGAAGATCGCCCCAGCTCGACCACCATGTCCACGAAGAAGGACACCGCTTCCCCGCCCGACAAGACGATGCCGCAGGCGGGCACCTCGACCGGCAGCAGCACGACCTCGTCCGAGACGATGGCGAAGGACAACGAATGCAAGTGCGACTGCAGCAAGCAGGGCGCGATGAAGTCGAAGCGGCGCGCTAGCGGCCGCAGCGCGACCGACAGCTCGTCCCGCCGGCCCACCTCGAGCGACGCGAGCGCGCCTCGCGACCTCGATCGCGACACCAGCGCCGCCGGCTCCAGCTCGAGCACCACGACCGGCTCGACGACCGATCAGACCCGGCCGTCGGCGCCGGCAACGGGCCCGGTGGACAGCACGCACACCGGCTCGACCACCGACACCTCCAAGGCGCCGGGGACGGGCGACGGCACCATGAAGCCCAGCGACGGCTCGAGCACCAGCACCAACCCGAGCGACCCGAACGCGCCGAAGAAGTAGCCGCATGGTTTCGCACCAGAGGCGGGAGCGTCCGGCCGTTCGGGCGCTCCCGCGTTCTTTTGCCCAAGCACGGCCGCCCCACCGGCGGCCGGTGTGTTGTCAGCCGGACATCCGATGCCCAGGTTCCCCCACAGGAGGGATCCACATGCTGAAGGGCATCATCGGTGCGCTGGCGCTCGCTCTGGCGGCTCCGGCGCTGGCGGACAACGACAAGGTCAACGACAAGGCGAAAGACGTCGACAACTCGATGAAGAACACCGTCGACGACGCGAAGGACAAGCTGGGCACCGACTCGGGCACGACGAAGGCCAAGCGCCACGCGAAGAAGGCGGGGCGGAACACCAAGGCCAAGGCGCGTCAAACCAAGAACGACGTCAAGGACAGCGCCGAGAAGGCGAAGAACGACGCGACGAAGTAAAGGGTTTTTGCTTGAGGCTTGGCACCGCCAGGCCTCAAGCTTTCTCGCCGACCAGTCCGCTCTGCCGGAGCGCCTGCAGGATGTCGTCCACGCTGCGGTAGGACAAGGACAGCGGGTCCTCGTGGCGGTAGCGCACGATCCCCTTCGGATCGATGAGGAAGACCGACCGGCGCGCGGTTCCCAAAAGCGACCGGACCCCGTACGAATCCGCCACCTTGCCCTCCGGATCGGCGAGCAGGGGGAAGCTCAGGGCATAGCTCTTCGCCATCCGCTCGTGCTTCTCCAGCTTGTCGGTGGAGACGGCCCACAGGGTGGCGCCGGTGGCGACCAGCTTGTCCCGCTGATGTTCATAGTGCTGCAACTGGCGCAGGCAGACGGGCGTGAAATCTCCCGGATAGAAGGCTAGAACGACAACCTTGCCCCGCTGGTCGGCGAGGCGGTACCGCCCCTCGGGCACGCCCTCGAGGGTGAAATCGGGTGCGGGATCGCCTTCGCGTGGGACCATGCGCGGATGGTAGCGCGCGACGCGCGGGGAGGCCACGTGGCGGAAATCGGACCTCGGGACGCGGTGATCGTCGATGCCCTGCGTACGCCGGTGGGCAAGCTGCGGGGAGCGCTCGCTTCGGTGCGGCCGGACGACCTGGCGGGATACGCCTTGCGTGCCTTGCTGGACCGCGTCGGCCGCGGCGTGGGAGAGCAGCTCGACGAGGTGATCCTCGGCTGCGCCAATCAGGCCGGCGAGGACAACCGCAACGTGGCCCGGATGGCGGTGCTGCTGGCCGGGCTGCCCGACCGCGTGCCGGGCGTGACGGTGAACCGGCTGTGCGCGAGCGGCCTGGAAGCGGCGGCGCAGGCGGCGCGCCTGATCAAGACGGGCGAGGCGGAGCTGGTCGTGGCAGGCGGGGTGGAAAGCATGACTCGGGCTCCGTGGGCGGTCGCCAAGCCCTCCGACGGATATGCCGGTGGGTCGCTGCAGAGCTGGGACACTTCGCTGGGCTGGCGCTTCCCCAACCCACGCATGGCGGAGCGGATCCCGCTGGAGAGCATGGGCGAGACCGCCGAGAACGTGGCCGCCCACTACAAGATCTCCCGGCAGGCGCAGGACGAGTTCGCGCTGCGCTCCCACCGCCGGGCGGTGGCGGCGGCCGGGTCCGGAGCGCTCACGGCGGAGCTGTTGCCCGTCCGTCTCGCCGACCTGTCGGCCGAGAAGCGCAAGGCCGACCTCACCGTCGAGCGCGACGAGGGCCCGCGCGCGGACACCTCTCTCGAGAAGCTCGGCGCCTTGCGGGCGGTGTTCCGCGAGGGCGGCTCGGTCACCGCAGGGAACTCGTCCTCGCTGAACGACGGCGCGGCGGCGGTGCTCGTCGCCTCGGGCGCCAAGGCGCGCGAGCTGGGCATGACGCCGCTCGCGCGGATCGTCGCCTCGGCTTCGGCCGGCGTGGATCCGCGCGAGATGGGGATGGGCCCGGTGCCGGCGACGCGCAAGGCGCTGGCGCGGGCCGGGCTGACTTTGCGCGACCTCGACCTGGTCGAGCTGAACGAGGCGTTCGCCGCGCAGGCTCTGGCGGTCATCCAGGAGCTGCAGCTCGACCCGGATCGGGTGAACGTGGACGGCGGCGCGATCGCCATCGGGCACCCGCTCGGCATGAGCGGCGCGCGGCTGCTGACCCACCTGGTGCACGCGCTCCGGGCGCGCGGCGGGCGGTACGGGCTCGCGACGCTCTGCGTGGGCGTCGGGCAGGGACTCTCGGTCATCGTCGAGGCGGTCTGACCGAGGTTGACTTGGCCTTCACGCGTGAGGATGCTGCCCGGGGGGACGCACAGTGGCCGAAAACATCTACCTGCAGACGCTCGTGAATACCGAGCAGCCCGCCCGCATGGTGGGGATGCTCACGCCGCGCCAGATGCGGCCGCACGAGCTGGAGCGGCTGGTGGGAGTGTGCCTCACCGCGATGCGCGAGGAGGACCAGGGCGCCTCGCTCACGCTGACGCCGCTCGGCAACCCCACCGCCGCGGAGCTGGAGCTGCAGCGCACCTGGCGCGTGACGGTGAGGGAGTACACCGATTCCGAGCCGCACGACTGCCTGGTGCAGCTCTTCGCGCTCGACGACCCCTCCAGCACGCACTTCGCGCTGGTCGACCACCTGGCCACCATGGACGACGAGCTGGGCATGGAGGCCCGGCAGGCGCTCCAGTCGTCGCAGACCTTCCTCACCGTGGCGAGCGGCAAGCTGGACGACCAGAACCGGGTCCACCCCTTCCAGAACCTGGTGGCCCTCTTCTCCACGGCGCTGGGCGCCTGGATCCTGGATCCCGCCGCCGCGCTGGTCACCCAGGACGCCGGCGAATGGGCCGACTCCATGGAGATGTCGTTGTCCCTGGAGAAGGACATGGCCCTGCTGCGGCGCTGAGCACGATCGCCTACCGCCTTGTGCCTCGCCCTGTGGACCGGCCCGGCGCCCGGGGAGGCGACTCGTCCCGGGACGAGTTGTGCGACAGGAGTGCCGGATGACCCGGCGAGAGCCCAAGTTCCTGAACGTCGATCTCGATGTCGAGTCCCGCGAGCCGCTTGGGCGCCTCGCTGACGCGCTTCCATCGCTGCTCGTGCTGTTCAGCGGCCGCGTGCGGGGCAGGCACATGCTGTCGATGGAGCTGTCCGATCCTGCGTTGCTTGTGGACCCGACAGTCCGCCACATGGCCAGGACGATCTCGCGGCTGTCCGGCGAACCGAAACGGCTCTGGCAGCGCGCCACGAAGCGGTGCTTCAACATCGGGTTCGCATGCGGCACGCGCCACGCGCCGTCTTTCCTCATCGACGCCTCGTCAATCCAGGCGATCGCTGCGCTCGATGCCACCCTCGCAATCAAGCTCTACCCTGCAGAGAACGGGAAGCGGATGGCGTGACGGAACGGTTGAAGCATTCCAACTCGTCCCGGGACGAGTTGGCCACCCGAGGTGAAATGCAGGTCATCGGGCATCTGACCGATGCTTCGTTATTTCCATTGACGACTTCGAGCACGTGTCTCGATGCGCGCCGGCAGCTTCGCTCAATCGCGTGCCCTGAGCGCCGCGGACGCGTTCTGATGTTCGCGTTCTGCGTCGC
>DASQBG010000224.1:0-1960 GCA_035635335.1 Myxococcales bacterium | reverse complement strand
CAGATCTACGACGCCAACCGCCGGCTCATCGACTTCCTGCGCGAGATCGACTCCCCGGTCCCGCGGCCGCTGCAGGTCGCCGCGGACGTGGCCGTGACCCACGAGGCAGTGGACGCGGCCCAGCGGCTCGCCGCGGGAAAGCTCGATCCCGGGCTCGCCCAGGGCGAGCTCCTGGCGCTGAAGCAGCTGGCGCAGCGCCTCGGGGCGCGCATCGACCTGGACGCGGTCCGCGGTCCCTACCTGGCGGCGGTGCGGGGCCTCTTCGAGCGCGCGCTCGCCGGGCGCCGGGAAGCGGCGCTGCAGGTCGCCGAGCTGGTCACGCTCGCCATACGCCTCGACATGCACTTCGATCTGTGGAGCATCCAGAACGCATTCTGGGCCGCCGTCCGCGGGGGGACCTGGCGGCACGACGACGAGGCCCTGGCGCGGCTCGCACAAGCTCTCTATTTCGACGAGACGGTCGTGCTCGCTCGCGTGGCCGGCAACCGCGAGCGGGCCTCTGCGTGACCACGCCCATCCAGGACTATGCCATCGTCGGCGACGGCCGGTCAGCCGCCCTGATCTCCCGCGACGGCTCTCTCGACTGGCTCTGCTGGCCGCGGTTCGACAGCCCGTCGGTGTTCGCTGCCATCCTCGACGAGGATCGCGGCGGCCGCTTCTCGATCGCTCCCCGGCGGCCCTTCCGCTCCGAGCGCGCCTACCTGGGCGACACCAACGTCCTGCGCACCCGCTTCTTCGCCCTCGGCGGCGAGCTGACCCTCACCGACTTCATGCCGGTGTACACCAGCGTCGATGCGCGATCGCACCCGCACGGCGGACACGAGCTGGTGCGCATCGCCCGGTGCGAGCGCGGCGAGGTGGAGCTGGAGATCGTCTTCGATCCCCGCCCGGAGTACGCGCTCCTCAAGCCGGAGATCGGCACCCTGGGCAAGCTCGGCCTGCGCCTGGATGCGGGGCGCGGGCGGCTGCTCACGCTGCTCACCGATGCGCCGCTGGGCCCCGAGGGCGAGGCCCGCATCCGGATCCGATCCGGCGAGGAGCTGCACTTCTCGCTCGGCTACGCGAACTGCGCTCCGGCGACGCTTCCGCCCCCGACCGCGGAGCGCTGCGCCTTGGTGCTGGAGGAGACGCTGCGCCTCTGGCGCGAGTGGGCGTCCCGCACGCGCTACGAGGGACCGGCGCGCGACCTGGTGGTGCGCAGCGCTCTCTTGCTGAAGCTCTTGCAGTACGCGCCTTCCGGGGCGATCGTGGCCGCGCCGACGACGTCGCTCCCGGAGCGCCTCGGGGGAGATCTCAACTGGGACTACCGCTTCTGCTGGCTGCGCGACGCGGCGCTCACCGCCCGGGCGCTCTTCGGCCTGGGGCACATCGCCGAAGCGGACACCTTCATGAGCTGGCTGCTCAACGCCACCAGCCTCTCCCTGCCGAAGCTGCGCGTCCTGTACGACCTCTACGGCCGGAAGCCTGCTCCGGAGCGGGAGCTCCCGCACCTGGCGGGATACGGAGGCGCCCGGCCGGTGCGGGTCGGAAACGCCGCCATGTCCCAGGTGCAGCTCGACACCTATGGCGAGGTGGTCGAGGCGGCCGCCTACTTCATCCGCAGCGGCGGCGCGTTCGACCGGTCGATCGCCGACCTCCTCTGCCACTTCGGACGCGAAGTGGCGCGCAGCTGGTGCGAGCCGGACCAGGGCATCTGGGAGATCCGCGGCATCCCACGCCACTTCACGCACTCGCGCGTCCTCTGCTGGTCCGCGCTGCACAGGCTCTGCGAGCTGCACGAGAAGGGTCACCTGCCCGGCGCGCCGGCGGCCGAGTTCAAGCGGGCCCGGGACCTCATCCGCTTCGAGGTGGAGACGCTGGGCTGGAGCGAGCAGCTCCAGAGCTACACGCGCACGCTGGCGGGCGGCGACGTGGACTCGAGCCTTCTCCTCCTGCCCTGGTACGGGTACTGCGCCGCCGA
>DASQBG010000223.1:0-63884 GCA_035635335.1 Myxococcales bacterium | reverse complement strand
GTGAGGCCCAGGCGGCCGGCCACGTCGACCGCGGTGGCGGACGGGAAGCGGAGGATGAACTCGCTGCCCTCGCCGAGGCGGCTCTGCACCTCGATGCTGCCGCCGTGCGCCTTCACGATCCGCTGCGAGATGGCCAGGCCCAGGCCGGTGCCTTTGGACTTGGTCGTATAGAACGGGATGAAGATGCGGTCCTTCGCCTCTTCCGGGATCCCGGCGCCGGTGTCCGCGAACCGGACCTCGACCTGGTCGGCGGCGTAGCGCGGGGACGCGTCGGAAAGGCCCAGCTCGAGCGGCTGCCGGGGCCTGCGGGTGCGCACGGCAAGGCGCCCGCCGTCGGGCATCGCCTGCACCGCATTGAGCGCCAGGTTGATGAACACCTGCTTGAGCTGCTCCGCGTCGCCCAGGATGCGCGGCACCTCGGGCTCCAGCGACAGCTCCAGGCGCACGTTGGGCGGCAGCGACCCCTCGATGAGCTTCACCGTGCGCGAGAGGACGTCGTTCAAGTCGGTCGGCGTCAGCTTCTCGGTCGCCCCGGGGCTCATCGGGCGCGAGTAATCGAGGAACTGGGCCACCACGCCGTCGAGGCGGTTCACCTCCTCGACGATGATCTGCAGGATCTCCGCGTCCCCCTCGCGCAGCGACGCCGGGTCGAGGTACTGCGCGGCGCCCTTGATGGCGCCCAGCGGGTTGCGGATCTCGTGCGCCAGCCCGGCCGCCATCTCGCCCAGGGCGGCGAGGCGGTCGCGCTCCTTCATGCGCTCGTAGAGGCGGCTGTTCTCGATGGTGATCGCGGCCTGCTCGCCCACCTGCAGCATGGCGGCCAGCTCGTCGGAGGCGAACGCCTCCGGCACGCGGTCGTCGAGCAGGCAGAGGAACCCGACCACTCGCTGCCCGGCCACGAGCGGGATGGTCACTCCCGCGCGCATCGCCGCCATCGCCGCGCCCAGCTCCGACAGGCGCGAACGCTCCTCGGCGAGAGCTTCCGCGCGCGGGTCGCGCTCTGCCGGCGTGCGCCCCTCCTCCTCGTCGGGGAGGAGCTGCCGCAGCTCGGCGAGCCTCCGTTCCACCAGCTCGACCAGCTGCGCCTTCTGGCCGGCCTGCGCGCTCTGCACCAGCACGCGAGCGGTGGCCGCGTCGATGTACGGGGCGGGCACGGGTCCGCGGTGGTCGAGCCGCCGGTAGCCGAGCCCGTCGTCGCTGAGCAGGTACAAGGACGCGTGCGTCACGCGCCTCGTCTCGTAGATCCCGTCCAGCATCACCTGGCCGAGCCGCCGGACGTCGACCACGCTCGCCATCCGGGTGCGCAGCGTCTGCAGCGCCTGCACCAGCTGGAACCGCTCGGCGAAGAAGAGGGCCAGCACGCGCTCTTCGACCTTCGCCTTGAGCGGCTCGAAGAGGATGAGGATCACGAACGAGGCGACCAGTGTGTTGAAGAGGAAGAGCCCCGTGCTCCCCCCGCCGGTCCACCGCACCAGGAGCCCGTAGATGGCGGCCAGCACCAGCCCGACGCTGGCGAGCACGACGATCTTCCCGAGCAGCTCGTTCAGATCGAGCAGCCGGTGGCGCTGGATCGTCTGCGAGAGGAAGTAGAGGTAGATGGTCAGCGCCACGTTGGCGAACGGCGGCGGCGGCCACCCGGCGAGCCGGATGAGCAGCTCGCCGAAGGTGAGGCCGACGCACAGCGCGGCGCCGACCCACAGGTAGAAGAGTCGGGCGCGTTCCGTGCGGCTGGCGGCGCGGCGCATGCGCGCGTAGAGGAGCGAGACGGCCGCGGTGAGCTGGAGGAAGACCGCGCTGGCGACGGTGATGCGCACCCAGGGATGCAGCGCGATGGGCGAAAGCGCCAGGGCCAGGGTCACCAGGCCGGACGCGGTGCCCAGCCGCCGCAGTCCCAGCCCGCGTCCCGCGTCTCCCTGGAACTCGACCAGGAAGCCGAGGACGGCGCTGGGCACGAATCCCGCCGCCACCAGCGTGAGCCGCAGCGGCCAGGCGAGGTGCAGGACGCCGGCGAGGAAATCGCCCAATTCGTAGACGAGCAGCGCGACGTTCAGGAGCGCAAACGCCGTCCACAGGCGCGTGCGGCCCTTGCGCAGCAGCATCGCCACCGCCAGCGCCAGGGTGACGATGGCGGCGAGCAACGCGCTCTGTGTCCGTGCGTCCACGCTTTCCGAGGGTAACACGCGGGTGGGTCGCGTTCAGTCGTGGAATGCAGGGCGTTGCGCGCGTGGTTCCCGAACTGGACTCCGCCCTGGGCGGGTGCCACAGTTCCTTACCTTCCTGAACGCGCCATGCCCGTCTCCAGAACGGTCCTCCTGCTTGCCCTCGTGTCGCTCGGCACGGCTCGGCTGCGCGCGGAAGATGCTGCCGCGCAGCCCGAGGGAAAGGTCGCGCAGCCGGAGGGCGATGCCGCCCAGCCCGAGGGAAACGCCACCCAGCCCGAGGGAAACGCCGCCCCGCCCGCGACAAAGGCCGCGCAGGAGCCCGAGACAAAGGCCGCGCAGGAGCCCGAGACTAAGGCCGCGCAGGAGCCAGCGACAAAGGTCGCGCAACCGGAGACAAAGACCGCGTCCGCCGCCGGGTACGGCGAGGCCGAGCTGGCCTCGTGGTTCGCCGCGGGGCCGCTGAGGCGGGCCGCGGAGGCGTTGCAGGCGGGCCGCGCCGCCCAGGCGCTGAAGCTCCTCCCCCGGCGGCTGGAGGATTTCCCGGCGCGCTGGTTACGGGCGCTCGCCTTGCGCGCGGCGGACCGGCCGCGGGCGGCGCGCGCGGCCTTCGAAGAGCTGGCGGCGGGCGGCGGACCGCTCGCCGACCGCGCGCTGCACCTCGCCGCCTTGTGCGCCATCGACGGCGGAGAGGTGGCCGCCGCCGATCGGCTGCTCGCGCAGGTCCCGGCCCGGTACGTCGATGCGGACCAGGCGGTGCTGGAGCGCGCTCGCCAGCTCCAGAAGGCGCATGTCGCCGGCCCGCGCCTGGCGGCGCAGGTCGAAGAGGTGCTGGAGCCGATCTTCAGCGGCAAGGTGCGGGCCGACGTCGCGACCGCCCATCTCCTCGCCGGCGACGCGCAGCTCGCCGCGGGCGCCAAGGAGAAAGCGCGGGCGCACTGGCGCGCCGCCTGGCTGGATCACCCGCTCTCGCCGGCCGCCGACTCGGCGCGCGCGAGAGAGCGGCAGCTGGGCCCGGGCGAGCCCATCCCGCCCGTGAAGCTGGTCCGCCGCGCCGAGACGCTGCTCGACGCGCACCGCAACCGCGAGGCGCTCGACCAGCTCTCGCGCCTCAAGCTCCCCTCGCTCTGCCTGGGCGGGTGCCCCGGCGACCGGACGCCCGCGGCGCTGCTCAAGGCGGCGCTTTCGCTCCTCGCCCCGGGCGGCCTGCCGGTCGAGCACCAGCCGACGGCCGAAGACGTCTCGCGGGTCCCGCAGGAGCCGGCGGACCCGCTGGCCTGCCGCGCCGGGCTCGACCGGGGACGTGCCCTGCGCAAGGAGCGCGACTACGGCAAGGCCCGCGCGGCGCTGGCGCCGGTGGTGCTGCGCTGCGCCGATCCCGATCTGCGCGCGCGGGCCCTCTACCTGCTCGCGCAACTGCAGACCATGGCCCAGGACGCGCAGGTCGCCTCGCTCTGGGAGGCGCTGCACCGGAACTTCCCGGGGTCCACTCTCTCGGACGACGCGATCTTCGCGCAGGCGCTGGCGCGCCGGCGAGCGGGCGACCATGCCGGCGAGCGCGCGTTCTTGCACGACATCGTCGAGCACCACCCCGGCAGCGACCTGCGCACCGAGGCGCAGTTCCGCCTCTTCTGGTCGCACTTCGCCGAGGGACATCCGCGGCAGGGCGTGATCTTCCTCGACGAGCTGGCCGCGCATCCCGACCTGGACGGCGCCGAGGAGGAGCGCGCCCGGTACTGGCGCGCCCGCGCGCTGCTCGAGCCGGACGGCGCGGAGAGCGACGCCGCGCGCGCCGCGTCGCGCGAGGCCGCCCGGGCCGATCTGATCTGGCTGGTCGAGCTGCGCCCGCTCACCTATCACGGGCTGCTGGCGCGGGGGCGCCTGGCGCAGCTCGACCCGGAGCGGCTCCGGGCGCTCGAGGAAGAGGAGACTCCGCGCATCGCGGCGATGCTGCGCTCGCGCGCGCCGCTGCGCGCCGGCGCCCTGGCGCGCGACCCACACTTGCTCGCCGCGGTCGAGTTGCTGCGGCTCGGGATGAGGCCGGAGGCCGCGCGCGAGCTGCTCGCCGTCGACCGCGCCCCCGCCCGGGCTCTGGGACTGGAAGGCGAGGAGGGGCTGGTGCTGCTGGCGGACCTCTCCGCGCGCGCCGGTGACCTGCGCAACGCGCACGCGCTCATCCGCACCGAGCTGCGGGGGCTGCTCCGGCGGACCTCCGAGCCGCTCGCCCTGCGCGCCGCGGGACTGGCGTACCCGCTCGCCTTCCGCGACCAGATCGCGAAGGCGGCGCACCACGCCTCGATCCCCGCCGATCTGCTGCAGGCGCTGATGCGGGAGGAGAGCGCGCTCGATCCGGCCGCGCTGTCCTCGGCGGGCGCTCTGGGCCTGACGCAGCTCATGCCGTCGACTGCACGAGAGATCGCGCAGCGCCTGAAGCTGCGCGGCTACACCACGGAGCGACTGGTCGACCCCGAGGTGAACATCCGCATCGGCGCCGCGTACCTGGGACAGATGTACCGGCGCTTCCACCATCCGGCGCTGGCGCTCGCCTCGTACAACGCCGGCCCGGGCGCGGTGGCGGGGTGGATGAAGGCGCGCGGCGCACTGCCGCTCGACGCCTTCGTCGAGGAGATCCCCCTCGACGAGACGCGAGCCTACGTGAAGCGATGCCTGCGCAGCTTCGCCGCCTACCAGTACCTCTACGGCTCCGGCACCTCCCGCGCCCCCCAACTCGGCCAGGAGCTCGCCACCCCCCAGAAGCCCCAACAGGGCAGCCGCGACATCCGCGATCCACGCCGCGGTGCCTGAACTGCTGGTTCACGCAGAGCACGCAGAGCGCGCAGAGTTGGTTTTTTGAAAAAGAAAATCTCTGCGCGCTCCGCGTGCTCTGCGTGCAACGCTTCTAGTCCCAGATCAGCGGCGTTCGTTCGCCTCGAGGACTCGGAGGACGTTGAGGCCGAGGATTTTCGAGATGTCGGGGCGGGGCATGCCGCGGCGGAGGAGCTCGGAGGTGATGACGGGCAGCTTGCTCACGTCCTCCAGGCCCGAGGGGACCATCGGCACGCCGTCGAAGTCCGAGCCGAGGCAAACGTGGTCCGCGCCGGCCACCGCCACCATGTGCTCGATGTGATCGATGAGGCGCGAGACCGGCACGTCGGGCAGGTTGGCGGCCTGGAACGCCTTGCGGCGGTCGGACGTGCGCAGGTCCCTGGTCTGGTTCGCCACCGGGATCGCCGCCTTGCGGAACGCGTCGTCCAAAAACCCGCGGGAGAAGTTCACGCACGTCGCGCCCCCGTTGCGCGCCACCGCCTTGAGCTGCGCGTCGGTGAGGTTGCGCGGATGGTTCGCGAGGGCGCGCGACGAGGAGTGCGAGACCAGCACCGGCCTGGTCACCGCCCGCAGCGCGTCCCAGAAGAGCGGGTCCGAGGCGTGGGCCAGATCGACCATCACCCCGAGCTTCTCCATCTCCCCGATCACCCGGCGACCCAGGCCCGTCAGCCCCTGCGTCTCGCCGTCGTCGCCGGACGATCCGCCGACCGGGTTCGAGCTCGCCCAGGTCAAGGTGAGGTAGCGCACGCCCTGGAAGGCGAACACGCGCAGGTGGTCCAGCTGCTCGTCCTCGGTCCCGGGGAGGAGCATGTGCGCTCCCTCGACTCCGAGCAGGACGCTGATCAGGCCCCGGCCCGCGTTTTCCCGGACCTCCCGGGCCGTGCGCGCCAGCGCCAGCTCCGCCGGGTGGGCCGCCACGGCTTTTCGTACCGCGTCGATCTGCGTCTGCGCCTCGTCGAAGAACTGCTCGGCGCGGAACCTGCCCGGCTGCACGAAGATGGACAGGAACTCTGCCGAAAGTCCGCCGTGGCGCATGCGCGGGATGTCCTGGTGGTGATCCTGGTGCAGGACGCCCAGGTCGTATTGCTCGTAGCGGACCGCCTCGGTCACGTCGGAGTGCGTATCGACCACCAGGGAACGGCGGTGGAAATCGAGCTCGTCTTCGCTGGGCGGGGGCGGTCTGGCCGGCGTCCTGCAGGCGCAGCAGAGGAGCAGGGCGAGCGCGACCCGCATCGATTCAGCGTACCGCAGGTTGGCGGAGCGGCGCAGGCCGGGTTAGGTTTTTGCCATGGAGGACGCCAGAGGCCGCCTGCGCGATCTGCCCAGCGTGGACGAGGTGCTCTCGCGCCCGGCGGTGCGCGCGCTCGAAGCCCGGGTGGGGCGCGCCGCGGTCAAGGCCGCCGTCCGGCAGGCGATCGCCGCCGCGCGCGAGCGGATCCTCTCCGGCGGGGCCAATGGCCAGGGCGAGCTGGTGCCCGACCAGGAGGTGCTCACCCGGGCGCAGCGCGAGGCAGCTCCGCGCCTGCGGCGGGTGATCAACGCGACCGGAGTGGTGCTGCACACCAACCTCGGCCGCGCCCCCCTGCATCCGGACGCGATCGCGCGCGTCGCCGAGGTCGCCTCCGGCTACTCCAACCTGGAGCTCGACCTGGACACCGGCCGCCGCGGGCACCGCAGCGCGGCCGTGGAGCCTCTCCTGTGCGAGCTGTTCGGCGCCGAGGCCGCGCACGCCGTGAACAACTGCGCCGGCGCGACGCTCCTGGCCCTGGCCGCGCTCGGCAGCGGTGGCGCGGCGGTCGTCTCGCGAGGCGAGCTGGTGGAGATCGGCGGCGGCTTCCGCGTCCCCGAGATCCTCGCCCAGTCCGGGTGCCGCCTCGTCGAGGTGGGAACCACCAACCGGACCCGGCTCTCCGACTACGCCGCGGCCCTGGACGGGCTCCCGCGCGCGCTGCTCTTGCGCGTGCACCGCTCCAACTTCGCGCTGGTCGGTTTCACGCAGGAGGCGACCGTCGCGGAGCTCGCGGCGCTGGCCCGGCAGCGGGGCGTCCCGCTCCTGCACGACCTGGGCAGCGGCGCGCTGGAGCTGCCCGAAGGCCTTTCCGAGACCACCGCTTCCCGATCGCTGGCGGACGGCGCCGACCTGGTCCTGGTCAGCGGCGACAAGCTGCTCGGCGGTCCGCAGGCGGGCATCCTGCTGGGGCGGCGCGACCTGGTCGACGCTTGCCGCAAGCACCCGCTGGCGCGGGCGCTGCGCGCGGACCGGATGCTGATCGCTGCCCTGGAAGCCACCCTGAAGCTGTATCGGGCGGGCCGCGCCGCCGAGCTGCCGGTCAACGAAGCGCTCGGCGTTAGCGCCGACCAGCTCTCGCAGCGGGCCACGCGCCTGGCGCTGGACCTGACCGAGCGCGGAATCGCTTGCGCCGTGGTGGAGAGCGAGGGAAGGGTGGGCGGCGGCTCGATGCCGCTCGCGCGGCTGCCGGGCTTCGGCGTGGCGGTCGAACGCGGCGCGGACCTGCTCGAGGAGCTGCGCCGCGGCGAGCCGCCGGTGATCGGGCTGCTGCGGGACGACCGTGTGGTGCTCGACGTCCGGTGCACCGCGGATGTAGGAGACCTGGCGGCCGCGGTCGCCAGGGCGTGCGCGCGGGCAAGCGAGCAACCCTTGGCACGCGGTACACTAGGTCTTCACTCCGGGGGCGTCGAGGCGCCGGACGGAACGGAGGTGTAAGTGCTCTCGACGAGCGTGCTGGTCCTGAACCGCCTCTACCAGCCGGTGCACGTGACCAGCGTGCGCCGAGCCATCATCCTGCTCTACCGCGGCGCTGCCAAGGCGGTCGACGAGCAGTACCAGACGTTCGATTTCGAGTCCTGGGCCGAGCTGGCGGTCGCCATCCACGAGGAGTCGATCGGGACCTCGTCGCGGCGCCTGCGCGTCCCGCGGGTCATCCTGCTGCAGGCCTACGATCACCTGCCGCGCGCCAAGGTGCGCTTCTCGCGCTTGAACATCTACGCCCGCGACCGGAACACCTGCCAGTACTGCGGGCGCACGCCCGCGCGCGCCGAGCTGAACCTCGATCACATCGTGCCGCGCAGCCGGGGCGGCCTGACGACCTGGGAAAACGTCGTCTGCAGTTGCGTGCCTTGTAATCTGAGGAAGGGAGGCCGGACGCCGGACGAGGCGCACATGAAGCTCCTGCGCGCTGCGGTGCGGCCGAGATGGACCCCCTTCTTCCGCGGCCCGCCCAGGACCGGGCGCTTCTACACGCAGTGGCTGCCCTTCCTGAACACGGCCGACCTGGCCTACTGGAACGTCGAGCTGGCCCCCGAGTAGGGCAAGGTGCGCGTGCGGAGGCGTGCGCCGACCGTTTCGTGACCCTGGCGGGGCCGTGCGGTAGATTCCGCCCATGGCGACGGTGATCGACACGCCCGAGGCGGCCAACCGGCTGGCGCGCGCCATCGCCTCCGACCTCTCGCTCTACAACGAGGCGAAGATCAAGGAAGGGATCGAGAACGATACCTTCTTCACCGTGCTGGCCGACGAGATCGAGGAGGGCCGCGCGCACTACGAGGGCCGCGTGGACCCCAGGCTCTACGCGAGCACGAACTTCTTCGAGCGGGCCCTGGTCGACGTCATCCTGGCGCGCAAGGGCAACATCAAGTCGAAGATCTGGTGAGCCCGGTCGCCGCCGTCTCGGGCGGCGCTCGAGCTCACGGCGCGGCTGTCATGGAATCCGCCGTAGTCCAGTTGCGGGTCGAGGCGGGCGAGGCCGGAAAGCGCCTCGACCAGCTCCTCGCCGCGCGCCTGCCCGAGCTGTCGCGCGCGCGGCTGCAGCAGCTCATCGCGCAAGGCGCGGTGCGCGTGGGAGGCGCCGTGGCCAAGCCGTCCCTGCGGCCCCGGGCCGGCGCGGAGATCGAAGTGCGCGTCCCCGAGCCCCGCCCTGTCGCGCTCTTGCCCGAGGACCTGCGGCTCCCGGTCCTCTACCAGGACGAGGACCTCCTCGTGATCGACAAGCCCGCCGGAATGGCCGTCCACCCGGGCGCGGGCATCTCCTCCGGTACCGTGGTCCACGGCCTCTTGCACCAGGTCCGCGGGCTGGCCGGGATCGGAGGCGAGCTGCGTCCCGGGATCGTGCACCGCCTCGACAAGGAGACCTCCGGGTGCCTGGTGGTGGCGAAGACCGAGCCCGCGCTGCGCGGTCTGCAGGCGGAGTTCAAGTCGCGGCGGGTGGAGAAACGCTACCTGGCCATCGTGCACGGCGTGCCGTCGGACTCGGGAGAGCTCGACACGCTGCACGGCCGGCACCCGGTGGATCGCAAGCGGTTCAGCTCGCGCGTGCGCGAGGGGCGGCGCGCCGTGACGCGGTGGCGCGTGCTGGGGCGGGCTTCCGGCGCCGCGCTGGTCGAGGTGGAGCTGCTCACCGGGCGCACCCACCAGATCCGCGCCCACTTCGCCGACGCCGGCCATCCCCTGCTGGGCGACGCGCTGTACGGCGGGCGCAAGCGCGAAGCGCGGCTGCGGCCGGACGCTCCTGCCCGGCGGGCATCCGCGGCGATCGGCAGGCAGGCGCTGCACGCGGCGGTGCTGGGCTTCACCCATCCCCGCACGGGCGTGGCCGTGCGCTGCGAGGCGCCGCTCCCGCCGGAATTCCGCGCGGCGCTGCGCGAGCTCGGCATCGAATCGCCGCGCCCCGGCTGAAGAGCCTCCGGGGTTATGCTCCGCCGCCGTGACCCTGTCCCGGCGCGTCCCTGCTCTGCTCCGCCGCGCCCGCGCGCTGCTCGGTCTTCCGCCCGGGCCGGCCGATCGGCTCGCTCCGGCCGAGCTGCGCCACGCTGCCCGGGTGGTCGAGGCGCTGCACCAGGGCCTGGTGGGCGGGCGCGAGCTGGCGCGCGCGGGCACGTACGATGAGCCCGCGCACCTCGGCGCGTACCTCCTCTGGTGGTGGCCGCAGACCTACGCGAAGGTCCAGGCGATGCTCGCGCTGGCGCGGTCGGCTGGGGCGTTGCGAGCCTTGCCCGGGCGGCCGCGCATCCTCGACGTGGCGGCTGGCCCCGCGCCCGCCGCGCTCGCGCTGCTCGATGCGCTGGGCGGGACCGCGCTGGCTCTCGACGCGAGCACCGCGGCGCTCTTTGAGGCGCGAGCGCTCTCGGAGGATCTCGTCCGGACGCAAGAAGCGGATCTCCAGCATGGCTTGCCTCGCCTGGAGGGCGTCTTCGACGTGGCCGTGGTTGCGAATGCGCTCTCGGAGCTGCCCGGCGCGTCCCGGGTTCCGCTGATCGAAGCGCTTCCCGTCGCCCCTGCAGGCGCGGTGCTGCTGGTCGAGCCGGCCTTGCGGGAGACGGGACGCGCTCTGCTCGAGGTGCGGGACGGGCTGCTGCGCAGAGGAGGGTGGATGGCCGCGGCCCCGTGCCTGACGCAGCGGCCGTGCCCGGCGCTCGCGCACCCGCGCGACTGGTGCACCGCGCAGCACGCATGGGAGCCGCCGCCGCACCTGGCGCAGCTCGCCGCCGAGCTCGGCCTGCGCGCCGACGAGGAGCTGGCCTACGCCCCGCTGGTGTTGACCCGCGGCGTGGCGCCGCCTCCGCGCGACGTGTGGCGCGTGGTCGGCGTGCCGCAGCCGGAAAAGGGGAAGAAGCGGCTGTTCGTCTGCAGCGACCAGGGGAGGATGCCGGTGGGGCGCCTCGACCGCGACGAGGCGCCCGGCAATGCGGACTTCGATCGGCTCGGGCGCGGAGATCTCGTGCTGCTCGGCGGAGTGGTCTCCAAGGGCGACGGTCTGCGCATCGGACCGCAAAGCCAGGTGCGCCGCGTCGATCGGCTGGACGGCAGTCCGGGATGGTCGGCGGGCGGGGACGTCCCGGACCAGCGATGACCTCGCCCCTCCTCGTCGTGGTCGGACCGACCGCGTCCGGCAAGACGTCGCTGGCCTGCGCCCTGGCGCGGGAGCTGGGCGCCGAGATCGTCTCGGCCGATTCGCAGCAGTGCTACCGCGGGCTCGACGCCGGCACCGCCAAGCCGAGCCCCGAGGAGCGATCGGCGGCGCCTCATCACCTGCTGGACGTGGCCGAGCCCGAGGAGCAGCTCGACGCCGCCCGCTTCGTGCAGCTGGCCGACGCGGCCATCGCGGAGGTGGATCGGCGCGGCAAGCGCGTGATCGTTGCCGGCGGGACGGGCTTGTGGGTCCGGGCGCTCTTGCGCGGGCTGCTCGACGCGCCCGGCGCCTCGACCGGGTTCCGCGACCAGTTCCGCCGCGAGCTGGAGGAGGAGGGGCTCCCCGCCCTGCACGCGCGCCTCGCGCTGGTCGATCCGGACGCTGCCCGCGCGATCCGCCCGAACGACCGCGTTCGCATCGAGCGCGCGCTGGAGGTGCACGCGCTCGTAGGGCGCCGCTTGTCCGAGCTGCAGCGCGAGCACGCCTTCGCGGAGGAGCGCTATCCGGCGCTCGTCGTGCATCTCGCGCCGCCGCGCGAGGTGCTACAGCAAAACATCGCCCGGCGGACGCGCGCGCTGTTCGAGTCGGGCGCGCTGGAGCGGGAAACGCGGTGGCTGATCGACCGCTGCGAGCGTGTCCCGGGCGCCCGCAAGGCCCTCAAGATCATCGGGTACGGCGAGATGGCGGACGCGCTCGCTGATCGGTGCACCCGGGAGGAGGCCGAAGAGCGCGTGGCCGCCCGCACGCGCCAGTACGCGAAACGCCAAAGGACTTGGTTCACCAAGGAGTACGGCGCGCCCGCCCCCGCGTGGCCCCCCGACGCGGCGCGGCTTTGCGCCCAGGCGGCGCAATGGTACGAGGGCGCCTCGAGACGATGAGCACCTTCGCGCTGGAGTTCGAAAAGCCCCTCCTGGAGCTGGAGCAGAAGCTCGCCGAGCTGAAGCGGCACGCGGCCACGGGCACCGCCTCGGGCGACGCCGATGCGCTGGACGGCGAGATCCGCCGGCTGGAGAAGCGCTGCACCAAGCTGCAGCAGGAGATCTTCGCCGAGCTGACCCGCTGGCAGGTGGTGCAGCTCTCGCGGCATCCGAGCCGGCCTTACATGCTGGACTACGTCCAGCGGCTGTTCACCGATTGGGTCGAGCTGCACGGCGACCGGTCCTTCGGGGACGACCAGGCGCTGGTGGGCGGGCTGGCGCGGTTCGACGGCGAGCCGGTGCTGCTCCTCGGGCAGCAGAAGGGCAGATCCACCAAGGAGAACCTCCTGCGCAGCTTCGGGATGCCGCGCCCGGAGGGCTATCGCAAGGCTCTGCGCCTGATGAAGCTGGCGGAGCGGTTCGATCGGCCGGTGATCGCCTTCATCGACACCCCCGGCGCCTACCCGGGGATCGACGCCGAGGAGCGAGGGCAGGCGGAGGCGATCGCCGTCTGCCTGGAGCAGATGGCCGCGCTACAAGTACCGGTCATCTCGGTGGTCATCGGGGAGGGCGGCTCGGGCGGCGCGCTGGCCATCGGCGTGTGCAACCGCCTGCTCATGCTGCAGTACAGCTGGTACTCGGTGATCTCGCCCGAGTCCTGCGCGGCCATCCTCTACCGCGATTCGAGCAAGGGCCAGAAGGCGGCCGAGGCGCTGAAGCTGACCGCGCGCGATGCGTACGAGCTGGGCATCGTCGAGGAGCTGGTCGAGGAGTCCGCCGGCGGCGCGCACCGCGATCCGGACCTCACCGCGGCGAGGCTGCGCGACGCCCTCCGCCGCCACCTGCGCGAATTGCGGGAGATGGGCCCCGACCAGATCGTCGAGGATCGCTACCGCAAGTTCCGCAAGCTCGGCCCCATCACCGAGCCGACCCCCCCGACGCTCGGATGAGCGCCCCGGCGCTCACTTCTTCGCGGCGCTCCCGCTCGGCGCGGCTGGCGTCGGGGCCTGCTGCAAGTCCCGGGCGACGACGGCGATGAACTGGTCGGCCTTGAAGAATCCGCCCTCCCAGTCGGCGTAGGGGGCGAGCAGCTTCTCCTTCTGCATCTGCTCGACGGTCTTGCCGCTCTTGAGGCCCCGGGCAACCAGCGCGACGATCTCGTCCAGCCGGTTGCGGAACTTCTTGAGGTCCGCGACAGTCGAGACCGGGCCGTGGCCCGGGATGATCTTCGCGTCGGTAGGGATCTGCGGCAGCAGCTCGTCGATCGCGGCGATCATCCCGCGCACGCTGCCGCCGCTGTCCAGATCGACGAAAGGGAAGCCATAGGTGACGAAGTCGTCGCCCATGTGCACGACGTTGCTCTTGGTGAAGAACACCACCGTATCGCCGTCGGTGTGCCCCGGCAGGACGTGCAGCGCGCGGACGGGCTCGCCGTTCAGCCAGATGGTGACGTCGCGCTGGTAGGTGAGGACAGGCAGGGCGCGCGACTCGGCAGGCTCGATCTTGAGGTTGAAAGCGGGCACCTCCGCGCCCGCCTGCATCCGCTTGCGCACGTTCTCGTGGGCGAGGATCGCCGCGGTGTCCGCCATGCCGGCGTTCCCGCCGACGTGGTCGAAGTGCCAGTGCGTATTGACGAGGAAGCGAACGGGCTTCTGGGAGATCTTCGCCAGAGCAGCCTTGATCTTGGGAACCAGCGGGGCGAACTGGTCGTCCACCATCACGATGCCGTCTTCGCCGGCGCTGACTCCGATGTTCCCTCCGGAGCCTTCCAGCATCCAGACGGAGCCGGCCACCTTCGTGGCCTTGATCTCCACCTTGCTGAGGTCCTGCCACTGCGCGAAAGCAGGGGACGACGCGAGCACTGCTGCGACCCACAGACGCTTCATTGCGGTCCTCCTCGAAAGGTCGCGCACCATAGCGCACCGGGCGCCTGCTTGTCCGTCCGCTCTCCGGCACTAGCCGTTTCCACCCCGACGTCCACAGCTTGCGCCCATCATGCATCCCGCCGTGGAGATCGCCTGGGTGCTCGCGCTCGCCGCGTTGCTCGTCGCCGTGCTCCGCTGGTCCGGGTGGCTCTGGCTGGCCGCCCCCGTCGCCGCCCTGGACGGCGAAGGACCGCGTGTCCCGGCCGACGGCGGCGAGGACGAGCAGCTTCCCGAGACCGACCGCGCCCCGCGCCGCGGCCTGCAGGCCCTGACCTGCACAGTGGCGCTCACCGCGGCCGTCCGGCTCGGCCTTTTCGTCGCGCTGCACCGCTGAAGCGAGTTGGCCGCGGGCCCGGAATACGTTCCATGCCGCCCGCCTCGAAGCGCGCAGCGCCGCCGGAGACGGCGGCGAATGGCGTCCTTGCTGCTGCGCGAGCCTTGCGCTACTGACCCGCCCGTGCCGCCCATCATCGCCATCGACGGTCCCGCCGGGGCAGGGAAGAGCACGGTCGCCCGCGAGCTGGCCCGCCGGCTGGGGTTCACCATCGTCGATACCGGCGCAATCTACCGGGCGGTGGCCCTGGCCGCGCGCCGCGCCGGGATCGGCTGGGAGGACGACTCGGGGCTTTCGCGCCTGCTCGACGCGGGGCTGGGGATCTCCTTCGCGCCGGCTGGCGACGGCCAGCGCGTCCTGCTGCACGGCGAGGACGTCACCGAGGCGATCCGGGCGCCGGAGATCAGCCGTGGGGCAAGCGTGGTCTCGGCCCGCCCGGTCGTCCGGCAGAAGCTCCTCGGCCTGCAGCGGCAGCTGGGGCTCGGCGCTCCACGAGGCGCCGTCCTGGAGGGGAGGGACATCGGCACGGTGGTCTTTCCCGAGGCGGACGTGAAGTTCTTCCTCACTGCCAACGACGAGGCGCGCGCCGGCCGCCGGCACGCCGAGCTTCTCGACAGGGGCCTGCCCGTACCCCTGGGGGAGGTGCTGGCCGACCAGCGGCGGCGCGACAAGGACGATTCCGAGCGCGCCATCGCGCCGCTCAAGCCGGCCCCCGACGCGATGGTGGTCGATACCACCGGCATGGACCTGGGCGAGGTGGTGGAGCGATGCTACCGCGTCGCCCGGGAGCGGCTTGCGGAAACCGTATAGCGGCCGGCTAGCGGCAGTAGCACTGCGAGGTCGGGGCGGCGTGCTGGGTGCGCCACGATTCGCACGCCGCCGAGCTCCCGAAGGTTCCGGCCACTCCGCGGGTGCTGCGCATGTCGGTGGCGCACTGGGCGTCGCTCCCGCAGCTCCAATCGGCATAGCAGACCGTCGCGTCCGTGCTCTTGCAGACCACGGACTGGTTGCATCCGTTGTCGGTGGCCACCGATGCGGCCACCCAGCACCTGGAGCCGCACTGGAAGGGGTGGCTCGCGTCGCAGCAGGCGCCGTTGCCACAGTCGAGCGCGTTCGAGTCCGGGCAGGAGGATCCGGGTGCGCAGGCCAGCGCCGCGCCCAGCGCCAGGCAAGCGAGCAGCAGCGCGCGCGGCACCGTCATCGATCTCCCGGCCGCGCGGCGCATGCTCGGGAAACGTACCACACGCGCTCTGCCGGACCCGGATCCGCACTGAATCCACCGTCGCAGGAACGCATCCAAACCGTGTCCCTCCGCTACCTTGACACCATGCAGACCCGCCTGTAGGGTCCGCCCGCTTCGACGGCGGAGTAGCGAAGGAGACACCGCCGCTTGCCCTCGATCCCCGGGGCGCGCGGCGATTTTCCATTTCGAGGGGGCGAAGTTCCAGAATCGCAGGTCAAAACACGTTCATGGCGAATCCTTTCACCGGCACCACCACCGACTACAAGAACCAGCCCGCGCCGTATGAAGACGAAGACTTTGCTTCGATGCTCGAGGAGAGCTTCAAGGCCAAAGGCAGCGGAAAAGGCGAGCTGAAGGAGAACGAGATCGTCAAGGGCAGCGTCGTCCAGATCACCAAGGATTACGCCGTCGTCGACATCGGCTACAAGAGCGAGGGCCAGGTCCCCATCCAGGAGTTCGGCCTGCTCGAGGGCAAGCCCAACGTCAAGGTCGGCGACAAGGTCGACGTGCTCCTCGAGTCCCGTGAAAACGACACCGGGATGGTCGTCCTCTCCAAGGAGAAGGCCGACAAGATGCGCATCTGGGACGAGATCTCGGCTGCGTGCGAGCGCGACGAGCTCGTCGAGGGCACCATCGTCGGCCGCGTGAAGGGCGGGCTCTCCGTCGACATCGGGGTCAAGGCGTTCCTGCCGGGCTCGCAGGTCGATCTCCGTCCAATCCGCAATCTCGATAAGCTGATCGGCGAGAAGTACAAGTTCAAGGTCATCAAGTTCAACAAGAAGCGCGGCAACATCGTGCTCAGCCGGCGCGTGCTCCTGGAGAAGGAGCGCGAGGAGCTGAAGAAGGACACCCTCCAGAAGCTCAAGGAAGGCGCGGTCCTCACCGGCATCGTCAAGAACCTCACCGACTACGGCGCGTTCATCGACCTGGGCGGCATCGACGGCCTGCTCCACATCACCGACATGTCGTGGGGCCGCGTCGGGCACCCCAGCGAGATGCTCAACGTCGGCGACGAGCTGCGCGTCACCGTGCTCAAGTTCGATCCCGCCACCGAGCGCGTCAGCCTGGGCCTCAAGCAGATCCAGGAGGACCCCTGGGCGCACGCCGCGGAGAAGTACCCGCCGGGCACGCGGGTGGGCGGCAAGGTGGTCAGCCTCACCGATTACGGCGCGTTCATCGAGATGGAGCCGGGCGTCGAAGGCCTGGTCCACATCAGCGAGATGAGCTGGACCAAGCGCGTGAAGCACCCGTCCAAGGTCATGGCCATCGGCGACCAGGTCCAGGCGGTGGTGCTGGACGTCGACGGCAAGGCGAAGCGGATCAGCCTCGGGATGAAGCAGATCGAGCCGAACCCGTGGACGCTGCTCGAGGAGCAGTACCCGATCGGATCGGTCATCCGCGGCCAGGTGCGCAACGTCACCGACTTCGGCATCTTCGTCGGCGTGCAGGAGGGCATCGACGGCCTGGTGCACGTCTCCGACATCAGCTGGACCCAGCGCATCAAGCACCCCGGCGACCTGTTCAAGAAGGGCGACGAGGTCGAGGCGGTGGTGCTCAACATCGACGTCGAGAACGAGCGGTTCTCGCTGGGCATCAAACAGCTCCACCCGGATCCATGGACCGAGCTGCCCAACAAGTACCCCATCGGCAGCCGGGTGAAGGGCAAGGTCACCAAGGTCGCCGACTTCGGCGCCTTCGTGGAGATCGAGCCCGGCATCGAGGGCCTCGTGCACGTCTCCGAGCTGCGCGACGAGCGGGTCGAGAACCCGCGCGACGTGGTGAAGGAAGGCGACGAGCTCGACGTGAAGGTCATCGACATGGACCCGCACGAGCGCAAGGTCGCGCTCAGCGTGAAGGCGGCGCTCCACGAGGGCGACGATTACCGCGAGTACATGCGCAACCAGGGCACGGGCCGCGCCTCGCTGGGCGAGGTGTTCGGCGAGAAGCTCGGCGGCCGCAAGGGCCGCGACCGATAGTGGAGGGGACACCATGTTTTTATGGTGTCCCCCACTTGCGCCTTGATGCCTGAGCGGCTGTCACAAGCGGTGCTACAAGCCATGCACCTGCCGAGGCCCTCTTTCCGGCCCCGAAGCGACAAGGGCGGCGAAGGGATGGCGCAAGCTGCGCGATCTCTCCGCCGCCCGCCCGCTCCCCCCGAGGCGCGGCGAACGCATCCTTTCACTGTTGGTTACGTGTCGTCCAGCACCCGACCAGGACTTAAGTCGTAGTTTTCTGCGGGGTTGGCGCTACGTGCTCGCGCGGCGGAGGGGATGCGCTCCTGCGCCGGAACAGCATCCCGGCGACGAGCCCCAGGATCGCGCCGACGACGATCGAGATCATCTGGGCGTGCACCAGGCGGTTCATCCCCCACTGGATGGCCTTGGGCGCGTCGAAGGTCATGGTGAGGCCGGCGGGCGGCGTGAACCACCACACGAACACCGAGGGCGCGAGCCAGGTGGTGAGGATGACCGCCACCAGCGCTCCGGCGCACATCCAGCCGAGGATCCGTGCCACAGCCGCAACCTAGAGGGCGGCAGCCCGACGGTCAACCGCCGCCGGCGCCGACCGTCGCGCACCGCGTGCCGGCGAGCGGGCGGGCGGCGAAGCGCACCGCCTTGACTTCCACCCGGGCCGCCCCTATGGTGCGCCGCTTTCCGCAGGCAGGCTAGGACCTTGGAATCGCTCACCATCGACGTCGACGGGATCGCCGAGTCGGGTCAGGAATGGCAGGCCGACTTGCCCCGCGAGTTCATCGACGCCGTCCTGCGCGGCGAGCCTCCGACGGAGTACCACGCGGCGGGCGCCGCGCACGTACGCGGCCGTTTGACCAAGCTGGGGCGCAGCGTCCTCCTCCAGTCGCATTTCACGGTGCCCCTGGAGGGACAGTGCAAGCGGTGCCTGAAGAAGGTGCGCCTCGACGAGCCGATCGACCTGACGCTCACCTACGTGCCGCGCGAGGGCCCAGCGCCCGAGCAGCCCCGCCGCCCCGCCCGCGATCGCGGCGAGCCCGAGCAGGCCGCCTCCTTCGACCCGGAGACGGTCGACGAGGAGCTCTACAGCGGGAAGACCATCGACCTGGCTCCCGCGCTGCGCGAGCAGATCCTCCTGGCGGTCCCTCCGTCTCCGGTGTGCGACGAGGCGTGCAAGGGCCTGTGCCCGACTTGCGGCAAGGACCTGAACGCCGGCGACTGCGGCTGCGAGAAGACGACGATCGACCCACGCTGGGCGGCGCTCAAGTCCATCCAGCTCGAGAAGAAGGAGAAGTGAGATGGGAGTCCCGAAGAAGCGCACCAGCCGGCAGAAGCGCGACCAGCGCCGGGCGCACTGGAAGTTGACCGCGCCGAACGTGGGCGCGTGCCCGAAGTGCGGCGAGCCCGTGCTGTCCCACCGCGCGTGCCCCAAGTGCGGCGAGTACCAGGGGCGGGTGGTCATGAAGGGCAAGGAAGACTGATACGATCGCTCTCGACGCAATGGGCGGTGACCTCGCTCCGGCGGCGACGGTCGGGGGCGCCCTGCGCGCGCACCGGGAGCGGGGGCTCGAGGTCGTGCTGGTCGGCGACGAACCGCGCGTGCGGGAAGAGCTGCGCCGCCACGGAGCAGGCGCGCAGGAGCTCCGGGTACACCACGCCTCGCAGGTGGTGGACATGGACGAGCACCCGGGGCAGGCGCTGCGCAAGAAGAAGGACAGCTCGATCCGGGTGGCCTTCGATCTCTGCAAGGCGGGCCAGGCGAGCGCGATGGTCTCGGCAGGGAACTCCGGCGCCGTGCTGGCCGGCGGCCTCTTCGTCCTGGGGCGGCTGGATCACGTCGACCGCCCATGCATCGGCGGCTTCCTTCCCTCGCTGGGCGCGGTGGGCCGCTCGGTGCTGGTCGACATGGGCGCCAACGTGGAGGTCACCCCGCTCCAGCTGGTGCAGTTCGCGCTGCTCGGGGAAGTCTACGCGCGCAAGGTTCTGGGCATCCCGCAGCCGCGGGTGGGCATCGTCGCCAACGGGGAAGAAGAAGGGAAGGGAACCGACCTGACCCGCGCGGCGGCCGCGGCGCTGCGCAACCCCGCGAGCGGCGTCACCTTCCGCGGCTACGTCGAGGGCAAGGACGTGTTCGCCGGCGACTTCGACGTGATCGCGACCGACGGCTTCACCGGCAACGTCCTCCTCAAGACCGCCGAGGGCGCGGTGTGGGCCTTCGGCCAGCTCCTCAAGCGCCAGATCCAGGCCAGCGCGGTGGCGAGCGCGGGCGCGCTGCTGCTGCGCGGCCAGCTCGATCAGGTGAAGAAGCGCGTCGATTACGAAGAAGTGGGAGGTGCTCCTCTGCTCGGCATCCACGGCGTCGGCGTCATCGCGCACGGACGTTCGAGCCCGCGGGCCATCCTGAACGCGCTCTCCGGGGCCGATGCCTTCGCCGCGCAACGGCTCGAGGACGACCTCACCGCGGCCGCGCTGCGGGGAGTTGCGCTCTTCAAGACTTGACGCGGCGGTTGTCTAAGGGCTTTGTGCAAGCTTTCGCGGAGCAAAACGATGCAGCGTTCCCGGATCGTCGGCACCGGCACCTACCTGCCCGAGCGGGTGGTCACGAACGACGACCTCTCGCAGAAGATGGGAATCGAGACCAGCGACTCCTGGATCCGGGAGCGGACCGGAATCGGCGCCCGCCGCATCGCCGCGCCGAACGAGGCGACCAGCGACATGGCCACTGCCGCCTCCAAGAAGGCGCTGGAGATGGCAGGCGTCCGGCCCGAGGAGCTGGACCTGATCATCTGCGGCACCGTCACCGCGGACATGCCCTTTCCCGCGGCGGCTTGCTTCGTCCAGTCGAAGATCGGCGCCACCAAGGCCGCTGCCTTCGACGTGTCGGCGGCGTGCGCCGGATCGCTCTTCGCCCTCTCCATCGCGGACCAATACATCCGCGGCGGCATGGCCCGGAAGGTGCTGGTGCTCGGCGCCGAGCTGCTCACGCGCGTGACCGACTGGTCGGACCGCTCCACCTGCGTGCTCTTCGGCGACGCGGCGGGCGCGATGGTGCTGGTCCCCGAGACGCGGACCGACCGCGGGCTCCTGTCCACCCATCTCCACACGGACGGCACGCAAGCCGGCATCCTCAACATCCCCGGGGGCGGCTCGCTCAAACCGATGAACCAGGACGTCCTCGACCGCCGCGACCAGTTCATCAAGATGAACGGGCGCGAGGTCTACAAGACGGCGGTGCGCGCGCTGGAGGGATGCTCGCGCGAGGCGCTCGAGCGCAACGGCTACCGGCCGCAGGACGTCGATCGGGTGATCGCCCATCAGGCCAACCTGCGCATCCTCGAGCACGTGATGAAGAAGCTGGAGATCCCGCTGGAGAAGTGCGAGCAGAACATCGAGCAGGTGGGAAATACCTCCTCGGCCTCCGTCCCGCTCACGCTCGATCAGGCGAACAGGGCCGGAAGGCTCAAGGACGGCGACCTGGTGCTGATGATGGCCATCGGCGGCGGCATGGCCTGGGGCAGCGCATTGGTCAAGTGGTAGCGCCGGAGGGGACATGCCGGTCGCGTTCGTCTTTCCTGGGCAGGGTTCGCAGGCGGTGGCGATGGGCCAGGCCCTGGCGCAGGCCTATCCCGAGGCGCGCGCCGTCCTCGACGAGGCCGACGCGGCCCTGGGCGGGGGCCTCTTGCGGCTCCTGTTCGAGGGCCCGGATGAGGAGCTGCGCAAGACCGCCAACACGCAGCCGGCGATCCTCGCCGTCTCCATCGCCGCCCACCGCGTGCTGGTGAAGGAGGCGGGCGGGCGGCTGCAGCTGCCGCTGTTCTACGCCGGTCATTCGCTGGGCGAGTACTCGGCCCTGGTGGCGGCCGGCTCCATGCAGCTCCAGGACGCCATCCGGGCCCTGCGCGCCCGCGGCACGTTCATGCAGGATGCGGTGCCCGCCGGAGAAGGCGCGATGGCGGCCATCCTGGGCCTCGAGCCGCACCAGGTCGCCCAGGCGTGCAAGGACGCCCAGGCGGAAGAGCCCGGCCGGGTAGTGGAGCCGGCGAACTACAACTCGCCAGAGCAGACGGTGATCGCCGGCCATGCGCCCGCCGTCGACCGGGCCATCTCGAAATGCAAGGAGCGCGGCGCCAAGCGCGCGTTGCCGCTGCCCGTCTCCGCTCCTTTCCACTGCTCGCTGATGGCGCCGGTGCAGCCCCGCCTCGCCGAGGTGCTGGGGACCATTCCGCTCAAGCAGCCCTCCGCGCCCATCGTCGCCAACGTGACCGCCGAGCCGAGCACGGACCCGGCGCGGATCCTCGAGCTGTTGCTCAGCCAGGTCACCGCGCCGGTGCGCTGGGTGGAGTCGGTGCAGCGCATGGCGATGTCCGGGGTGGACACGCTGATCGAGCTGGGGCCCGGCAAGGTGCTGACGGGGCTCTCGCGGCGCATCGACAAGAAGCTTCGCGCGTTCAACGTCGAGGACCCGGAGAGCCTGCGGGTGGTCCTGAACGAGGTGTTCAAGTGAGTCGATCGCTCGCCGCAGTGATGATCTCCGCCGCCGCCGGCCTGGCCGTGGGCCTCGCCTGCGCCGGAGCCGGGAACAACCGGAAGGGGATCAAGGACGCGTGCACGCGCAACCTGGACTGCGCGTACGGTCTGGAGTGCGTCGACGAATCCGGCGCGCCGATGGCCGCGGCGGGCGAGGATGCGGGACGCGGCAAGGCGCGGACCTGCCAGTGGAAATCGTTCGGCGATTGCGACGTCTCCGAGTCGGCCGACGGGGGCACGACGCCCACGGCCGCCCAGGGCGGGCAGCAATGTCTGGCTGGCTACAAGTGCCGCGAGGGAAAGTGTACGGTGATGTGCGCTGGCAACAAGGACTGCCGCGAGGGGGAGACCTGCAAGATCGGCATCTGCCAGCGGCAGTCGGGAGGCCAGCTCGCGCAGTGCTTCGACAACCGCGATTGCCCCTGGCCGGAGACCTGCTACTACGGCCAGTGCGTGACCCGCACCGAAGGCGTGCGCTGCCAATCGGATCTGGACTGCCACGCCGGGTTCCGCTGCATCAACGGCATCTGCCAATAGAGGTGATTCACCCAGCCCCTTGCCAGTCGGTCCGCCTGTGTTACAAGGCCGCGCCAGCCTGGCTCGGCCACAAGCGAAAGGAAGAGCAATGTCCGTCGAGGCGAAGGTCAAGAGCATCATCGCGGAGCAGCTCGGCGTCGGCGAGGACGAGATCAAGCCCGAGTCCGCCTTCATCGAGGACCTCGGCGCCGACTCCCTCGACATCGTCGAGCTGGTGATGGCCATGGAGGAGGAGTTCGAGGTGGAGATCCCGGACGAGGAGGCCGAGCACATCAAGACCGTCCAGGACGCGGTCAACTTCATCAACGAGCACAAGAAGTAGGCGGGCGGCCGGCGGCTGAAGCTGGCGGGTCGGGCAGGTCGCAGCTACCCTCAGGGACGCATGCCACGCGTTGAGCGCAGAGTCGTCGTCACCGGAATCGGGCTCGTCACGCCGCTGGGGATCGGCACCCAGCAGACGTGGGAGGCGGCGATCGCCGGCAAGAGCGGCGTGGGGCCGATCACCCGCTTCGACGCCAAGGACCTGCCCTGCCGCTTCGCGGGCGAGGTCAAGGGGTTCGATCCGGCCGCCTTCATGGACAAGAAGGAGGCGCGCCGCAACGACCTCTTCATCCAGTTCGGGCTGGCGGCCACCCAGCTGGCGCTGGAGGACTCGGGGCTCCCCACCGACAAGCCGCTCGGCGACCGCTGCGGAGTGATCGTGGGCAGCGGGATGGGCGGCCTCGCCACCCTGGAGGACACGCATCTGACGGCGGTGAACAAGGGCCACCGCCGCGTGAACCCGTTCTTCATCCCGTCGATCATCGTCAACCTGGTCGGCGGCCAGATCTCCATCCGGTACGGCGCGGCCGGGGTGAACTACGCGCCCGTCTCGGCGTGCGCCACCGGGAACCACGCCATCGGCGAGTCGATGCGGCACATCCAGCACGGCGACGTCGACCTGGTGATCAGCGGGGGCGCGGAAGCGACCATCACCCTGCTGGGCATCTCCGGCTTCACCGCGGCGCGCGCGCTCAGCGAGCGCAACGACGCGCCCGAGAAGGCCTCGCGGCCGTTCGACAAGGACCGCGACGGATTCGTGGCCGGGGAGGGCGCCGGCATCCTGATCGTCGAGGAGCTCGAGCACGCGCGCAAGCGGGGCGCGCGCATCTACTGCGAGCTGACCGGCTATTCGGCGACCGCGGACGCGTTCCACATCACCCAGCCCTCCGGCGTCGGCGCCGAGCGCGCGATGCGCCTCTGCCTCGACGACGCCGGCCTGCGCCCGGACCAGGTGCAGTACGTCAACGCACACGGGACCTCCACGCCGGTCGGCGACATCGCCGAGACCAAGGCCATGAAGACGGTGTTCGGAGACTGGGCGAAGAAGGGGCTGATGGTCAGCTCGACGAAGAGCATGACCGGGCACCTGCTCGGCGCGGCCGGCGGCGTCGAGGCCGCGTTCACCGCGCTGGCGCTCTACCACGGCATCGTCCCGCCCACCATCAACCTCGACGATCCCGATCCGGAGTGCGATCTCGACTACGTGCCCAAACACGCGCGCGAGGTCCGCATCGAGTCGGCCCTCTCCAACTCCTTCGGCTTCGGCGGGACCAACGCCGTCCTCGCCTTCCAGCGCTTCCGCGACTGACCCCCCGCGCTCAGGGACTAGAAACGTTTCACGCAGAGCTCGCAGAGGTCGCAGAGGTGGATCGATTTGATCTCCGCTCGAGCCGGCGCGCGCGATCGAAGCGGAGCCGAAAAGAATCCTCTGCGTCCTCTGCGCGCTCTGCGTGAAACGATTTTGGCCCCATCCGTTGTGGTATGACGCGGGACTTCCCCCTAGGGAGACGAGATGGATTCGTTCGAGAAGCCGCTGGCCGCTGTCGACCCGGAAGTGGCGAAGCTGATCCGGGAGGAGACGGCGCGGCAGGCCGATGGGCTCGAGCTGATCGCAAGCGAGAACTTCGTTTCCGAGGCGGTGCTGGAGGCGGCCGGATCGCCTTTGACCAACAAGTACGCCGAAGGCCTCCCCGGGAAGCGGTACTACGGCGGGTGCGAGGTGGTCGACAAGGTCGAGCAGCTTGCCATCGACCGCGCCAAGACGCTCTTCGGCGCCGAGCACGCCAACGTCCAGCCGCACGCCGGGTCGCAGGCGAACATGGCCACCTACTTCGCCTTGCTCCGGCCCGGCGACCGCATCCTCTCGCTCTCGCTCGCGCAGGGCGGCCATCTCACGCACGGCTCTCCGGTGAACTTCTCCGGCAAGCTCTTCGAGATCCACCACTACGGGCTCGATCCCAGGACCGAGACCATCGACTTCTCCGCCACGCGCAAGCTGGCCCAGGAGATCCGTCCCCGCGCCGTCCTCTGCGGCGCCTCGGCCTACCCGCGCACGCTCGACTTCGTGCGGTTCCGCGAGATCTCCGAGGAGGTGGGCGCGATGATGATCTGCGACATCGCGCACATCGCCGGCCTGGTCGCGGTCGGGCTCCACCCCAGCCCGGTGCCGCTCGCCGACGCGGTCACCACCACCACCCACAAGACGCTGCGCGGGCCGCGCTCCGGGCTGATCCTCTGCAAGCAGCAGCACGCCAAGGCGGTGGACTCGAACGTCTTCCCGGGAATCCAGGGCGGACCGCTCGAGCACATCATCGCCGCCAAGGCGGTCGCCTTCGGCGAGGCGCTGCGGCCGGAGTTCAAGGAGTACCAGCAGCGCATCCTCGACAACGCGCAAGCGCTGGCGCAGGGCCTGATCGAGGGCGGGCTCCGCCTGGTCGCGGGCGGGACCGATACGCATCTGATGTTGTGCGACCTGCGCCCGAAGAAGCTGACCGGCAAGATCGCCGAGACGGCCCTGGGCAAGGCGGGGATCACCACCAACAAGAACATGATCCCCGGCGATCCGGAGAAACCCTTCGTCACCAGCGGCCTTCGCCTCGGCACTCCCGCGCTCACCACCCGGGGCATGGGCCCCGCGGAGATGCGGACGGTGGCGAAGCTGATCGTGCGCGTCCTCGACGCGCCCGAGGACGCCGGGGTGCACGAGCGCGTGCGCGGCGAGGTGCGCGAGCTCTGCCGCCACTTTCCTCTCTACGCGAAGAGGCTCGGACAGCGCGCATGAAGTGCCCGTTCTGCGCCGAGCTGGAGAACAAGGTCATCGACTCGCGCCTCTCCAACCAGGGCGCGGTGATCCGGCGGCGGCGCGAATGCCTGGGCTGCGAGCGGCGCTTCACCACCTACGAGCGGGTCGAGGAGATCCTCCCGATGGTGGTGAAGAAGGACGGCCGCCGGGAGAGCTTCGACCGGCACAAAGTCGTGGCCGGTATCCAGCTCGCCTGCCAGAAGCGGCCGGTCTCCTCCGAGCAGGTCGAGGCCATCGTCGACGGAATCGAGCGGCGGCTGCAAGAGCTGGGCGAGAAGGAGGTGCCGAGCAGCTTCATCGGCGAGTCGGTGATGCGCGAGCTGTCGCGCCTCGACGAGGTGGCCTACGTGCGCTTCGCCTCGGTGTACCGCTCGTTCAAGGACCTGGGCGAGTTCATGAGCGAGCTGAAGGAGCTGATCCACGAGCGCAAGGGCAAGCAGAAGTAGGCCGCCCGGCGGGAGGGCCCCCTCGCGCGACGAGCGGCTCATGCGCCACGCGCTCGCCGAAGCCGAGCTGGGGCGCGGCCGCACCCATCCCAACCCGATCGTGGGCGCGCTGGTGGTCTCGCGCGGCAAGGTGATCGCCGCGGGGCACCACGAGAAGGCCGGCGGACCCCACGCGGAAGTCGTGGCGCTGCGCAAGGCCGGAGAGCGGGCGCGCGGCGCCGACCTGTACGTGACGCTCGAGCCCTGCAACCACCACGGCCGGACGCCGCCGTGCACGGAGGCCATCCTCGCCTCCGGCGTGCGCCGCGTGGTGGTGGGCAGCGTCGACCCGAACCCCCTGGTCCACGGCCGCGGCATCCGCCGGCTGCGCGCGGCCGGACTGCCGGTCGAGGTCGGGGTGCTGCGCGACGCGTGCGACGCGACCAACGAGATGTGGTTCAAGTACATCACCCGCAAGCTGCCGTGGGTGATGCTCAAGGCGGCGGTCACGCTCGACGGCAAGATGGCCACGCGAGCGGGGGACGCGCGCTGGGTGAGCGGCCGCGAATCGCGGATGCTGGTCCACGTGCTCCGGGACGAGATGGACGCCGTCCTGATCGGCGTCGGCACCGCGCTGGCCGACGATCCCAGGCTCACCTCCCGGCTCCCCAGCACCCGGGGCCGTTCGGTCACCCGCGGAGTGCCGCCGCGCGATCCGGTGCGGGTCGTGGTGGACTCCACTGCACGCCTGCCAGCGACGGCGCGCCTGTTCCGGCAGCGCTCCGGCGCTCCCACGCTGGTCGCTTGCACGCTCCGCGCTCCTCCCGCGCGGGTGAAGGCGCTGCAGCGCGCGGGCGCGGAGATCGTCCGGTGCCGCGCCGACCGCGCCGGCCGGGTGGACCTGAAAGACCTGCTCCGGCGCCTCGCCGGACGGGGGATTACCTCGGTGCTGGTCGAAGGCGGCGCGCGCATCCACGGGAGCTTCCTCTCCCGAAAGCTGTGGGACGAGCTGTACCTCTTCATCGCACCCAGGGTGGCGGGCGAGGGGGGGCTCTCCTGGGCCGGATTCGAAGGGCCCCGCCACATGGACCAGGCCCCCGGCGCGCGCATCGTGGACAGCAGCCGGGTGGGAGACGATCTGCTCGTCACCGCCCGTCCCCTGGGATAGAACCAGGGGGTGTTCACCGGGCTGGTCGAGGACGTCGGAACGATCGCCGAGGTCGCGCCCGTCCCTGGCGGCGGCGCGCGGATCGCGGTGCGTACCCGCCTGCCCGAAGACGACCTCGCGCACGGCGCCAGCGTGGCGGTGGACGGCGCCTGCTTGACCGTGGTGGACCGGAAAGACGCCACCTTCTCCGCCGACGTTTCCCTGGAGACGCTGCGGCGCACCACGCTCGGCGACCGGCGGCCGGGGGACGCGGTAAATTTGGAGTCCCCGCTCGCCCTGGGTGAGCGCCTGGGCGGTCACCTGGTGCTCGGCCACGTCGACGGTGTCGGCCGCATCCGCAGCCGCGAGCAGGCCGGCGAGGCCGTCCGGGTGGTGGTGGAAGTCCCGGCCGACCTCCTGCCGCTGGTGGTGGAGAAGGGCTCGGTCGCGCTGGATGGGATCAGCCTCACCGTGAACGAGCTGGTCGGAGCGGATTCCATCTCGCTGATGCTCATCCCGGAGACGTTGCGCGCGACCACCTGGGGAACGAAGCGCGCGGGCGATCGCGTCAACGTCGAGGCGGACATCCTCGCCAAGCACGTGGCGCGCCTGATCCAGGCCCGAGGGAGCCGAACGTGACCGAGATCGAGAGGGTGGAGCACGCCCTGAGCGAGATCCGGCAAGGGCGGATGGTGATCCTGGTCGACGACGCGGACCGGGAGAACGAAGGCGACCTGGTCCTGGCCGCGCAACACGTCACGCCGGAAGCGATCAACTTCATGGCCAAGAACGCCCGCGGCCTCATCTGCCTGAGCCTCACCGACGACCAGGTGAAGCGGCTCGGCCTGCCCATGATGGTGCAGGAGAACGAGAGCACCTACGCGACCGCCTTCACGGTGAGCATCGAGGCCGCAAGCGGCGTGACCACGGGAATCAGCGCGGCCGACCGCGCGACCACGATCAAGGCGGCCATCGACCCGGAGGCGAAGCCGAGCGACGTGGTGCGCCCCGGGCACGTCTTCCCGCTCAAGGCGCGCAAGGGAGGAGTGCTGGTCCGCGCCGGGCAGACGGAAGGTTCGGTGGATCTGGCGCGCCTCGCCGGCCTCAACCCCGCGGGCGTCATCTGCGAGGTGATGAACGACGACGGCACCATGGCGCGCATGCCCGATCTGGAGAAGTTCGCGGCGAAGCATGGGCTGTCCATCTTGAGCGTCGGCGACGTCATCCACTACCGCATGCAGCGCGAGCGCCTGGTGCGCCGCGCGGTCGAGGCCCGGGTCCCCACCGAGTTCGGCGGCGAGATGCGCTGCATCGCATACGAGAACGACGTCGACCAGCTGAACCACGTCGCCTTCGTGAAGGGCGCCTGGGAGCCCGACGAGCCGGTGCTGGTGCGCGTCCACTCCAAGTGCCTGACCGGGGACGTGTTCGGGTCCCGCCGCTGCGACTGCGGCCCCCAGCTCCACCGGGCGCTGCAGATGATCGACCAGGCAGGGAAGGGCGTGCTGGTGTACCTCGATCAGGAGGGGCGCGGGATCGGGCTGGTCAACAAGCTGCGCGCGTACAACCTGCAGGACGACGGGCACGACACCGTGGAAGCCAACCACAAGCTCGGCTTCAAGGCCGACTTGCGCGACTACGGGATCGGCGCGCAGATCCTCTGGGACTGCGGCGTGCGCAAGATGCGCCTGATGACCAACAACCCGAAAAAAATCGACGGCCTCAAGCAGCTCTACGACCTCGAGGTGGTGGAGCGGGTGCCCATCGAGGTGGGCCACTCGGAGCACAACGCGGACTATCTGCAGTCGAAGCGCGACAAGATGGGGCACCTCCTCTCGCTCGTCGGCGAGCCGAAGAAGTAGCCCGGCCGCACGCCCGCGCAAAACGCATGTCGACCCACGCGCCCAGACCGGAAGCCGCCCTCAGCGCGAAAGGGATGCGCTTCGCCCTGTGCGCGACCCGCTGGAACCCGGAGGTGGTCGAGCAACTCCTGGCCGGAGCGCGAGCGGCGCTCGAGGAGCGCGGGCCGGAGGAGGTCCGCGTCCTCCGCTGCGCCGGCGTCTTCGAGCTGGGGCCGCTCGCCGCGCGGGTGGCCCGGGCTGGCGAAGTGGACGGCATCGTCGCGCTGGGCTGCCTGGTCCGGGGGGCGACCGATCACTACACGGTGCTCGCGTCCGAGGTGACCCGCGCGCTCGGAACGCTGGCGATGGAGGCCGCCACCTCTCCGCGCGCGCTGGCGGTCGCCTTCGGCGTGCTGACCTGCGAGAGCATGGTCCAGGCGATGGAGCGCGCCGATCCACGCGGGATGGACAAGGGCGGAGAGGCCGCCCTGGCTTGCCTCGAGCAGGTCCACGCCCTGCGCGGGGCCGAGTCGCCCCTGCCTGCCGGGCGGCGGGGAGGTCGGTAGATGGGTTCCCGCACCAAGGCGCGCGAGTGCGCTCTGCAGGCGCTCTACCAGCTCGACACCAGCGGCGGCACGCCCGCCGACGTGCTGGCCGGCCTGTGGGCGCACTTCGAACCGGTCGACGAGGACACCAAGACGTTCGCCGAGGCGCTGGTGCGTGGCGCGCAGCGCGAGCAGACGGCCATCGACCAGCTCATCCAGCGCACCTCGACGAACTGGAAGCTGGAGCGGATGGCAAGGGTGGACCGCAACATCCTGCGGCTCGCCGTCTACGAGATCCTCAAGCGTGCCGACGTGCCCGTGAAGGTGACGCTCAACGAGGCCATCGAGCTGTCGAAGAAGTACGGGTCGGAGGACTCGTCGGCGTTCGTCAACGGCATCCTCGATCGCATCGCCAACTCGTCCAGCCTGCCCGGCCAGGTCCCCAAGCAGGAGCGCTGATGGAGCTGTCCTATTACCCGCTCACCATGGAGGCTCTCGACCAGGCCGATGCGGAAGCGCTCTGCCTGTTCGTCTCGGAGGACGAGCGCCCGCTGACCGGGCTCGCCGGGCTGGTGGACTGGCGACTGTCCGGCCGCCTGTCGCGGATGATCCGCGCCGGCCTGGTGATCGGAGCGGCTGGGGAGGCGCTGCTCACCCCTCCGGGGATGCGGCTCGCCTTCAAGAAGCTGTTCCTCTTCGGCCTCGGCACCGCGCGCGCCGACGAAGAGCTGGCGGGGCGGCTCGCCGATGCGCTGCGCCGGCTCGCCCAGGCGGGCGTGAAAGATGCCGCGCTGCAGCTGCCGGCGCGCCTCGCTCCCGAGCTCGGCGTGCGGACCCTCAAGGACGGCGACGGCACCCTCGCGCGGGCGCTCGTGTTCACGCTCGAGCCCGGCAAGCTGGTCACCTCGCTCTCGCAATCGTCCGGAGCGTCGCAGGTGGAACGCCGAGTGGTGAAGGTGCCGTCTCCTCCAAAGGCCTCGCCCGCGCCGCGCGTGAAGCACAGGCCCACTCCGCCTGCCGGGTCGACCGCCGTACCGCCACGCTCGTCCGCGGCGCCGCCCGCTTCGGAGCCCACGGACACGCCCCCGGCACCACGCACTCCACCGCCCAAGCCGCAGCGCTACGTCCCTCCTCCTCCGAAAGATCCGGGCCCCAAGAAGCGGCGCTAGACGCGTCCCCACGACGCCGCGCCATGAAAGCGTAGCCGCCCCTGTTCGGCGGCGATTAGCGAGCGGCTGGTGCTTGTCGGCTGCCCGTCGAGCCACCAGCTTCCTCCGGGCGGACGTCCGCCGGAGGAGGCGCAATGACCTTGCTCGCTCTGTTGCTCGCCCTCGCTCAGCAAGGGGGCCAGCCGACCACCCACGATCAGCCCGGCGTATCGCAGCCGAGCCCCAACGACGCGCGGCCGGACAGGTCCACCTCGAGCAACACCACGGACAAGGCCGAGTCGCTGCCTTCCGATCACCACACCGACCTGCAGGGAGAGCAGCCCGCGAAGAAGACGAAGCGCGGGAAGGCCCGGGCGAGCCGGGCGAAGCCGTTGCCTGAGCCGTCCACGCCGCCGAGCGCGGAGCACCAGGACGGGCAGATCGAGCGCCAGGGCGGGAAGGGCAAGGCCCCGCGGCAGCCGAAGCCGATCGGCGAGAAGGCCGACCAGTAACGCCGTTCTCTACTCCGCCGCTCGATTTGGTCGACCGCGATCAGTTGGGGGGTCGAGGGGGGAGCGAGCTCCCCCCTTGTAGAGGCGCCGAAGGCGCCGGATCGAAGAGCGTGCCATCGAAGGTACAGCCGTCGACTCGAGCAAGTCGTCGGTCTAAGGCGTGAGCCTCTCCATCATGCGCGGGAAGGGGATGGTCTCGCGCACGTGGTGCAGGCCGCAGATCCACCCCAGGGTCCGCTCCACGCCCAGTCCGAATCCGGAGTGGGGCACCGACCCGAACTTGCGCAGGTCGAGGTACCAGGAGAACGCCTCGCGGGGCAGCTTGTGCTCGTCGATCGCGCGGAGCAGCGTCTCGTAGTCGTCCTCGCGCTGCCCGCCTCCCACGATCTCGCCGTACCCCTCGGGCGCGAGGACGTCCACGCCCAGCGCCAGCTTCGGGTCCTGCGGGTCTTTCTTGAAATAGAAGGCCTTCAGCGAAGCAGGGTAGCGGTGCACCATCACGGGCCGGTCGAATTGCCTGCCCAGCACCGTCTCCTCGTCGCCGCCGAAATCGGCCCCCCATTCCACGGGGTGGCCGGCCTTGCGGATCGCCTCTACCGCCTCCGTGTAGGTGATGCGCGGGAACGGCTTCTGCACCTTCCGCAGCGGCGCGAGGTCCCGCTCCAGCACGCCCGTCAGCTCCTTCTCGTGCTTCTCCAGCACCGTTCCGACGATCTCCACCAGGAAATCCTCCGCGAGATCCATGTTGCCGGCCAGGTCCAGCCAGGCGACCTCGGGCTCGACCATCCAGAACTCGGTCAGGTGCCGCCGGGTCTTGCTCTTCTCCGCCCGGAAGGTGGGGCCGAACACGTACGCCTTGCCGACCGCCATGGCCGCCGCCTCGCCGTAGAGCTGGCCGCTCTGGGTGAGGAAGGCCTTGCCCAGGTCGAAATAGGGGACCTCGAACAGGGTTGACGTCCCTTCACAGGCGGCCGGGGTGAGGATGGGCGAGTCGACCAGCGTGAACCCGCGCTCGTCGAAGTAGTCGCGGATGGCCTTGATGAGGGTGTGCCGCACGGCGAGGATCGCCCGCTGCCGGGCGCTGCGAAGCCAGAGGTGCCGCTGCTCCTGCAGGAATCCGACGCCGTGCTCCTTGGGCTGGATCGGGTAGCCGGGTTGACCCTGCCGGAGGTTGAAGTCCTTGACGTGGATCTCGAACCCGATGGGCGAGCGCGGGTCCTTCGCCACGGTGCCGCGGACCTCGATGGCCGCTTCCTGGGGCGCCTGTTCGGCCGCCGCGAACGCCGCCTCGGGGACGTCCTTCTTGGAAACGACGCACTGGATGACTCCAGTGCCGTCGCGCAGCTGGACGAAGTGAAGCTTTCCGCTGGACCGCTTTGCGTACAACCAACCGCGCAGCAGGAGCTCCTGCCCTTCGTGCCGGGCGATGTCGCGCACGTAGACGTGGGATTCCATCGGGCGCTCTATAGCAGACCGACTTGCCCAAGTCGGGAGGGTTCTGCTACCTGACCCGGCTTCCCCGCGCCGCGAAGCGTTAGAATGGGCACAGCGGAGGCAACGTGCAGGACCGGTACGACCCGAAGTCGCTCGAACCGCGCTGGCAGAAGGAGTGGGCAGGGAAGGACCTGTTCCGCGCCGGCGTCCGCTCGGGCGCGCCCAAGCGGTATGTGCTGGCCATGCTCCCCTATCCGTCCGGGGAGATGCACATGGGCCACGTCCGCGTGTACTGCATCACCGACGTGCTGGCGCGCTACGCGCGCAAGCGCGGGTTCGACGTGCTGCACCCGCTGGGCTGGGACTCCTTCGGGCTGCCCGCCGAGAACGCCGCCATCAAGGAGGGCCTGCACCCGGCGGTGCGCACGCCGAACAACATCGCCTCGTTCAAGGACGACGTGAATGCGCTGGGCATCTCGATCGACTGGTCGCGCGAGCTCTCCACCAGCGACCCTGAGTACTACAAGTGGAACCAGTGGTTCTTCCTCCGGATGATGGAGCGGGGCCTGGTCTACCGGCGCCGCTCGCGCGTGAACTTCTGCCCGAGCTGCAACACGGTCCTGGCCAACGAGCAGGTCGAGGACGGCCTCTGCTGGCGGTGCGGCAGCGTGGTGCAGGAGCGAGAGATCCCGGAGTGGGCGTTGCGCATCACGCACTACGCCGATCGGCTGCTGGAAGGCCTGGACGGCCTGGACTGGCCGGAGCGGGTCACCACCATGCAGCGGAACTGGATCGGGCGCTCCGACGGCCTGGAGATCGAGTTCCCGGTGGTCGGCGCGGGGGAGGAAGACGCCTTCCGCGTCTTCACCACGCGCGCGGACACCATCTTCGGAGCAACCTACGTGGCGGCCGCGCCCGACCACCCGCTGGTGCGGAAGCTGGTCAAGGGCGCCAAGCGCAAGGAGATCGACGCGTTCGCCGAGCGCGTCCGGGCGGCGGCGCGCCAGGTGGGGGAAGGCGCGGCGGCCGCGGAGAAAGAAGGCATCGACACCGGCCTGCGCGCCCGGAACCCCTTCACCGGCGAGCACGTTCCGGTCTGGGTCGCGAACTTCGTGCTGGCCGGGTACGGCACCGGCGCGGTCATGAGCGTGCCCGCGCACGACCAGCGCGACTTCGAGTTCGCCAAGAAGTATGGCCTGCCGATCCGCTGGGTGGTCCAGCCCGACGAGCCTCAGAAGCCCGAGATGCCCTCGGTCGACAAGGCGTTCACGGAGTACGGCGCTCTGGTCGACTCGGGCGACTTCACCGGCCTTCCCTCGGAGCAGGCCCGGCTCGCCATCGCCGCCGAGGCGCAGCGGCGAGGCATCGGCCGGCCGACGGTGAACTACCACTTGCGCGACTGGGGGATCTCGCGGCAGCGGTATTGGGGCACGCCGATCCCGATCGTCTATTGCAAGCGCTGCGATCCGGAAGGGAAGGGCATCCCGGTCCCCGACGAGGACCTCCCCGTCCTGCTGCCGGACATCGACGTCAAGGAGGTCCTGACCGGCAAGGGCGAGCCGCCCCTGGCGAAGGTGCCTTCCTTCGTGAACACGAAATGCCCGCGCTGCGGCGGCAAGGCGAGGCGCGAGGTGGACACGATGGACACCTTCGTCGACTCGAGCTGGTACATGCAGCGGTACCTCTCGCCGCACGAGAGCCGCGCGCCGTTCCTGCGCCACGACGCGGACCGTTGGCTCCCGGTGGACCTGTACGTCGGCGGCCCCGAGCACGCGGTGCTGCACCTGCTCTATTTCCGGTTCTGGACCAAGGTCATGCAGGAGATGGGGCTCTGCGCGAATACCGAGCCCGCCCACAAGCTGGTCACGCAGGGGATCGTGAAGGGGCGTGACGGCGAGAAGATGTCCAAGGCGCGGGGCAACGTGGTCTCGCCGCGCGACATCATCGCGAACTACGGTGCGGACACGGCGCGGCTGTTCATCCTCTTCGCCGCCCCGACCGAGAAGGACATGGACTGGTCCGACGAGCAGATCGAGGGCCAGTTCCGCTTCCTGGGCCGGCTGCACCGCCTGTTCGCCGCGCAGGCGCCGCGCGTGGCCGGAAAGACCGTGCACGCCTCGCAGGCGCAGGGCGACGCGCTGGAGCTGCGGCGCAAGACGCACCGGACCATCGCCCGGGCCACGCAGCAGCTCGAGCGGCTGCAGTTCAACACGGCGATCTCCAGCCTGATGGAGCTGTCCAACGCGGCCAGCGCGTTCGAGCCGCAGGACGCGGGCGGCGAAGCGGCTCTCGCGGAGGCGCTCGAGACGCTCGCGCAGCTGCTCTCGCCGTTCGCGCCTCACATGGCCGAGGAGCTGTGGGCCGCGCTGGGGCACACGGCGAAACAGCGGGACGAGGAGCTGTCGCTGCGCCCCTGGCCGGTGGCGGACCTGCAGCTCATCGCCGAGGAGACGGTCCACATCGCCGTCCAGGTCAATGGCAAGCTGCGCGGCGAGGTGCTCGTCCCCGCCGCCGCCGCCGAGGACGAGATCCGCGCCGCCGCCGCCCTGGACCCGAAGATCCGCAACTGGATCGACGGCAAGACCGTCAAAAAGGTCGTCGTCATCCCCAGACGCCTCGTCAACTTCGTCGTCGCCTGACAAAGCGATTGCACCACTGAGCACACGGAGGGCACGGAGATTTGTTGTTTCAAAGAATAGTTCTCCGTGATCTCTGTGCCCTCCGTGGTGCGATTCTTTTAGTCCCCCTCATTGCGCTCGGGGGGTGTGGGTATCGGGTGGCGAGGCCGGGGGATGTGCCGAAGGGGCAGGACATCCGGGTGGCGGCGTTCCAGAACTACACGGCGCAGGTCGAGGCGGGAGGAGTCTTCGCCGCGGCGATCCGGGAAGAGCTGGCGGCGCGGGGCAGACTCGCTCCGGAGGGCGCCTCCGGGCCGGAGCTGACTGGCGAGCTGATCTCCCTGGCGAGCACCCCCAGCGCGCTCGGGGCGCAAGGCGCGTTTGCCTTCAGCCTCTCCGCCACGGTCCGGGTCCGGCTGCGGGACGCGTCGGCCGTCGTCTACGAGGACCAGGCCGGGCTGGGCGAGGACTACCTGGCCGGAGTGGACGTGCTGGGCACCGAGGCGAACCGGCGGGCCGCGCTCCGCCGCCTGGCGCGGAACCTGTCCCGCGAGCTGCTCCAGCGCATGAGCGTGGCCGCGAGGTTCTGACCTCTCCGGCTAACTGCGCATGAGGGGGACACCATTCCCATGGTGTCCCCACCCCCCATGGTGTCCCCACCCCCATGGTGTCCCCACCTCTATTTCGCGGGGTGCGAGGCGGCCTTGCTGAGGCGCGCGATGCGCCGCGAGGCCTGCGCCTTGTGGATCACGCCCTTGGACGCCGCCTTGGAGATCGCGCGCACCGCCGCGGTCAGCTCCGCCTTGGTCCGCGTGGCGTCGCCGGCCGTGAGCGCCTCGCGGAACTTCCGCACCTGCGTCCGCAGCGCCGAAGTGATGGCCTGGTTGCGCGCGCGGTGCCGGATCGCCTGGCGGTTCTGCTTCTCTGCGGACTTGGTGTTCGCCACGTTCCAGGGCTCCGATCTGCTCGAAAAGGAGGCGGTGCGATAGCACCGCGGCCGTCCGGGTGTCAATCGCGCCGGGCAGAACGCCGGGCGAAGCCGTCCACACCTTGTCCACGCCCCGGAAATCCGCGATTCCTGGGCATCTCCGCAATCCCGGGCCCGGGCCGGGCTCCCGCGGACGTCCCGGGCAAGCGCCCGGAACTGCGCCCGTTCTCGGGCCCGGGCGGCCCGCTTTCCGAGGGAACGCTCGCCGCTCTCGCGGTCCGTGAAAATTTACAGATCATCGCAATCCACAGCCGGTCCACAGGCGGCGCTGCGACTGTGAAAAAAGGCGTCGATGTGCGTCACGCAGGGCTTTTTTCGAGCCGCTTGGCCTCGTCCCAGAGCCGGTCCATCTCCGCGAGCGTGGCGTCGGGCGGCGTGCGGCCCTGCTCGCGCAACCGCTCCTCGATGTGGTGGAAGCGCGACTCGAAGCGGCGCACCGCGCCGCGCAGCGCCTCCTCGGGATGCGCCTCGAGGACCCGGCCCAGGTTGGCGAGCGCGAAGAGCAGATCGCCCAGCTCCTGCTCCACCCGGCCGTGCATTTTGTGCGCGGCGGCGGACTCGGACGAGGTCCCACCGCGCTCGGCGATCGCCCCTTCCAGCTCCCCGAGCTCCTCGCGCACCTTCGCCAGAACGCCTTCGATTTCCGGCCAGTCGAAGCCCACCGCCGCCGCCTTCTCGGTGATCCGCTCCGCCCGGACCAGCGCCGGCAGGCCCACCGGCACGCCGCCGATCGCGCTGCGCGGCGCGTCGCCTTTCGCCTTGCGCTCGTCGGCCTTGATCCGCTCCCAGTTCTTCACCACCTCGCGGGACCCGGAGACGCTCACCTCGCCGAACACGTGCGGATGCCTCCGGGTAAGTTTTTCGGAGATACTGTCGCACACCTGGGCGAAGTCGAACTTGCCCTCCTCGCGCGCGATGCGCGCCTGGAACACGACCTGGAAGAGCAGATCGCCCAGCTCTTCCTTGTGGTGCTGCGCGTCGCCCGCCTCGATCGCCTCGATGACCTCGTGCGCCTCCTCCAGGAGGTAGGGCGTCAGCGTGCGCAGGCTCTGCTCGCGATCCCAGGGGCAGCCGCCCGGGTCGCGCAGCTTGTCCATGATGCGCAGCAGGCGGCCTAACGCGGCCTGTGCCGAGGTGGGATTCTCCATGGCGGGCGGTCTACCACATGCGCCCCTCCGTCAGAGCCGATTCCTTGCTGGGCTTTCGAGGCGGCCGGTAGGATGAACGCGTGGTTTCCTCGACGACGCGGCGCGCGGTCGCGATTGCGGCGCTGTTCGCCTGCGCCGCGGCGTACGGCGTGCGCGCGGAAGACGTCGAGGCGCCGCCTCCGGTCGTCGCTCCCCCGGCGCCGCCTCCACCCGGCCAGGTCTCGATCCTGCCCGCGGAGAAGAGCGCCGATCTGATGGCGCACTGGGCCCAGCGCCGCGAATACCTGCGCGAACGCGACCAGCGCCGGGCCGAGGACGAGGAGCAGCGCGTCCGCCAGCTCAAGGACGAGCTGGCGCTGGAGAACGTGTTCGGCGTGGCCGCCGCGCTGGTGCGCGAGAGCCACGAGACGCTCGCCGCCGAGTCGCCGGCCCTGGCGCGCAAGGCGTGCAAGCTGGCCGTCGAGCTGGCTCCAGCCCTCCCCGCCGCTCATATCTGCCTCGCGCGCGCCACGCTGGCCGAGGACCCGAGCGCGCTCTCGGCAGCGGGGGCATCCGCCCTGGCCGCTCTCCGGGCGGCGCTGGCCGACCCCCGCATGGGTCGGGCCCTGGCGGTCAACGCCGGAGGGGTCGCGCTCACGGGCGTCCTGGGGGCGGCCTTCGCCTTCGTGCTGCTGCTCTTCTTGCGCTATGCGCAACTCTACGTCCACGACGTGCGCCACCTGTTCCCCGCCGGGGCCCGGCGCTGGCAGACGAACCTCCTCGCTGCGGCGCTGATCCTCTCGCCGCTCCTCCTCCAGGCCGGGTTCGTCCCGCTCCTCTTCACGCTCCTCTTTGCCGTGGCGCTGTACGCCAGCGCCGCCGAGGTGGCGCTGGGCTGCCTCGCCCTGGTCCTGCTCGCGTCGCTTCCGTTCGCGTCCGACGGGCTGGCGCGGGTGGCCGCGTTCGGGGGGCCGGCCGCGGACGTGTGGGCGCTGGAGCACGGAGAGGGCACCCCCCGCGAGCTCCGGCGGCTGCAAGAGAGGCTGCGCTCGGGCAAGCCGGAGATGGCGGTGGCCTTCGCCCTGGCGCACAAGGCCAAACGGGAAGGCGACCTGGCGCAGGCGGAGCAGCTCTACCGAAAGGCGCTGGATGCAGGGCAGGGCGGTTCCTATCGGGCCCTGGCTGCCGCGCACAACAACCTCGGCACCGTCTACCTGCTCTTGAACGACGCGCAGCGCGCGGTGCCCGAGTACCAGAAGGCGATGGACCTGCAGGACAACCTGGCCGCCCCGCACTTCAACCTGAGCCGGGCGTACGCCCTGGGTGGAGTGGACTCCCTGGAGAAGGTGCAGGCCGAGCAGGCCCGCGCGCTGGACCTGGACCGCGCCGGCATCGACGCCTTCACCGGCGGTCAGCTGGGGGTGAACCGCCGATCGAACAAGTTCCTGCTCGACGTCCCGCTCGACGAGTCGATGCTCGGGCCGCTCCTGGACGCGGAGGCGCGGGTGGCCGCGCCCGTGGACGACGAGGTGCGCGCGATCCTCGCCGGTCCGCTGCCGGCGGGCGCCGCGACCGCGCTGCCGCTGCTGGCGGCGGTGGGATTGGTGGCGCTGCATGCGCTGCGGCACCGCATCCGTCCGAGCGGGCGGTGCGAGCGCTGCGGGCGCGAAGTGTGCAAGCGCTGCGACGGCGACGCCCGCCCCTCCGAGGCGCTCTGCGCGCAGTGCGTGAACGTCTTCGTGCGGCGCACCGGCGTCGACCCGACCGAGCGCATCCGCAAGGAGGTCGCCGTCCACGCCTACCAGCGGCGCCGCACGCTCCTCGCCCGCGCCTTCAACCTGCTCTCCGGCGCCGGGCACGTCCTGCTCGGCTATCCCGTCTCGGGCGTCGTCTTCCTGCTGCTCACCGGCCTGCTCGCCTCCAGCGTCCTGTTCTGGCACGGGTTGGCGCGCGATCCAGTGGCGGTGCGATCCAGCATCTCGCTGCTGCGCGTCGGCGCTACGATCGCCTGTTTCCTCCTCGTCTGGGCGATCTGCCTGCGGAATCTCATGGCCAAGCAGCGGGCGGAGGGCGCATAGATGGCGCTCTCCGGCACGCTCAAGGACTTCGGCATCGCCGACATCCTCCAGCTCATCGGGCACCAGACGAAGACGGGCACGCTGGTGCTCAAGAGCGGCAACGACGAAGTGGACGTCCTCTTCGTCGACGGCACGGTGGTGTTCGCCACCCAGAAGGCGCGCAACAAGGCGGACCTGTTGGGCGCGCTGCTCCAGCGGGCGGAGCTGATCACCGAGGAGAAGCTGCAGGAGGCGCTCACCGAGCAGCAGCGGAGCCTCAAGCGCCTCGGCGACGTCCTGGTGCAGCAGAGCTTCGTCGACGCGGCGACGCTCTCCCAGGTGATGCGCCTGCAGACCACCGAGACGCTCTACCGCCTGTTCCGCTGGAAGACCGGCACGTACGAGTTCACCCAGGAGGACGTCGACGCCGGCAAGAGCGGGTTCGAGCCCATCCGGGCGGAGGCGATCCTCCTGGAAGGCTTCCGGCGCATGGACGAGTGGCCGGCGGTCCGCAAGAAGATCCCGTGGAATGACGCCACCTTCGAGCGGGTGAAGGGCATCGACAGCCCACCGGACGGCGACGGCGGCGGCGGCACGCCGACCGAGAGCCACCGGTTGGCGTATCGCCTGGCCGTGGAGGGCCGCACGGCCGAAAAGGTCGCGGACGTGTCGCTCCTGGGGGAGTTCGAGGCGCTCAAGGCGCTGGTCGAGCTACAGGAATGGGGCTACGTCAAGGTGCTGCCGCCCGAGCGCGGCACGCGGGCGGCGGTGAAGGGGCTCGCCGAGGGCGGGCGGCGCCTGGCGAGGAGCGGGGCGCTCCTCCGGCTGGCGTTCTCCGCCGCCTTCTTCGCCGCGACCTTGTTCCTCGTGCACCTGATGGCTCCCGCCCTGGGGGCGACCCGGACGGAAAATCCCGCCCGCCGCGGTGCGGTGGCGCGGCTGCTCTCGCGCGGCCAGCTGCTCCGGCTGGAGAGCGCGCTGGAGCTGTACCGGCTGGAGCACGGCGAGTACCCCCGCGAGCTGCGCCAGCTGGTCGAGGCGCGGGTGGTGGCCGAGGAGGACCTGCGCTACCCGTTCCGCCAGCCTTATCATTACCGGAGGACGCCGCACGGGTTTGTCTTGCTCCCTCCGCTCGATTAATAAGACGCTGATGGCAGAACCTTCCGCTCGCCTGGAGCTGATCGACAACGACGGAGCAAGGGCCCTCGCGGGGGGCCGCAGTGAGAACCTGAGGCTGGTGGAGAAGCGCCTCGGGGTCCACATCGGACAGCGCGGCAACGTGTTCCTCATCTCGGGCGAGCCCGACCGGGTGCAGCTCGCCGAGCGCCTGCTCGCGCAGCTCAACGCGCTGATCGAGAAGAAGTACCCGCTGGGCCTCGAGGACGTGGAGCAGGCGTGCAAGGTGCTGCTGAGCGACCCGGGCGCGGACCTGCGGGAGATCTTCCTCGACACCGTCTACATCACCAGCCGCAACCGGCCGGTCACGCCGAAGGGCTTTGCCCAGAAGGCTTACATCGACGCCATCCGCAGATACGACATCGTCTTCGGCATCGGTCCGGCGGGCACCGGGAAGACGTACCTGGCGATGGCCATGGCCGTGGCCGCCCTGGTGGAGCGGCGGGTGAAGCGGATCGTCCTGTGCCGGCCGGCGGTCGAGGCGGGCGAGAAGCTCGGCTTCCTCCCGGGCGATCTGGCGGAGAAGGTGAGCCCGTACCTGCGTCCCCTCTACGACGCACTGCACGACTTGATGGACATGGACCGCGCGCAGGACCTGCTCGAGCGCGGCACGGTCGAGGTCGCTCCGCTGGCCTTCATGCGGGGGCGGACGCTCAACGACTCCTTCGTCATCCTCGACGAGGCGCAGAACACCACCACCGAGCAGATGAAGATGTTCCTCACCCGGCTGGGCTTTGGATCGAAGGCCGTGGTCACCGGCGACGCCACCCAGGTCGATCTGCCCGCCGGCAAGCCTTCGGGGATGAACGAGGCGCGCGAGATCCTGCGCGACGTGGAAGGCATCCGGTTCGTCGAGTTCAGCGACCGCGACGTGGTGCGGCACCCGCTGGTGCAGGAAGTGGTGCGCGCCTACGAAGCGGCGGCGAAGAAATAGGGCTGGCGGATTGCGGCTGGCGGTTGACGCGACCTCTGGAGAAGAGAACATGCTCGCGATGATCGTGGCGGCCGCGCTGGCGGCGAACGCGTCGGGGATCGAGTTCATCGAGGACGACTATCCCAAGGCGCTCGCGCAGGCGCGCAAGGAGCGGAAGCCGGTCCTGGTCGATACCTGGGCGCTGTGGTGCCACACCTGCCTGTCGATGAAGCGGTTCGTGTTCCCGGATGCGGGGCTGCGGCCGGTGAAGGACGCAGTGGTGTGGCTCGCCATCGACAGCGAGAACCCGAAGAACAACTCCTTCCTCGATCGCTTTCCGCTGGATGCCTGGCCGACCTTCCTGGTGATCGAGCCCCGCGGAGAGCGCGTGGTGGGCCGCTGGATCGGCGCCGCCAGCGTCAACGACTTCCGCGCCTTCGTGCAGGAGGGCGCGCGAGCCGCGGCGGGCAAGGAGAAGCCCGATGCGGCCACGGCCGAGCTGCACAAGGGGTACGAGGCCCGCGCCAAGGGCGACTTCGCGGCGGCCGCGGCCGCCTACCGCAAGGCCCTGGAGCTGACCAGGAAGGACGACCCGGCCCGGCCCGAGCGGCTCGTCCTGCTCTCGATGGCGCTCGCGCGCTCGAAGTCCCCCGAGTCGGCGCGCGAATGCGTGCAGCTGGGAGCGCGGGAGATGGACCACACCGGCGACACCTCCATCGCGACCGACTTCTTGAGCGCGACCGACGCGTGCGCGGGCCGGCTGCCCGCGGCCGACGTCCAGGCGGCGGCGCTGCGCGAGAAGAGCGTCGCCCGGCTCGAGCGGCTGATCGCCCGCGCGGACGCGCCGCTCTCGGTCGACGACCGCAGCGACGCGCAGGCCAATCTCATGGAGCTGCTCGACGTGTCGCGCCGGCACGAGCAGGCGGTGCAGGTGGCGCAGGCGCGCGCCAGGTTGCTCGAGGAAGCGGCCGCGAGCGCGCCCGACGCGACGATGGCGTCCACCTTCGACGCCCACCGGACGGACACGTACCTGTACTTGAAGGAGCCCGGGAAGGCCGAGCAGCTCCTCGCCGGGCGCGAGAAGCAGATGCCGGAGGACTACAACCCGCCGGCCCGCCTCGCGCGCGTGCTGCTCGAGCAAGGGAAGCTGCCCGAAGCCGAGGCGGCGGTGGATCGCGCGCTTTCGAAGATGACCCGCGGCCAGCGGCGGATCGGAGTGCTGGGCCTCAAGGCGCGCATCTTGGACAAGGAGGGGAAGCCCACCGCGGCGGTGGTGCAGGAGCAGCTCGAGGTCGTCCGTGAGCTGCCCCGGACCCAGCGTAGCCCGGACCTGGAAGCGCAATTGCGGAAGAAGCTGGCCGAGGCGCAAAAGCGCTGAACCTGCTAATATCGCCAGTCCGTGACCACCTCCACCGACGGCGTCTGGCGCCGTTTGATGCGCCGGCGGCGTTTCCGCGCGCTGCTGCAGCTCGCCGTGCTGGGCGCCGTGGCCGCGAGCGCCACTTTCCTGCTCACTCCTTCCCGGCTGACGCCGTCCATCCCGGGCGACGATTCACTCGGGCAGATCGCCGCCGCGACCATCCGGGCGCCGCGCGACTTCGACGTGCGCGACCGCGAGGCGACTGCGCAGAAGCGCGAGGAGGCGGCGCGCTCGGTGTGGGCGGTCTACGACTTCGACCTGAGCGCCGGCGATGTCCTGCGGCAGCGGATCGCCTCCGCCTTCGCGCAGGGCCGCGCCGCGATCGAGCAGTGGAAGCGCCAGAACCCGGAAAAAGCGGCGCGCCTCGCCGATCGCGGCAAGCGGCGCTCTCCCGAGCAGGACGAGCTGGTCCGGGGTCTGCTCACCCAGCGGGACGAATTCTGGAAAGCGCTGCAGGCGGTGATCGACGAGGAGGACTACCTCGAGCTCGCCCGCGCCGGCTTCGATCCCTCCGTGGAGCGCGCGGCCGATCCGCTGGTCGAGGCCGCGAACCGCGGCTACGCGGTCGCCGAGCGCGAGCTGCTCGCCGCCGACCGCGAGCGCGGCATCGTGGTCCGTTCGCTGCCGGGCGATCCGCGGGCGCTGGCGGTGGGCGCCGCGGGCCCGTATGGGATGGTCCCGCCCGAGCGGCAGATGGGGCGAGACGAGATCGATCGCGTCCGCGATCTCGCCCAGGTGCGCGCCGACATCGACCGCGCCGCGCAAGAGAAGCTCTCGCAGCTCTCGCCGCAGTTGCGCCACGCCGTCGCGCAGGCAGTCCGCCGCGCCACCCGGCCCAACCTGGCCTACGACGACGCCGAGACGCGCCGCCGGCAGGACGAGAAGCGCGCGGCGGTGAAGGAAGCGGTGCTGCAGATCCGCCGCGGCGAGCGGATCATCGAGGCGGGCGAGCCGATCACCAAGACGCACCTCCTCATCTTCCAGGCGATGCGCGCCGCCGGCCGGGCTGCGAGCGACGAGCAGGTGCGCTGGGGCGGCGCCCTCTTCGCGGCGCTGATCTGCTTCGCCCTGTACGTCTTCGCCCGCCGCAACGTCCGGCGGTTCCGGTTGCGCACCCGGGACGTGGTGATGCTCGCCGCCGTCCTGGTGCTGCAGCTCCTGGCGGTGCGCGGAAGCCTGCTCGGCGCCGAGACGCTGCATGACCTGCTGCGAGAGAGGCTGCAGGGCGTCTGGTGGACCTGGGCGGGGGAGGCGCTGCTCGCCGCGGTCCCGTACGCGGCCGGCTCCATGCTGGTCAGGTTCCTCTTGACCAGCGAGGCGGCGCTGGTGTGGACGGCGGGGTTCGCCCCCCTCTGCGGGGTGATGGTGGGCAGCGGCCTGCAGCCGGCGGTGCTCGCGCTGGTCTCCGGCGTGGTCGCCGCGGACCGCGTGGCGCACGCCCGTACCCGCGGCGCCGTGTTCCAGGCGGGCCTGTGGACCGGCGCGGCATCGGTCTGCGTCTTGGCCTCGTTCGCGCTTTTCCAGGGCCGCTTCTGGACGATGGAGACGGCCGCGGCGCTGTCGGGCGCCGGCCTGGGAGGGGCGCTCCTGGTACCGCTCCTCGTGCTCTTCGCCGCGCCGGTGTTCGAATGGATGTTCGGGTACGTGACCGACATCCAGCTGCGCGAGCTGGCGAACTTCAACCACCCGCTGCTCAAGGACCTGATCGTCCAAGCGCCCGGCACCTACCACCACGGCATCGTGATCGGCGCGATGGTCGAGGCGGCCGCGCAGCAGATTGGCGCGAACCCGCTGCTCGCGCGGGTGGGCGCCTACTACCACGACATCGGCAAGGGCAAGAACCCGCTCTTTTTCGGCGAGAACCAGAAGGGCGAGAACCGGCACGACGCCCTGCAGCCGCAGATGAGCGCCAAGCTGATCCACCGCCATGTGACCGACGGCGTGGAGCTGGCCCGGAAGGCGAAGCTGCCCCAGGCGGCGATCGATTTCATCGAGCAGCACCACGGCACCCGGCTGATCGGCTACTTCTTCCACCGCGCGAAGGAGGAAGCCGAGCGCAAGGGCGAGCCTCCCCCGTCCGAGGCCGAGTTCCGTTACGGCGGGCCGCGCCCGCAATCGCGTGAAGCGGCGCTGGTGATGATCGGCGACATGGTGGTGGCCACCTCGCGCAACGTGAACGAGGCCGACGCAGGCACGCTGCGGCAGCTGGTCGACAAGGCCATCCAGCAGATCGCCGCCGACGGCCAGCTCGTCGAGTGCGATCTGACGCTGCGCGATCTCGACGCCGTCGCGCGCAGCTTCGCCGAGACGCTGCACGGGATCTACTCGGCCCGGCCCGAAGCGCCTCCCGACGCCCGGCCGTCGTTGCGCGTCCTCGAGGCCGCGCCGGCGCGCGCAGCCGGCAAGTAGGCCAGCCGCGGGCCCTGCGATGCTCTCTGGCCGCAGGGGCGTCTCGCGCAACGTCTTCCTCCTCGGGCTGGTCTCGCTTCTCGGCGACGTCTCGAGCGAGATGGTGGTGCCGCTCCTGCCCGCGTTCCTGGTCGCGCTGGGCGGCGGGGCCGAGGCGCTGGGCGTCATCGAAGGCGCCGCCGAGGCCACCGCCAGCTTCTTCAAGTACCTCTCGGGCCGCTGGGCGGACCGGGTGCGCCGGCTGCTTCCGATGGCGGTCGGCGGCTACGCACTGGCCGCCGCCGTCCGGCCGCTGCTCGCGCTGGCGCAATCGCCCTGGCACGTGTTCGCGGTGCGGTGCGTGGACCGGGTGGGGAAGGGGATCCGCACCTCGCCACGGGACAAGCTCCTCGCGGCCAGCGCCGAGCCCGAGCGGCTGGCGGAGGCTTTCTCGTTCCACCGCGGGATGGACCACCTCGGGGCGGCGGTCGGTCCCTTGGTCGCCACCGCGCTCCTGCTCGTGTGGCCCGGCCGACTGCGCCTGGTGTTCGCCCTCGCGGCGATCCCCGGAGCGCTGGCCGTCGCATTGCTGTTCGCGGTACGGGAGGCGCCGGCCGCGACCCCCATCCCGACCTCGACCTCGACATCCACCTCCACCTCCACCTCCACCTCCACCTCCAACGACACCCTCGCCCGGCGCCCTCCGGCGGGGCTCCTCGCTTCGATCTTCCTCTTCACCCTGGGCAACTCGACCGACGCTCTGCTGCTGCTGCGGGCACAAGGGCTCGGAGTCCCGACCGCTCTGCTGCCCGTGCTCTGGACCGAGCTCCACGTCGTGCGCGCCGCGACTTCGTGGCCGCTGGGGCGCCTGGCGGATCGGCTGGGGCGCCGCGCCTCCCTGGCCGCAGGATGGGGGCTGTACGCGGTCTGCTACCTGGGGTTCGCGGTCGCCGCCGATCCGTGGCAGGCCTGGGCGTTGTTCGCCGCCTACGGGTTGGTCGCCGGCCTGACCGAGGGCACCGAGCGCGCGCTCGTCGCCTCGTCGGTGCCGCAGGACCGGCGCGGTCGCGCGCTCGGACTTTACAATCTCGTGTCTGGCTTCGGCCTGCTCGTCGCGTCGGTGCTGGCAGGCGAGCTGTGGGACCACGTCTCGCCCGGAGCGGCGCTCGGGCTGGGCGCCGCGCTGGCGGCCGCCGCCGCGGTCCTTCTCCTCGCCCGGCCCGGCGCTGCGCAGCCCGCCTGATCTGCCTGCCACGACGGGTTCCCCGCCTTCCGCCGCGTGCCCAGCTTCGTCTGGTGGAGGTGACATGCGCGTAGAGTTGGGTCGCGTGGTCTCGCTGGAGTACCTGGTTCGGCTCGGGGATGGCCAGATGGTCGAGACGAGCGTGGGCAAGGACCCCATCGAGTACCTTCACGGCGGCGGCCAGATCCTCCCCGCGCTGGAGCGCGCCCTGGAGGGGCTGCGCGAAGGCGAGCAGGCAGCGTTCAGCATCCCCTGCGAGGACGCCTACGGCGCCCGCAAGGACGACAACGTCATCACGCTGCCGCGCGGGCTGTTCCCCGGCGACGTCGATCTGAAGCCCGGCCTGTGCCTCTACGCGCGCGCCTCGGGCGGGCAGAGCTACCCGATCACCGTCCGGGAGGTCCGAGAGGACACCGTGCTGGTGGACTTGAACCATCCTCTCGCCGGCGAGCGGCTCTACTTCGAGGTGACCATCCGCACCGTCCGCCACGCCGGCTCGGAGGAGATCTTCGCCGGCAAACCCCACGAACTCGAAGTCGTCTGAGAATTCGTCCCGGTCGAACTGCGGTTCACGCAGAGCTCGCAGAGACCGCAGAGGAATTCTGGTTCTCCTCGAACCGGGCACCCGTGCCCGATCGTGCATCAAGACCAAAAGCTCCTCTGCGTGCTCTGCGAGCTCTGCGTGAGCTTTGTTTTGCCCGAATCAAGGCGTGAGGAGTTGGAGCCAGCGGGAGGATTCGAGGGAGCGGCCGGGAGGGGCGTCCTGGCCGAGGAGGGAAAAGGCGTCGCGCGCGGAGGCGGTGTCCCCGAGGTGCCAGGAGGCGAGGCCGAGCATCCGGAGGGCCTCGTGCCGGAACAGAGCGGCGGGCAGCTTGCGGGAGAGGGCCTCGCGCGCGGAGCGGGCGCACTCCGCCCACTCGGCGCGGTTCTGCTGCTGCTTGGCGACGAGGTAGGGAGGGAGACCTTCCCCCCTCTCGCGCGAATCGAGGTCCCGCAGCAGGCGCATCGTTTCCGGCCCGGTGTCCCCGTCCGCCAGCAGCCGGCGCAGCGCGGGCCAGCGACCGGCATCGTCCAGGGCCCACAGCCGGGCGACCAGCGCCCGCTCCTGCGGCTCCGGCTGCACGAGCGCGCGCGCCTCCTCGTAGCGGGCGCGCGCCGCGCCCGCGTCGCCGGTGCGCCACGCCGCGTCCCCGGACTCGGTGAGGAGCGCCGCGCGCAGCGGTTGCGACAGCTTGGGGTGCGCCAGGGCGCGGCGCCCGGTTTCCGAGGCGCCGGCCAGGTCGGCGGCGCGCAGCTGCGCGCGCCAGAGCTGCAGGAGCAGGCGCGGATCGTCGGGCTCCAGGTGCACGCAGCGGGACCAGAGCCGGACCGCGAGGCTCGGATCCGTCGCCCGCTGCGCTTCGCGCTCCAGCTCGGCAGCCTCGTGAGGACACGGACGGTGGACGATCCCCGGAGCAGCGAACCGCTGCTGCGCCAGGGCGACGGCGCGCGGGTGCGAGGGCACGGTGTCGAGGAAAGCCCCGTACGTGCTGGCGAGCCCGTCGAGGTCCGCAATCCCGTGCGCGTAAGCCTCGCGGAAGGCAGCGGGCCCGCGCGACTGCCAGAGGAACCGGATCGCCGAGCCGGCGGCGGTATAGGCGCGCGCTCCCGATTCGCCATAGAAGCGCCCTGTCGCGAACAGGCTCGGCAGATCCGGGAGGAGCTTCAGGTCGCGCAGCGCGCGCGCCTGCTCGTGCACCGTGAACTCGCCTGGCGGCCAGTCCGCGGCCACCGCTGCTCCTTCGACGAGCGCCATCTCCGGGAAGGGCCCGCCCGGCACGCCGAACGGTCCCGGCGCGATCCCGGCGAACGCGGCATGCGCCAGCTCGTGCCGCAGGATGGGGTGCGGCGCGGGCGCGTCGTTGGTGTGGATCTGGCGCAGCCAAGGCTTGGTGAAGCTCGTCTCCGCCGCCCCGATCAGGCGCCGCTTCTCCTCGGGAGTCCGGTAGAGGAAGACGTGCACCGGCTCCGCGGCCAGGGGCAGTCCCGCGAACTCCCGGACCGCGCGCCAGGAGACCTCGGCGTCGCGCGCGAGCAGCCGGCTCTCGTCGTCGCGCTTCTCCCGCGGGAAGTGCAGCACCACGTGCTCGGTCTGCAGCGAACCGCCCAGCTCCGCGTCGAGGCCGGCGCCGCTGGCCTTCCAGTGGAACCGCTCCGCGTGGAGCGAGAGCCAGGCGGCGGGCAAACCGCAGGCGGCGACCAGCGCGAGGCCGGCCGCGCTCCGGCGACCCGGGCCTGACAACAGCGCAAGCCCCGCGGAGGCTCCGGCGTAGAGGATCGTCGCGGCGCGGAAGATCCACAGCGCCCGGGGCGGGCGGATGCCCTCGTCGTAGATGGGCCCGGGAAACCATCCTCCCAGGTGGTGGAAGGCGAAGATCTGCGGGCCGCGCGCGACGGGCCAGAGCGACACCAGCAGCGTCGCCGTGAACACCGCCGCAACCATCCATCCGGCGCGCCGCGGCGCTGCGAATCCGCAGGCGGCGCCCAGCGTCGCGGCGAGCACGCCCGAGGGGACCGCGACGGCGAGGTACAGCACGAGCCCCGCGGCCGGGTCGCACGCCGGCCGGCGCAGCGCGTTCAGCAGGATGAGCGCGACCGGCACCACCAGCGCCGACGTTCCCAGGAGAACGGCGATCGCGGTCGCGCGCGCCGCATCGGCGTCAGGGCGAGAAGCCTCCGCGCGGGCGGCGGCGACGCCGGGCGCGGCGCCGAACAGGCCCGCGCACAGCGCGACTACCTCGGCCAGCTCGTAGCCCAGGTGGTCCGCCAGGGGCAGGAAAGCGCACACCACCGACACGGCCGCCAGGAGGGCCACGTACGACCACGTCCCCCGACGGCGCCATAGCTCGCGCCACCGGCTTGCGGCCGTGCCGGGCGTTTTGTCATGCTGCCCGGAGATGACCTCGCCCTCCGACCGCCGCGCCGCGCCTCGCGGGCCGATCCGGCTGCGGGTCGATTACGAGCGCATGAACGCGTTCTTCGCGGACTACACGAAGAACATCTCCAAAGGCGGGACCTTCATCAAGACGTCGCGCCCGCTGCCGGTGGGGACGCGCTTCCTCTTCGCGCTCGCGGTGCCGGCGCTCTCGGAACCCGTCACGCTCGACGGCGAGGTCACCTGGATCCTCGAGGCCGAGCAGCCCGGCGCGGGCGCGGAGCCCGGGATGGGCATCCGCTTCGTGTTCGCCTCCGACGAGCAGCGCAGCGAGTTCGAGTCGCTGGTCGAGCGCATGATGGAGGAGAGCCTCGGCCGGTACGTGATGCAGGGCCTGCTGCAGAGGACGTAGCTCGGGCCGCTTCATTCCTCGATGCCGAGGAACGCGGCGGGCGTGCCGGGAACGACGGCATGGGCCGCCGCCTCGCCGCCGGAGACCTCGACCACGTAGCGCGACGGTTTGCCCACCGTGCGCGGCGTTTCGGTGAGCGGCTCGGCGTTGCTCACCACTCCCACCACCCGCCGGTCGTCGCCCAGGAAGATCATGTCCAGCGCGATGAGCGTGTTGCGCATCCAGAACGGATGCTCGGACGTCTCGTCGAAGAGGAACAGCATCCCGTGGTCGCGCGGCAGATCGCGGCGGAACATCAGGCCGCGCGCCCGCTGCTCGTCGGTGCGCGCCACCTCGACCTGAACGACCCACGGACCGCGCGATGTCTCGAACCGGACGGCCGGCTGCGGCATGTCCTTCCCCTGGACCGGCGAGGCCCCGCCGCGGCACGAGCCGGCCAGGAGCAGCGCGATGAAGAGCGGTCCGCGGCGCATGGGCGGCGACCGTACACCATCGGCGCGCGGAGGTGGCTACCTCTTCAGGCAGTAATAGGTGCCACCCAACTGCCCGAAGAGCTGCTGGTACCTGCCGGCGGGAAGGCGTTGCTTCATCGCGTCCAGGTAACCCTGGTTCAGGTTGAGTTGACCACAAGAAAGGCCGGCGGGGCACGATCCGCCCTCGCCCGAGCACGCTTGCGAGCAGTATGCCCCCGCAGTCCCGGGCGTCGCGAGGCAGGCGAAGCTCTCGCACTCGCTGGAGCCGAGATAGAGGTACTCGCGGCCAGGCTGCGGCCGGAGCTCCGCCCCGTTCACGTCCTGCAGGTGACAGGGCGCGCCGAGGTCGGTGCGCGCGCAGCCGGCTCCGGCCAGCGCCAGCGCGGCGAGCGCGGCCGGGAATGTGCTCCGCAGGACAGCTCCGGCTGGACGCAGTGGGTGCATGCGGGCGGAAAATTGGTTCCCTCGGGCACGGCCGCAAGGGGTTGCCCGGCCGTCCTCCGGCTCCCATGTTGTCCGCGCCATGCGCCTGTTGCCGCTGTTCCTCGCCGCCTGCCTGCTGGCTACCTCCGCCCGCGCCGGCGAGTCGGACGAGATCAGCGCCGTCCAGAAGCGGCCCTTGCGGCAGGCGAAGCGGGTCGAGCTGTGGGCCTACGGCGCGATCAGCATCGCCGATCCGTACCTGCAGCGGTGGGGAGGCGGCCTGCGCGGCATGTACCACCTGCGAGAGGGCCTCTCCGTGGGCCTGGACGCCGGCGGGTTGGGCACCTCGGCGACGCAGGAGCTGGTCATCGCCAAGCGCGAGCTGCACGCGCGCATCATCGAGTCGCACCAGCGCGCATCGCTCGCGGGCATGGCGTCGATCGCGCCCATCTACGGAAAGGTGGCGCTGCCCGGCGACGCGCTGGTGCACTTCGAGACTTTCCTGGACGCCGGCCTGGGCGGCGTCCTCACCGAGACGGAGGCGGGCAGGGGCGTCCGGCCCATGCTCACCGGCGGGATCGGCCAGCGGCTCTTCCTGGGCGAGAACCTCGCGCTCACCGCGCGGGTGGGCGGCGAGGTCTACGCCGAGCACGTGCTTGTCGACGGTCAGCGGCAGACCCACGCGATGGGCTTCTGGACGGTGCAGCTGGGGCTCTCCTGGTACCTGCCGGGAATCAGGGGCGACCGATGATCGCCGCGCCCATCTGCGCGGCGCTCGCGCTGCTCGCCGGGGCGACGACGTCGAGCGCGACCTCGACCTCGAACACGACCTCAAACGCGACCACGACCACGACCGCGACCCCGACCGCCGCGTCCGAGCCGGCCGCGGCTACCCGCCAGGCGCCGACCGAAGCGGTTGCGATGAACGAGCTGCCCGCGCTCGCCAACGATCCGGCCGTGCGCATCGCGATGCGCGGAACGCCGGCGTCGCTGCCGCCGGTGACCGCGCAGCTGTTCCGCATCGGAGGACGCCTGGAGGCGCAGCCGATGTTCCAGTTCTCCATCGGCGACCCGTTCTTCCGCAGCGTCCTGCTAGGCGTCCGCCTCGAGCAGCACCTCGACGAGCGCTGGTCGCTCTCCGCTCATGCTCTCGGGGGCGCATCCCTCCTCTCGGCGCCGATCGACGTCTGCACCGACTCCTCCTGCACCAGCCCCGAGGCGGGACGGTTGCGGTCTACGCCTGGGGACATCCGCATGATGACCGGGGTGGAGGTGGGCTGGGCGCCCATCTACGGCAAGCTGTCGCTCGCGGGCGAGAAGACGATCCACTTCGATGCGTACGTCTCGGCGGGGCCGGAAATCCTGCTCGAGCGCATCGCGCCCGACGCGGTGTCCGGCACCGCCTCGCGCTGGGCGCTGGGAGGCCGCGTGGCCGTCGGGGAGCGCGTCTTCTTCTCCAACAATTTCTTGCTGCGGCTGGGCGCCAGCCAGGTGCTGTACAGCACGCGCGTCCGCGGGCATGCCGAGTGGGAGCGGAAGCTGTCCTTGGAAATGGGCGTGGCATGGCTGTTCGGCGGGCGGTGAGGCGATGAGGCCCGGGCTGGTGGTGACGGTGGCTGCCTTCGCGGCGTTCGCCGCGCGCGGCTCGGCCGAGCCCGAGGAAGAGGCGGCGCGGGCCTTTGCCGCGCTGCAAGCAGGCAAGCTCGACGCCGATGGCGCCGGGGCGCAGGTCCGCGCGCTCGTCGCGACCCTGGACCGGGCCGGCCTGCCCGAGACGGGCACGGTCGCGCTCTCCGTCCTCGGCGCGAGCGAGGGCGAGGCCGCGCGCGCGGCCTCGCGAGAGATGCAGCGGAGGGCCGCGCAAGGCGGCCTCGCCCTCTTCCTGGCAATGCGCCTGCCTCCCGCGCGGCTCGAGGCGGCGCTCGCGGTGCGCGTCGCCCGGGCGCATCTCGAGCAAGCGCTGGTGCTGGCTCCGCTCGACGAGGGCTCTGCGTTCGCCGGCATGGCGGCCGCCGGAACAGCGCTGACGCCGGCGGCGGCGGGAGCGCCGGTGCGTGCCGCATTGCCCGAGGAGCCGGCGCCGCCGCGCGTGACCGCGGTCCAGCGTCTCGCCCGGGCGGAGTTGGAGCGCGCACGGCAGATCGCGGGACAGGTCCAGCCTGGCGACCCGGCCGAAGCCGAGGCGCGCGAGGTAGGCGCCCTGGCCGCGCTCGCCGCGGGGAACACCGCCGCGGCGGAGCAGGACTTCGAGGCGGTTGCGCGCGTCACGCCGCTGGGGGCCGCGGCGGTGGAACGGCGCGAGAATGCGCTCTTGCAGCTGGCGCGGCTCGCCTACGCCCGCGGCGACGACGCGCGCGCGCAGACCCTCTACGCGCGGGTCTCGAGGGGCGCGCCGCAGTGGCTCGATGCGCTGTTCGAGTCGAGCTGGTCGCATTTCCGTCGCGGCGAGGACGAGAAGGCGCTCGGGAACCTCCTCACGCTGCACGCCCCGTTCTTCCAGGGCCGCTATTTCCCCGAATCGCACGTGCTCAAGGCGCTGGTGCTGTACGAGAACTGCCGCTACCCCGACGCGCGCCGCGCGCTGCAAGAATTCGAGGCGCGCTATCGTCCCCTGCACGACGGGCTCGCGCAGGCGCTGCAGCTCATGCCCACCGCGCCGGCTGCCGTGGAGGCGCTCGCTTCCCAGGCGCAGGCGCTGCTGGGCCGGCTGCCCGAGCCGGCCCGGCCCGAGGTGGCGCGGCTCCTCTCCACTCCGGAGCTGTCGCTGTCCCTCAGGCAGGTGGCCGCGATGGAAGCCGAGCTGGACTCGATGGATCGGCGCGGGCCCGCGTTCCGCGGCTCGGCCCTCGCCTCGGCGGTAATGCCGCAAGTGCGCAGCGCGCGCGTCGATCTGCTGCAGCGCACCGGCGATCGCGCGCGGAGCGCCCTGGCGGACGAGCGGGGCGAATTGCGCGAGCTGCTCGCCCAAGCGCTGCGCCTCGACTTCGAGATCGCCGGCCGCGAGAAAGAGCTGGCCGCGGCACCGTCCCCCGCGTCGCCGGGCCCGCAACGACGCCCGCCCACGCAGGTGGACGACGACGAGGAGCTGTGGCCGTTCCAGGGCGAGTACTGGCGCGACGAGCTGGGCAGCTACCGGTTCCACCTCGGCGACCGCTGCGTGCGTCCCGCCACGCCCGCTCCGGTGCAGCAGGCGCAAGTCCCTGCCGCTCCGGCCGCCGCCGCCTCCGCCGAGCCTTCGCCCGCCGGTCGCTGACGCGAATTCCATTCGTCGTCGCCGTCTGGGCACCCCGATTCCCAGGGAAGCGAATTTCCCCGTGCGCGCGGTCACAGCGGCCCATCCGCTGGCTGCGCCGCGTGCCACCGAAGGCGGGAGCGCCGCGCGAAAAAGGCCCGAAGGTTGCACCGTGCCCGCACCGGGAGAGGAGTCGTGCGCCCGCCATGACCGTGCTCGCCATTGCCCTCGCCGCCGCCGTCGCCGCGGTCCCGTCCGCGGCCAGGCAGGGCGCGCAGGCGCTCGCCCAGCCGGGGCGGGATTCCGCTCTCCTCCACCGCGGCGCCGACCAGGCCGTGCAGGCGAAGGAGCAGGAGCAGGAGCGTGCGCTGCGCAGCCTGCTCGCCCTGGGCGGGAGCGAAGCCGAGCAGGCCGAGGTGACCGCGCGGCTCGCCAATCTGCTGCGCGCCCGCGGGCTGGCGCTGACCATCCGCGCGGCCGCGGAAGCCGACCAGGATCCGGCCGCCGCGGAGCGCGACAAGGCGGCGGCGCAGGTGGCCCGGTCCGAGGGAGTCGCGCTGTACCGCGAGCTCCTCCGCAAGTTCCCCCGCGCCCCCAAGCTGGACGAGGCGCTCTTCTTCCTCGCCGACGCCCTGCAGGACTCCGGCAAGGACGAGGAGGCGGTCGCTGCCGCGCGCGAGCTGACGCGGCGCTTCCCCAGGTCTGCCTGGGCGCCCGCCGCGCACGTGTTCGTCGGGGAGCACCTCTTCGAAAAGGCGAAGCTCGCCGAGGCGCTCGCGGAGTACCGCGCGGCGGCCGAGATCCAGACCGACGACGTGTATCCGTACGCCCTCTACAAGGCCGCCTGGTGCCGCTTCAACCAGAACGCGTTCGCCGATGCGTTGAAGCTCTTGCACAAGGTGGTGGCGGTCAGCCTCGGCGGCGACGCCGCGCACCCGTCCGGGAGCGAGGCGAACAAGGTGCAGCTCGCGCGCGAGGCGCGCCGGGACTACGTGCTCGTCTACGCGCGGGCCTCTGCGCCTTCGAGCGCACGAGAGGAGTTCCGGGAGAAGTTCGGCGCGCAGGCGGGCCAGAAGATGCTCGAGCAGTACGGCAAGCTGCTCTTCGACCAGGGCCGCGACCCCGAGGCACAGCTGATCCACCGCCAGTTGTTGGAGATCCACGGCGGGAGCCCGGGCGCCGCGCTCGATCAGACGCGCTTGCTGATGATCGCCGCGCGCGGAGGGAAGCGGAAGGACCTGCTACGCGAGGCGCAGGCGCTGGTGGAGACCTTCCAGCGGGTGAAGAAAGCCGCGGGCGCGGAGGCCGACGGCCGCGAGGCAATCGACGAAGCGGAGCAGCACGCCGAGGAGACGCTGCGCAACCTCGCCGTCCAGCTCCACAACGAGGCGAAGAAGACTCGCCTCGAGGACACGTACGCCGCCACCAAGGCGCTCTATGCAGATTACCTGGCGCTGTTCCCGGACGCGCCTGACGCCTACGAGCTGCGCTTCTTCGACGCCGAGCTGCTCTACGGGCTGGGGGAGAAGGCGCGGGCCGCGTCTCTCTACGAACAGGTGGTGCGCCAGGACCTCGCGGCGCGGAGGGCCGGAAGGAGGCCGGGGCGGTGGTTGCAGCGGGCGGCCTGGGGCGCGGTGGTGGCGCGGGCGGAAGTCGCGGGCGACGGGAAGCCGAAGGACGCGCACAATGCGCAGCACCCGCTGAGCGCCGACGAGGAGCTGCTCGCGAGCTCCTGCCGGCTCTTCCTGGAGGCATTGCCTGACGGGCAGCGCGCGGTGGAGGTCGCCTTCAAGCTGGGCCGCTTGGAGTACGTCTCGGGCAGGCTGGACGATGCGCAGAAGCACCTCTCCTGGATCGCGCTGGGCCATCCCGAGCACGAGCTGGCCGAATTCGCGGCGAACCTGGTGCTCGACATCGCCAACCTCCGCAAGGACTACCCAGCGGTGCATGACTGGGCGCTTCGCTTTCTCGCCGACAAGCGCCTCATCGCCCATGGGACGCTGCAGGCCGATTTGAAGCGCGTGGAGGAGCAGAGCGCCTACGCGATGGCGGACGGGGTCGAGGGCGATGCACCCAAGGCCGGCGCGCTGCTGGCGTTCGTCGACGAGCACCCCCGGGGAGCCCAGACGGACAAAGCGATCTTCGGCGCCGCCGCGGCACTGTCCCGGGCCAGCCAGGTGGACGCAGCGCTCGCCGCGCGCGCGCGGCTGTGGAAGGAGCTGCCCGGCTCGGCGCTGGTGCCTCGTGCGCTGCTCGCCTCGGCGGCGGACCACGCGGCGGTGGGAGATCTCGCCGACGCGGCGGCCCTGCTCGAGCGGTATTTCGCCGGCTATAAACGGGAGCAGGAAGCGCGCAGGTGGCGCCGCGCCCATCCCTCCAAATCCCACAGGCGCGAGCCGGAGCCGTTGTACGACGAGGCGAAGGCGCAGACCGCCCTGCACGACGCGGCGGTGCTGCGCGAGGCGCGCGGGGAGCTCGCCAAGGCGCTCCAGGACCGCAAGGACGCGCTCCAGCAGTGGCCCAGGGCGGCGGACCGCGACGAGCAGGTGTTCGCGCTCAACCTGCTCCGCGCCAGGGCGGGCGATCCGGCCCGTGCCGCACGGGAGCTGGCCGATCTGGCCCGATCCGCGCGCGGCAACCCGGCGCTGCAGATGTCCAGCTGGCGCGAGTCGGCGCGGCTGTTCACCGCCGCGCGAGAGACCGGGAACGCGAGTTGGGCGTGGCGCCAGCTGGAAACGGTCTGGCGGGGTCTCTCGGCGAACGGACGCGCGGCATTGCCGCCCGAGGCGAGCGCAGCCGCGGCCGAGGCGCACTTCGCCCTGGGGCTTCCCACTTTCGAGGACTTCAAGAAGCAGCAGATCCACCCGCCGCTGGCGCGCACGCTGAACCGCAAGATCGCCTTGCTCCAGCAAATGAAGAAGCGGGCGGAGGAGACGGTCGCGATGCGGCAGGCCGGGCCTGCCGTGTGCGCGCTGGCGCAGCTCGGCGAGGCGCAGATGCTGCTCGCGCATGCGATCGCGACCAGCCCGGCGCCGGGCGGGCTGTCCGCGGACGAGCGCAAGCTCTACCGCGACGCCCTGCAGGAAAAGGCCGGACCCCTGCTCGCCGAAGCCCGGGAGACGCTGGCCGGCGCCGACGCCAGATCGCGCGAGCTGGGCGTCACCGGCCCGTGCGTGGCGCGGGCCGGATCGCTCCTGGAAAAGCTGGGCACAAAACCCCAACCCCGCGCGGAGCTGGCCGTCGCGCGGATGCCGATCAGCCAGGTCCCGGAGCTGGTCACGGCAGACGGACGGCCGGCCGGGCCCGAGCGCGGCAGCTCACCGTCCGGGATTGCGCCCGGGTCGAAGTCCGACGGGACGTCAAAGGCAGTCTCGCCTGCACAGATTATTGGCGGGACGTCCGGGAGGGACCGATGAGGGGCCTGACGATCGGGGTGGCGCTGCTCGCCGGCTGGGCTCAAGTCGCCCGGGCGCAGGCGCCCGCGCCGCCGCCGCCGGCAGACGGTGAGCACGCCCGGCGGGCGCTCGACGACGCGATCCTCGCGTCCGCCAGCGCGCGCAAGCTGGATCTCGCGCCGGACCTGGTGGCCCGGTTCAAGCGGGCCGCGGAGGCCTCGCCGCGCTCCGCTCCCGCGCTGCTCGACTACGCGATCGCGCTCGATCGCGCGGCGAGCCTCGAGCACGCGGAAGCGGCGTACCTCGCCGCGGCCGCCGCGCCGGATTTCCCGGAGCTGCGCTTCACCGCGGCCGCGCGAGCCGCCTCTCTCGCTCTCGATCGAGGCGACGCCGAGGCCGCGCGGGCCTCGGTCGCCCTGGCCCGCGCCGCGCTCCCGGAGGACGCGGCCCCGTTCGTCCTGCAAGCGCAGGTGGCGCTGGCGCTGCGGGATCCGGTGGCTGCCCAGGCCGCCGCGCGATCGGCGCTGGTGCGCGATCCGGAAGATGCGGGCGCGCTCTGCGTGCTTGCGCGCGCGCACCTCGCGCAACGGAGCATGGGGGTCGCGAAGCTGCTCGCCGCGCGAGCCGCCAAGGCCGAGCCGGACGACGCGGAGCCGCTCTTGCTGCAGGCCGAAATCGCGCGCGCCGCGGGCGATCCCGCCGCGGAGCTGGCTGCCGCGCGAGCGGCGGTGGACGCGGACGAGGACTCCGCCCGAGCCGCCCTCGCGCTCGGCCGCGCGCTGGCCGAGCGCGGGCTGGCCGCCGAGGCGTTGGAGCAGCTCTCGCGGGCGGCCGAGCTGGAGCCGGAGGCGGCGGCGGTCCGGCTCGCGCTCGGGGCGGTCCTGGCCGCGCAAGGGCAGAAGGCGCAAGCCGAGGAACAGCTGCTCCTGGCGGCGAAGCGGGCGCCGGGCTGGCCGGAGCCACACCTGGAGCTGGCGCGCGTCAAGGAGCTCGAAGGCGATGCAAAGACGGCGCTTGCCGAGGCAAAGGTTTTCCTACGGCTGTCGGTCAATGCGCCGCCGGCGGGGCATCCGATCCACGCCTTGGTGCAGCGCTGCGAGGAAACACTGAGAACGCGCGCTCAGGCATCGGTCGTGCAGTAGGGGAAGGGAGGGCGGGAGGGTGGCGATGCCACGGAAGTTCTGGGGGGTGGTGCTCGCGGCCGCGGTGTCCTCCGCCGCGGCGGCGGACGAGGCGGTGAGGGCCGCGCCCGCGCAGCAGAGGACCGACCAGCCGGCCGCCCGGCCGCGCCGCACCGTCATCCATTTCGGAGAGGACGACATCCGCGGCGACATCACCCGGCCCGACGGCGAGCTGGTGCAGGCGCCGCGCCGGGTCGCCGAGGGAAGCCTGCTGCGCATGCGGCGCAGCTTCATCGATCGCGCGCTGTCGGGGGCGGCGCGCGGCGAGTAGCGACGACTCCTCGGAGCGACTCAGGGACATGGCCATCTCGATCCACCTGAAGGTCTATGAGGGCGGCAAGCTGAAGCTGTCCCGGCTCTTCCGCTCGGAGCAGATCCGCATCGGCAGCGGCTCTTGCGACCTGGTCCTGGCCGGCAGCGGGATCGTCCCCAGCCACGCGGTCATCGATTGCGGTGCGGCGGGGGGGGTGCTTCGGGCGGTTGGACCGGCCCCGCTGTACCTGAACGGGCAGCCGATCATCGCCGCCCCGCTCCGGCACGGCGACCTGATCTCGGTCGGCGATCTGCGTGTCATGGTCGAGCTGCGCGCCTCCGCTCCCGGGCCGGTTCCCGAGAAGCGTCCGCGCTTGCAGCTCATCGAGGGCGAAGCGGATTGGGAGCCGGAGAGCTCGCACGCCCATCCGCCCGCCCTCGCGGTGGTGCGCGACGAGCCGCTGCCGCGCGGGACCGAGGCCCGCAGCGATCGCGGCATCCATGCCGCCATCCCGGAGCTGCCGGCCTCGGACCTGGACCTCCCGGAGCCCGTGCCCGAGCCCGCGCCGCAGCCCGCCGCGGTGCAGCCGCTGGTCGCCGTTCCACCTCCGGAGCCGGCGCCCGCCCCGGTGCTTCCGCTGCGCGGGCTGCCGCTGCTCCCCGAGCAGGCCGTTCAGGGCGGCGAGTGCGTCGAGGCCGAGCTGTTCTGGGGCCGGACCCGCCTGTCCGTCTGGCAGCTCGCTCCGGGCGAGGAGCTGGTGGCCGGTACCGCGCCCGGCTGCGACGCCCTGCTGGAAGGCATCCTCCGGTCCCCGGTGGTGCGCTGCGACGCGAGCGGGTGGACGGTCTGCGCGCCGCGGCCGCTCTCGCTCACGCTCGTCGAGGAAGGCCGCTCCCTGGGCGGGCCTGAGCTGCTCGTGCGGGGCCGCAGCCAGGCCGACACCCACGGGCTCATCCTGCCGCTCCCGCAGAAGGGCGTCGCGGTGCTCGGTTCCGGCACCCTGTCGCTGCGCGTCCGCCGGGTGCAGACGGCCGCGCGCGTCTCGGCGGAGCCGACCGACTGGCGAGGCATGCTGGGGGCCTCGATCGCCGCGCTGCTGCTCATCCTCGGCATGAAGGTGCTCGCGGGCAGCGTGCCCACCTCGAAGGTCAGCGGCGACCCGGAGGTGATCCGGCCCCGCCCGCTGGTGGTTCGCGCCTCGCCCAAGAAGCCGGATCCGATGGCGCTGCCGCAACAGACGTCCAAGGCGCAGGGGCGCAAGGACCCGGGCAAGGCGGTCGCGCGGCATAGCGGCCAGGAGGGCGAGGCGGGCAGCAAGAGCGCGCCGCGCCGCGACGGCCGCGCCGAGCGCGCCCGGGACGAGCGCGCCATCGTCGCCAACACCGGCTTGCTCAAGGCACTCGGGATGGGGAAGGGCGCGAGCGACGTGTTCGGCGTCGCCCTGGAGAAGGGCACCCGCGACGCCATGGGCCACCTCACCGGGCCAAAGGTGGGCGAGGCGCATGGCGGCGGCATGGGCCTGAAGTCGCTGGGCGGCACAGGTGGCGGCGGCGACGGCTCCGGCCTGGGCCTCGCCCGCATCGGGACCAACGGCATCGGCGGAGGCCTGGCGAGCTACGGCGACGGCAAGGGCGGCCTGCGCGGCAAGTCGGACGCGGACATCGGCCTGGGCCCCGGGCGGCCGCAGGTGACCGGCTCCATCGATCCCGAGCTGATCCGCAAGGTCGTGCACGAGCACCGCGCACAGATCCGCACCTGCTACGAGACGCAGCTGAACACCAAGCCGAACCTCGCCGGGAAGCTGGTGAGCGCTTGGACCATCGACCAGAGCGGCACGGTGACCGAGGCGCACACGCAGGAGAGCACGATGCGGGACCACACGGTCGAGCAGTGCGTGGCGTCGAAGATCAAGACCTGGCGGTTCCCCATCCCGAAGGGAGGCGGCGAGGTCTTCGTCACCTACCCCTTCATCTTCACGCCGGGAGGGTAGGAGCATGATCGCGCTGATCGCGGCCTTGCTGGCCGCGCCGCCGTCGCCGGTCTCGCAGGGCGGCCCGTGGGTGGAGATGCAAGCCGGGCCGCAGGTGCTCTTCCGCAACCTGGGCGCCGGCGTCGGGCCGGAGGTGCGGCTCGGGGTGGGTGTCGGTCTCACCGACCGCCTCGCGGCGGAGGCATGGCTCTCGGGAGCGCTGGACCAGGCGCCGCTGCGATCCCCGGGCGACCAGTCGCGGGTCGCCGCAGGGCTGGCCGCTCGCGCGCGGCTGTTCCAGCTGGATGGGGACGGCAAGCTGATGTTGTGGGGCCGCGTCGGCGCGGGCTGGGCAGCCGCGACGCGGAGCGGCTCCGGGCCGGCGGGATTCGCCGGCGCGCAGCTCCTCTTCCAGCCGTTCGTGAAGCGGTTCGCGATCGGGCTCGAGGTCGACGCCGTCGCGGTGCGCTCCGGCATGGGGCTCGCCGTGCTCCCGTCCCTTCGCTGCGCGCTCTGAGGTAGTCTCGGCGGCGGTGATCGTCCGTCCGCCGCTGCCCGTCCCCGAGTCCTGGTCGCTGGGCGACCTGGAACGGATGCGGGTCATCCTGCGCGGCGGCTCGGTCATCGACTGGCGCAGGCTCCACTTCCAGACCAAGGAGGAGGTGGACCACTACCTGCGGCTGTGCCTGTTCGAGCCGGACGATCCCTTCGACCGCGCGCGCGTGCAGCGCATCCTGGACGAGGCAGTCGACTACCTGCGCACCAGCTTCCGGTACCGCGTGGCCGAGGAGGTGGCGCGGCCGCGCGAGGTGCAGGACCTGTTCCTCCTCGCCTCCGGGGCGCGAGAGCCGCAGCGCCTGCGCCGCATCGCCTGCCTGGTGCTCAAGGTGATGCACGTGGTGCACCACGTCGAGGCGCGCGGCCTGCTGCACCGGGCGCGGGTGAGCGAGGACGAGCTGGCGCAGCTCGTCACCGGGCGCGTCGATCACGCCATTGCCCAGCTGCGGCGGGCGGGCATGCCGATCCTGTCCGCGGCCGGCAGCGTGAAGACGCGCCACAGCCTGATCACCAAGCTCCTCGCGAAGAAGGAGACGCTGGCGGCCCAGATCTACGATCGGGTGCGCTACCGCGTCGTCGCCGCGCACCGGGACGACGTGCTCCCGATCCTGGTGCGGCTGTGCGACGTGCTGGTGCCCTTCAACTTCGTGGTGCCCGGGCAGACGCAGAATACGCTGTTCAGCTTCCGGCGCCTGGTGCGCGAGACCCCCAGCCTGCGCAAGCTCGCCCCCGAGCTGCAGGCAGGCCTGCAACTGGAGGATCTCGATCGGCGCGAGGGCAACGCGCCGCCGGCGAACGAGTTCAGCGGCGACAACTACCAGGTGCTGAACTTCGTGGTCGACCTGCCGGTCCGGCTCCCGGAGCGCGCGGTGGACACCGCCGACAGCCGCATCGCCTTCTGCATGGTGGAGCTGCAGCTCGTGGACGCCGACACCGCGCGCGCGAACGAGAGCGGCATCAACGCGCACCCCCGGTACAAGAAGCGCCAGCTGCGCCGGGTACTGCGCCGGCTCTCGCGAGGGCTGGTGGTGCCCAAGCGCGGGCCGCCGGCGCCGCGCGCGTGAACGCCAGAGCTGCCCTGCGCATCGCCGGCGCCGCCGCCGTCGCCCTGCGCTTCGTCCCCGGGTGTGCTTCATGGCGACCGGTCCAGCGGGTCACCGCGCCGGAGATGGTCGAGCAACGCTCCGGTGTGACGGCCGATCTGCGCGCCGTGGTAGCCGTCGACGAGCAGACCGCCTGGGCGAGCGGGACGGGCGGGCACCTGGCTCGATGAACGCGCTTTCCTGGTGGGGGCTGGCCGGCTGGGCGGTCGGGCCGAAGGGCCGGGTGGCGCGTTTGGTTGCCCGGCGGACCGGCGGACCTTGACGCCGGTCGGGCTCCGCGATACCTGCGGGCCCTCCAGGCACGGCACCGTCGCCAAGTTGGTAAGGCACGGGACTGCAAATCCCGCATTCGCCGGTTCGAATCCGGCCGGTGCCTCCATACCCGCCTCCTCCGCCCTGCGGTGAGCCGCGGGCCGTAAATTCGGACGGGTCGGGATCCGCCTGTAACATGCCCCGGCGCGTCCCTGCGCCGGAGGATCCGTTGACCCGCGCCGCGTGCCGGCTCGCCATCGTACTGCTCGCGGTTGCCTGCACCCGCGGCGCCGCCGCCGCTGCGTCTGCGGACGCCGAGGCGGACTGGCGCGAAGGCCTCCTGCCCGCGAGCGTCACGCAGGGGGAACCGTCCAGGGGAGGGACCCTGGTGGTGCGCATCGACCAGGAGCCGCCCAGCCTTGACGGGATCACCGACTCCGCGCTGGCCATCGTCTGGATGCTGGAGCGCAAGGTCGTCGAGTCGATGGCGCGGCTGGATGCGAAGAAGCACCCCGACTACCCGCTCGAGCCAGCGCTGGCGACCAGTTGGGAGATCTCCCCGGACCAACTCAGCTTCACCTTCCACCTGCGCCGCGGGGTCGTCTGGCACGACGGCGCGCCGTTCAGCGGCAAGGACGTGGTCGCCACGGTCAAGAAGATCCTCGACCCCGGCGTCCGCTCGCTCCACCTGCGCAACAACTTCGCCGATCTCGCCGACATCGCAACCGCGCCGGGCGACGACTTCACCGTTGTCGCTCGCTACCGCAAGCCCTACTTCCTCGCCTTCCGCGCTCTGGCGACGCTTCCCATCTATCCGGCGCACCTCCTGGCGCAAGCCGGCGACATGCTGCACGCAAAGGTCCACCGCGCGCCCGTGGGCACCGGGCCGTTCCGATTCGAGGCGTGGAAGAGCGGCGACCGGATCTCCTTCGTGCGCAACGAGCGCTACTGGGGCCGCAAGGCCTGGCTCGAGCGCGTCGTGTACCGGGTCGTCGCCGATCCCGCGGTCGGGTTCCAGTTGCTCAAGCAGGGGGAATTCGACCTCTACCTCGGGCTGCAGCCGCAGCAATGGCTGCGCGATCTGGAGGCCACGGGCCTGAAGGGCAGGGTACGCCGCATCCGGTTCTTCAACCCGAACTACAACTGGATCGGCTGGAACGAGGAGCGGGGGTTCTTCGCCGACGCCCGCGTCCGCCAGGCGCTCAACTACGCCATCGACACCGAGGCGGTGCGCAAGACGTTCCTCTT
>DASQBG010000222.1:0-29698 GCA_035635335.1 Myxococcales bacterium | reverse complement strand
AGGATCCCGGACTTGAGATTGTCATACGCGCCTGGAGGAAGCGGCGATTGCGCCGGCGGCGGCGCGCCCATCCAGAAGCCCGACTTGATGCACGAGTGGTAGATGAGAAAGTTGAGCCCGGGATACATCCTCGCCGCGTTCGGGATGTCGTCGGGGAATCCCAGCGGCACGGTGCTCTTGTCGATCGTGGTGCCGCCAGGCGGATCGCTGTCCGGCGCACCTGTCGAGAGCCCCTTGTGGATGCAGATGTTGTAGAAGCCGGGGTGGGTCCTGGCGTACTCCTTGTAGCGCTCCTCGAGGATCACGGCGAACATCACCGCCCCGTGTTCATCGTCGAGCCGCCACCGCGTCATGGCGCTCGCCGGATCGGGTTTACCGGTGACCGGATTGACGAGCTTGGTGGAATTGGCCGACGTATAGCCCTTCCAGGAGTCCGGCTTCAGGTTCTCGATCTGCCAGCGGTGGTAGTCCTGGAACACGGGATCCTGCTGGTTGCCGGCGCCTGGGAAGAGTTGCCCGTGGGCGAGCATGCGGGTCGAGCCGGCGATGTCGTTCACCCAGTCCCTCACCGACGCAGTCTGCGTGGCGGTCAGGAACTCTCCGGCCTCCGACTCGCTGATGCTCCGCGGCGGCCGGTTCACCCCCTGGTCGGGCACGGCCGCGGAGGTGTTGTTGCTGAGGACGCCGATGGTGACCTGGCTGTTGATGTAGACGTCCTTCATGAACTGGACGAGGTGGAAGTTCGAGTTCAGGTTCTCCAGCCCGACGAGCTTCGGGTTCCAAGGGAAGTTCACGTTCCCGTTCTCGTCGGGGAGATCGCGCGGGTTCAGCGAGCTGTGGTTTCCCTCGGCGATGTCGCGGAGCGTGTTCCCCGGCCCGACCCTGCTCGACCGGATGGTGTGGAGCTGATCGTCGAACACGAACAGGTCCCTGGGCGGCGCGTTCGTCGCGTGCGCATCGGGCTCGAACATCTCGTCCTTGCTCACCTTGAAGAACTCGGCCCCGTGCGCCTCGTTCATGGCGATGAAGGACGCGGCGATGCCGCCCGAGCTTCCGAGGAACTTCCGCCGGCTGATGCCCAGCTTCTTCGAGACGCGATCGGCGAGCTCCTTGATGCGGAACTCCACCTCCTTCTGCTTCTCGGTCTGCGGATTCGGCAAGTACTCGCCGTTCGACACCATCTGGGTGGGGATCGGCCCGCGGAGATCGTCGGCCTCGTCGGCGCGTACCAGTCCGTCGAGCTGATCTTCGTCGAACCAGGAATCCTCTTCACGGGAACCGGGGACCTTCTTCATGTGTGGCCCTCCCTTTTTCCAGGTACGCCGCGCCTACGCCCCGGCCGAAAGCGAAGTCAATGCGCGCCCCGTCAGCCGCGCGCTGGACTGCGCTGGCGATTCCTTGCAAAAGCAAGCCATGTCTGATCTCTGGTCCGCTCTGGCCGGCGACGTCTCTTGTCCGGCCGTCGCCGCCTCGGGAGAACGACGCCTCGCGTTGATCGCGCGCGGACCGCGCGGCGAGCTGCTCCATCGCCAGCGCGACGCCGAGGCATGGACGGACTTCCGCTCTCTCGGCGTCCCGGTCGCTCGCGGCGGAGCCTCGGACCTGCCCGTGGATTGGCGCATCGCGGCGTGCGCTACCGCCGAGGACGAGATCCAGCTCGTTGCGCGGAGCCCGGAAGGCGAGCTCCTCCACGGCACGGTTCGCTCCGGCGCCTTCCGCGGGTTCGAGTGCATCGGGACGCCGGAAGGACCAGGCGTCGAGGTGGCGGTTCCGATGGGCCTCGCCGGCGCACCCACCGCGTGCAGCCGGGAGCCCGGGCAGATGGACGTGTTCGCCGTGGGTCCCGCCGGGGAGCTCCTGCACACGAGCTGGAGCGGCTCCGCGTTCTCCGAGCTCGAATCGCTGGGCGGGCTCGCGGCGCCGCGCGGTGCGGACCTGCCCATCTGCGGCGCCATCTCCGCGGCGGCCTGCGGCAGCAGCGCGATGGCGGTGTTCGCTCGAGGGACGGCGGGCGAGCTGCTCGTGAAGTGGTGGAACGCCGGGGTGTGGGCGCCGTTCGTTCCGGTCCGGTCTCCCGAGGAAGCAGATCCGGCGCTGCGCTTCGTCGAGGTCCCGCTCCCCCTTACCAGCGCGCCCGTCGCGTGCGGCGGGGGAAGGACCCGGCTCGACGTCTTCGCCCGCGGACCGGCCGGCGACCTGCTCCGCCGCATCTGGAACGGGACGGCCTGGACGCGCGCGGAGTCGCTCGGGATGCCGCGTTCCACCGCCGGCAAACCCATCCCGCTCACGGGATTCTCGCTGGCTTGCGCTTGGGGGCGCTGGCGACTCGACGTCTTCGCCACCGCGGCGGACGGCAAGCTCTACAACGCGTCGTCGAACGGTTCCTGGAGCGCGCCGGCCAGCACGTAGCCGCCCGGGCGGCGGGGCCCGCGCTTACGCGCCGCTCCGCCGCCCTTGCAGCTTTACTTGTGGTCGTCCTCGATCATCTGGTCCGGGTCGTGCCACCAGAACTTCGCGTCCCGGCCGTGCTTCGGCGCCGACCGCGTCGAGGAGGCCGCCGCCGTGCGCGACGCGGCGAACGGCGCCTCCAGCTCGCCCAGCGTGTACGCGCGGCCGTTCTTCATCACCAGCGCGACGTTGGCGAGGTCCTTGATGCGCGCCAGCGGGTCTCCGTTCACGATCACCAGATCGGCCAGCTTGCCCGGCTCCAACGTGCCCAGGTCGTCCAGCACCCCGAACGCCTTGGCCGGCAGGACCGTGGCCGTCTGCAGCACGCTCCAGTTCGGGCGCCCGCCGAACTTCTCCTGCGCGCGCAGGTTGAGGTGCAACGCGGTCGCCACGTTGTCGAGCGGCGAGTCCGTGCCCGCCAGGGCGATGCCGCCCTTGTTGATGATCGCCGAGATGGTCGCCTCCTCCTTGGCCAGGCTGTCGAGGCTCACCGTCTGGTCGTTCGCCACCGCGCTGTTCCTCTTGCCGACCAGGCCTGCCTGATCCCAGGACGGGTTGAGGGTGGCGAGCCGCGGATCGTCCACCATGGTGGGATCCTCGGCGTACAGCGACGAGTTGAACGTGGTGGAGATGTCGAACATGCCGGCCTGGGCGAACAGCGAGGTCACGTCGTCATAGCTGATGCCCGCCGCCGACCGGGTATAGGGGAAGCCCAACCTCGTGGTTGCGCTCAAGTGCGTCTGCCCGTCCATGTTGTGCGCCAGCCCGGGCAGCAGGTAGTGCGAGGCGGTCCAGACGCCCATCTTGTCGTGCACCGTCCGCGCCACCTCGGCCTGCCAGTCGTGCTGCAGGCGCACGTACGTCTTCACCATGTCGTACTCGAGCGCCGCCGCGCGCGACACCTCCAGGCCGAGCTGGTCGTGCCGCGTGACCGGCCGCATGAAGTTGTAGAAGACGCGCTCGCCGTCGACCGCCTCGCCGGTGGCGAAGAACCGCGGTCCGACGCGCGATCCGGAGGTGAACGACTCGCGGGTCTCCACCGCGCGGTAGGCGGGATCGCCCACCGAGTTGAGGGTGGTGACTCCGTACGAAAGCCACAGCCGGCCGAGCTTGTCGCCGTAGAACTTGCCCTCGATCCACTCGTGCGTGTGCGACTCCCACAGGCCGGGCAGGACGGTCTGGTCCGCGCTCGCCACCACCACGCGCCCGTCGTTCGCGATCGCGCCCTGGTGCGCCGAGTCCTTGTGCGACTGGATGCTCCGGATCCGGTTGCCGGCGACCACCACGTCCACGTTCGTCAGCACCTGCGATCCGCGGCCGTCCCAGAGGCGCGCCGCGTGGACCAGCGTGAGGCCCGTCGCCTGCTCCGGCCGCCAGCCCAGGTCGACCGGGATGGTGCGCGCGTTCGACCCGTCGCGGTCGATCAGCCGGAGCCGTCCGTTGGACAGGTAGAGGATCCGCCGCGAGTCGCCGCTCCAGGTGGGCGCATCGCTCGGCTCGCTGGTGATCTGCTGCGCCGGCCCGGTGGGGAGCCCGTTCGCGTCGACCGCGCGCACGAACAGGACGCTGCGCATGCCGAACGCGACCCAGTTGCCGTCGGGGGAGTAGACGGGCCCGTCCTCACCGCGGGTGGAGAGCGACTCGAACGGCTCGGGCTCGGTGTACGTCATCGCCGCCGTGTTCACGTCGACGGTGAGGATCTGGCTGGTCCCTTCGCGGAAGCGCCGCGTATAGGGCTTGAGCGCGCCGATGGCGATGGTCTTGCCGTTCGCGTGCCACGAGGGCTTGCTGGGAGCGAAGAGCGCCAGCGTGGGAAGGCCCTTCGCATCGACCGGGCCGACCGGCCTGCTGGCGCCGGTGGCGATCTCCACCGTCCAGGTGATGCCCAGGTGGTCCTGGAACGCGATCGACTTGTCGTCCGGCGACCACGCCGCCGACACCTCGGCCTCGTTCGGATTCTTGGTGACGTTCGTCTCCGCGCCCGTCTTGAAGTCGTGGACCCACACGTCCATCGTTCCCGCCCGATCGGTGGAGAAGGCGAGCCTGGTCCCGTCATGCGACCAGGCGACGTCGGTCTTGTAGTAGCTGTCGTGGGTGATTGCCGTGGCCCCCTGGTCGCCCCCCTCGTTGTCTCCCTCCTCACTCTCGCCGAGCCGCATCACCCAGATCTGGTTGAGCGCCTCGAAAGCGACGCGCGTCCCGTCGGGCGACAGCGCCGGGCCGACGATGCCCTTCGCCTGCTGCTTCTTGCGGCTGTCGAAATCGAGCTTCCTCCGGTCGAAGACCGGCCGGTTCACGTCGAACGTCGCGCGGAAGGCCGTCTGCGCCGTGGCGCGCGTGCCGAGATCGGTGGTGAGGATCTGTCCGTCGCCCGTGTAGAGCACCGAGCTCTCGGACAGCCACTGCGGATAGAAGGGGAACACGTCGTTGCGCGGCGTGGTGTACTCAGTGGTGACTCCGGTGGTCAGGTTTCGCACCTCGAGGCGGCTCTTGTTGCTCGCCGCCTGGACCCACGCAATCTGGTTGCCGCTCGGGGAGTACGCGGGCGAGTGCACCGTCTGGTTGGTGTTGGCGACCACCTGGATGGGCGCGCCGCCGGACGAGCTCTTCACGATGCCGGTGCCGACGACGTAAGCGAGCTGCGATCCGTCGGGCGTCCAGGTCGGCTCGAATTCGTCGGTCGCGGCGGTGCTCGTCCACCGCGAGAGGTTTCCGGACAGGTCGACGGTCCAGATGTCATAGGTCCCGTTGAAGGCGCGGTCCGAGGAGAACGCGATCTTCTTGCCGTCGGGCGAGAAGCGAGGCTCGCGATGGTCGCCGTGCCCGGTGGTGAGCGGGCGCACGCCGCTGCCGTCCGCGTTCATCACCCAGATGTGGAACGTGCCGCCTTTGAATGCCTGGAACGCGACCAGCTTGCCGTCGGGCGAAAAGTCGGGGCGGGCCGGCTCGAGGAAGTCGTCCGTGAGCCGCTGCGCGGTCCCGCCCGCCCTGGGCAGCGACCAGAGCACGCCCTGCAGGTCCATCGCGATGTGCCCGTCGGCCGGCGAGACCGCCGCCGCCAGGTTGGTACCGACCGTGACGGTGATCTTCTGGAAGGTGCTCGCGCGGGCAAGGCGCGTTATGGCGATGGCGCCGCCGAGGAGAAGGGCCGCCGCCGAGGAGACGCAAACGATGCGGACTCTCTTGGAGCTCATTTTCGCGAACCCTTTCGGTTGGAGGGACGCGGACCCTGCCCCATGGCCGGAACAGGGGTCAAGGCGCAGCGTGTTCATCGTCCGCTGGACTTCTGCCGGATCGCCTGTGCGAATTTCCGACTACAGCCGGAGCTTCGCGACCACCATCGTGCGGTCGCCGGTTTGGAAGGGCACCGCCCAGGGCGGACGCCCGGAGAGCAACGGCGCGCCCTCTTCCGGAAGCCCGGGCGACGCGTCCCAGAGGTAGCCCTCGACGGGCTCCGCCCCTTTCAGCTCGACCTCGAGCTCCACGCCATCCGGGCCGGTCGTGCTGCAGACGTAACCGCGCCACCCGCGCGCATCCCCGTACGCCGCGCCCGCGTGGTCCTTCGACGGCGCGTCCGGCACCGGGACTCCATTCATCCGCACCGATACCATCCGCGCCGCCGGCAAGGCGAGGCCCGCCAGCGGCGCCCCGCGCCGCGAGCGCAGCCGGGCCCGGATCGATCGTGTTCCCAGGCCCGGGCGCTGCTCCTCGACGGCAAGCTCGGGCCTGGCGAGCTGGATCGCCGCCGCTGGCGCCACATACGCCAGCACGCGCGGCGCCCACTCCAGCGCTGACGCCGGCTTGCCATCGAACGGGGCCGCCGCTGCCAGTTGCGCGGGCAAAGGCCCCGTGCTCGCCGACGCCAGCCAGCGGGCCTGCTGGGCGTCCGCGTCGAGGCGATACCAGAGGTTGAGCTTGCGCGGGTTGTCCGCGCTGAACGGAGGCAGGACCGCCGCGGCCACCGCGAGCGTGACGACCACCGCTCCCGTGCCGAACGCCAGCGCGCCGCGCACCCGCGCCCCCGCCTCCAGCCAGGCGGGGGCCGCGGTGCCGAGCACGAGGGCGAGCAGCGCCGAGGACACCGGCAGGATGGGAACGCCGAGCGCGTCGTGGAGCAGCCACGCCACGGGGCACCACAGGACGGCGGCGACCCCGGCCGGCACGAGCAGCGGTAGCCAGCGCGCGTGCGCCGCCGTGGCCAGACCGCAGAGACCCGCGGCCAGGCAGGGCAGCACGAACGGATAGCTGACTCCGGGGCTCGCCAGCGCCACGGCGACACCCGCGACCGCCCAGCCCGCCCAGGTGCCCCACCACAGTCCGGCGACACCCGCGCGGCGTCCCGGCCACAGAGCAGCAAACCACGAGCCGAGGAGCGGCAGCGCGAGGAACGCCGCCCGCGCCGCGGCCGGATGGGCGACGAACGGGTACGGCACCGCGCCCGCCGCGCGCAGCACGAACAGGAGAACCCAGGCAGCGGCGGCCGTCGCCGCCCCGCCGAGCAGGAACGCGCCGAGCCCCCAGGCGAGCGCGGGCCATCGCAGCTCGCCGCGGCGCACGGCGCGCACGACGCCGGCGAGCCAGAGAAGCGCGGCGGCCATCGCCAGCGCCGGCATCCAGCCCAGCGGCCACCGCACGACGCGGAAGGCGAGCAGGTCGAAGAACACCATCTCGCCGCGGGGCGGGGAATCGAGGTCCGCCTGCGCCAGGGCGCGCACCATGGCCAGCGCGTTGTCGCCGTGGTGCTGCAAGCTCCCGGGATCGGCGTGCGCGAAGTCGTCGCGCGGGGTGTGATAGCGCGCCTCTCCAGCGATGAAGGCGAAGTTCAGTCCCGAGAGCCCGCTCCGCTTGTAGACGGTCAGATCGGTGTCGTTCGGGAGCAGTGCGTAGATCGTGTAGTAGATGGAGTTGCTCGCCGGCCTGGGCACGCTCCTCGCGAACAGGTCGACGAGCCACCCGCTCCGATCGCTGGTCTCGAACATCAGGCTGGCGCCAGCCGTCCCGCGCGCTTCCAGGTTCACGACCGCGCCGATCTCCTTTGCCCACCGGTGGCCCGCGACGAACGCCTCGGCCCCGAGGAGGTGGTCCTCCTCGCCCTCGTTGAAGAGGAGGACGATCGGATTGCGGGGCGCGGGGTCCGCCTTCAGGGCGCGCGCGATCTCCAGCGCGGCCGCGACCCCCGCTCCGTCGTCGCTCGCGCCCGGGCCGGCGGGCACCGAGTCGTAGTGCACCGAGAGGAGGACCGCCTTGCCCGGACGCCTGCCTTCGATCCGCGCCACGAGGTTGTTGACCCGCGCGCAAATTCCGGCCGCTCCGCAGGCGAAGCGTTCCTGGATCTCCGGGCGGTGGCCGAGCTGCTCCAGCTCGGCAGCGATGCGCTGGCGCACGGCGGCCGCGGCGGGCGACCCCGTCGGGTGCGGCTGTCCTTCGCCCAGGATGGCGCGGAGCACCTCGCGCGCCCGGACCGCGGAGAACTGCCGGGGTGGCGCGTCGCCCGGCCGAGGCGGCGGCGGCCGGTAGCGAACGGCCGCGGCGGCGACCACCGCGGCCAGCAGGGTCAGGGCCGCCAGGAGCTTCGCCGATCGTCCGTACATCTCGCGCACGTTATCAGTTGTTGCGGCCGACCCCGGGGCCCGGTAGAGGGCTGTCCGGTGAGCGGCCGGACCCATCAATTCGAGGCGGTCGCGTTCGTGGAGAACTTCTCCCTGCGCGAGCTGGCGCAAGCCATCCCCGGAGGGCGGCTGCGCCCCCACGAGCTGCGCTACCGGCTCGACGGCGGCGGCGAGGTGTTCGTCTATCCGTTCGGCGGCGCCGTCTTCCACGACGCCACGCCGGAGCAGCGCGAGGCCTTCCTCGAGCGGATCCGGGCCACGCTGCGCGGTCCGGCCCGGAAGGTGGTCGCCGAGAGCTTCACCGTCCGTGAGGAGCCGGGGGCGCGCACCGCTTTCGTCGAGGGCGTCCTGCGGATCGGCGAGCTGGGCCCGGCGCGCTCCGCGGCGGTGGCCATCGTGGTCGCGCAGAGCGCCGCCATGGAGTACTACGAGCGCCTCGTCGACGATCTCTTCGGGCGCACCGACGCGCTGGTCGACAGCCTGGAGAAGACCGGCACCGTGCGCGCCCGCCCTTCTCGCCTGCACCGGTTCATCGGCGAGGCGATCACCTCGCGCAACGAGGTGCTCTCGGTGCTCCACCTGCTCGACAAGCCGGACGAGGTCTGGGACGACCCCGAGCTGGACCGCATCTACGACGACCTGCGCGCCGAGTTCGACCTGACCGACCGCTACCAGTCGCTGGAGATCAAGCTGCGCGGGGTGCAGGAGTCGCTGGAGCTGGTGCTCGACGTGGCGCGCGACCGCCGCATGTGGCTCCTGGAGATGTCCATCGCCCTGCTCATCCTGGTCGAGCTGGTGCTGTCGGTGTGGCGGAGGTGAGGGCGGCGATGGATTTCACCGCCCCGTCGGCGTCACCGCCGTGAACACGGCGACGGGGCCGAGACCCAGGTTGGCGAGCCGCAGCACGTAGTTGCCCGGCTTCACGAACGCCTCCAGCGTGGCTGTGCCGTTCCCGTCGCCCGAAGAGAGGGCCACTGCGCTGCCCGACGGGTCGAGCAACGCCAGTTGGATGGGCACGGCGGCGCCCGCCTCCGCCACCACCGAGACCGCGGTGGTGCCGGCCGGCAAGCTGACCTGCTGCAACAGGTTCTGTCCCGGCAGCACCGTGGTCGAGCCCGCCACGGTCGCACCCGGGTGCGAGGAAGCACTGGCGTTCGAATAGGAGCTTTGCAAGACGAAGCTGTCGACGTCGATCGGCCCGCCGCGATTGACGATCGAGAGGCGGTGCTCGCCCGGGACGAGCCCCGCGTACCGCACGCTCGATCCGAACCGGGGCGCCGTCGTCGACCCGGCCGCCCCGCGGAAGCTGACGGTGCCCTGCGAGACGCCGTCGAGGAAGACCTCCGCGCTCCCACCCGAGGTCGAAGTGCCGAAGTTGTAGGTGATGGCGCCGAACTGGTTCGCCGGCACGCCGAAGGCAAGCGTGGCGTTCGAGTTGCGCGACCGGCTGTAGCTGAAGTGACCCGCGCTCGCGGCCGCGTTGCCGACGTGGTGCCAGCCGGTCGAGTACGCGATGCGCGCGTCGTCGTCCTCGATGGTGCTCACGGTCGGCGCGCTGCAGTAGCCGTTCCCCACCAGCGTGTACTGGCCGCCGAAGAGCCCGTCGATCGCCGCGCGCCCCGAGGGCACGGTGCTGCCGACCAGCAAGAAGGTGCGCCCGAACATGCCGCCGAGCACGTCGCCGGCCTGCACGCCGCCGACCAGCGCGTTCGAGATCGTGATCGTGATGGTGCCGTCGGGCGTGAAGCTGGCGGCGTCAGGCGTGCCGAGCGGCGTCACCTGCGGCACGCCGGTGACCACCGCCGAGACGACCTCGTACTGTCCGTATTCGAAGGTGACGTGCGACTGCGCGTCGGACACCATGCCCACGTACCAGTTGGAGCTGGGCGAGCTCGGGTGGCCCCAGACGAAGTACCACTGCGCGTTGGGCGGGACCGAGCGGAGGTCGCCGACCTTCATGGTGAAGACGAGGCGGCTCTTTCCGTCGTTGAAGACCGGCTCGCCCACGCCCAGCCGCAGGATGTTCAGCTGCTGGTTCGCTGGAGCGCCCTTCTGCGTCCCGGGCGATCCGGTGGCCACCGTGAGCCCGCCCGGCGCGCACGACGAGCCCTGCGGGACTGACTGCACCTCGCCGCTGCCGCAGGAGTCGCCGTTCGCGTTGCTCGCCACCACCCGGTACCAGTAGGTCGTGTTGGGATCGGCGGTCGGATCGACGTACCGGTTCGCCGTGCCGGCGCTGGCGAGCATGGTCTCGGCGCCGCTCGAGATCCCGCGGAGCACCTTGTAGCCGGTGATCGGCAAGCCGCCGTCGTTGGTCTGCGACCAGGTGAGGGTGGCGAGCGAGCCGTTGCGCGTGACGACCAGCGCCGGCGCGCCCGGGACGGTGGTACCCGCGGGCGGATCGCCGATCGAGAACAGCGGCCTGCCGCCGGCCTGGCGCACGATGGTGGCGAGGGACTCGTAGGAGTTCCCGAGCGCGCCCGCCGGCGCCTGGGCGCACCCGTGCGTGCAACCGTCGGCGAAGGCGGCGTGGATCCTGCCGCGCCCGTCGATCGTCTCGTCGTTGAAATCGAGCAGGTTGCGCCACAGCACCGCCCCGCCCTGCAACCAGATGGGCCCGCGCTGCACCGGGTCGTTGGGCGTCACGTCCTGCGCGAACCAGGTCTGCCCGCCGTCGTAGGTGGTCGCCACGTAGCCGTGCCAGACGCCGCGGAACTGCTGGCCCTGCAAGTCTCCGGCGGTCGTGGAGCCGAGGAAGAAGAACGCCGCGCGATCGTCGTCGCCGGCGACCACCTCGGCGAAGACGGTGTTCTGGATCCCGAGCGACGCGCCCACGTTGGCGATCCCGTGCCAGGTCGCGCCCGCGTCGTCGGAGATGGCGATCACCGGCTGGTGGTCGCCGTCGGCATAGCCCAGGTAGACGCGCCCGAAGCGGCCGATCGAGACCGAGGGATCGCTACCGGCCGGCGTGCTGCCCGGCACGACGTGGATGCTCCACGTGACCCCGTTGTCCGGCGACACGACGACGCCCTGTCCGGCCAGGCCGGTCACCGGGTCCTTGCACTCCTTGTTGGGCAGGTACGCCTTCCCGTCATGTCCGACCTTGATGTGCCCGTGCAAGCCGCCGCACTGGGCTGCCGTGTACATGACGACCGCTGGACCGTAGGTGAGCCCGCCGTCGAAGCTGATGGCGCAGCCCGCGTCGCCGACGGCCTGCGCGCAGTAGTAGATCGGGTGCGGATAGATCGGGCTCCTCGGCAGCGGCTGGGCGAAGGCGGGTCCGCCGCCCAGCGTCTGGTGGTCGATGCCCGAGGCGATCCCCGCGCCCTGGGACGGCACCCAGGTCTGGCCGTCGTCGTCGGTGAACGCAGAGGCGCTCGTCGTGGTGCCGAGGAGCAGTTGCGAGACCAGGGTACGGCCGGTCGGGCCGTCCGTGAACAGGATGGGATCGAAGCTCGTGGTGCCCGTCAGCGGGGTCTGCACCTGTTCCCACAGGGCGCTGGGCGTTCCCGGGCACGACTCGTTGAACGTCACCCGAAGCGTTTGCAGGATGGCCTGGAAGAACGCCTTGCCCGTGTTCCAGTTGACCCCGATGGACGGCTCGCCCGAGCTGGTTCCGACGGCCGCCACCTGCTGCGCCTCGGTGGGAGTGAACACCTGGAATCGCGGTGGGACGCCGGTCGCCAGCTGCGCGGGCGCCACCGAGACGATGGCGCTGCCATTGTACTGCCCCACTGCCGTGGCGTTGGTGTTCGAGGAGATGGCGTTGGTGGCCACGACGTGGACCGTGAACAGCCCGGTGCCGACCACGGCCGGGTCCAGCGTCACCGACTCGCTCTCGAAGTTGTTCGTGGCCGAGGCGACGACGGGACCCGCCAGCGTGCCCTTGTGCACGTAGAGATCGTAGCCCTTGAAGATCAGTGCGAAGTCGATCGCGGTGAGGTACGTGATCTTCACATTGGCGACGCGCCCCGCCCAGTCCGCCGGCAGGCCCGTCAGCGTGAGCAGATAGCTGTCGCAGCTCACGCCCTCCGTGCAGCCCGCTTCCCCGGTCGTCGAAGAGCCGCCGCTCTCGGTGCCGGTCCAGGTGAGCGCCGACCCTGCCGGCGACAGCGAGCCGCTGGCTGGATTGGCCGCCTGCGCCGGTGGCGAGAGCAGGGCGAGAACGGCGAGGGGAATGAGGATCTGGGAAGAGTGCGGGAGCCGCATGGCACCTCCGTCCGCAAGCGGCGACACCCGTGGGCGCCTGGCTCGCGCGGGCACACCTTCCCCGGCAGCTCACTGTTCGTCGAAATACGGTCAGTCACTTTGTCGGCCACCCGACGACCGTTCCCGAGCCGGTCTCCACCGGAAGCCGGAGAGCTGTCGACGCGTTGACACTCGGTCAGAGGCGGCGAAGCACCCGGCGCGCCAGCGATTTGCAAGCGCGGATCTTCGCTTTCTCGCCGGCCGGTCCGCCCACGCTGACCCGAACGATCGCGGTCCGGCCCAGTACGTACAGGGCGCCCAGCTTCGCGTCCCCCACCCAGAGGGCCGACCTCCCGAGGCCCGTGACGCGCCGCGGTCCCGGACGGTCCTCCCCGGGCTCCGAGTCTTCCTTCAGCATTTCCTTCCAGCGTTCGCCAAGCGCGCGCGCGGATACGCGCGGAGCAGGGCGCCGCACCTCGAGCGATACCGAGAACGCGGGATCCGGGGCCAGATAGAAGCATTGCTGCGCGATGAGCTCGCCATCCCGGCGCTCGGTAGGACGCGCGTCCCGTGGCGCCCCGCCCTGCACCGCCGCGACCTCCGCGGAGGTGAGCAATCCGCACGCGTCCAGCAGGGGCGCTGCCGCTGCCGCGACGAGGAGGGAGAGGATCGGCATCCGCGGAGGCTACGACGGGGCAATCAACCCGTCTACCGGCTAGACCTCGGTGAAGCTCGCGGATTGCGCGTATCCGGCGTCGATCATCGCCCGGATCCGGCCTGGGTCGAAGTCGAGCGGGTCGTACGGCAACGGCTCGGCGGGCTGGAAGAGCCGGATCTTCACCTTCCGGTATTCGGGCCGCAGCTGCGACAGGTCGTTCTTGAGCCCGGCGATGCGCAGGTCCGCGCGACTCACCTCGCCGTTCATGATGTCGATCGACCGCAGCAACAGCTGCGGAATGGCGCGTGCGTCCTGGACGGCGAACGGGGACTTGGCGAACGGGTCCGAGCAGAGGACCACGTCGATGTCCTCCGCCCCGGCGCGGATGGCCTCTCCCAGCGGTGTGACGTTGCGCAGGCCACCGTCGGTCCACAGGTCGCCGCCGATCGACGCCGGCGTGAGCATGACCGGGAAGGCCGACGAAGCGATCACCCACTCGGGCAGGTCGGGCGTCTGCTCGTTCGCCACGAAAGACTCGCCGGTGCCGAACGAGACCGCCACGATGCGCAGCCTGCGCCCCGAGGATCGGACCGCGTTCGCATCGAGGCTGGAGCGGATCCACTTCTGGATCGGTTCCGAGTCGTACACGGAGGTCTTGAAGAACGCCTCCGCGCGCCCGAAGGGGAACCACCGCTTGTGCACCTTGTCGGTGGTGACCGTGTCCCACTGCGCGCGCAGCTTGGCGATGGCTTGCTGCGGCTGCCCGAGCGCCGTCTGCGCGAGGTAGGCGGCGTTGATGGCGCCGACCGAAGTGCCGCAGAGCAGCTCGTAATCGTTCTGCTGGTCGCCCATCAGGCGCTGCAGGACGCCGACCTCGAATGCGCCCTTGCTCCCGCCGCCCGCGAGCACCAGTGCCTTGCGCTGCACCATGTGCTCCTACTCTCGCGCCGTCCATCGGGCGTCAAGGGAGCCATCCGGCGGGAAAGGTCGCCAAGGTAGCCATCTGGCGGGAAAGGTCGGTATGCTCGCCGCGCGGTTGGCGGAGAAGGGGTCCGTGCCATGGCCCAGGTCGATCTCGGTCTGACTCGCATCGGATTCGGCAGGACCGCGCGGCTGGACCGCTGGTGGGTCGGACCGTCCCTGGCCTTCGCCGGCCTTTCGGCGTTCGTCGTGTACGCCACCTGGGCCGCGTTCCAAGGAACGCACTACTTCTCCGGCCCATACCTCTCGCCGTTCTATTCGCCCGAGCTGTTCGGCGACTCGCCCCACAGCTGGTTCGGGCCGAAGCCGTCGTGGTGGCCGGCGTGGCTGCTCTTCTCGCCCGCGCTCCTCGTCCTCTGGGCGCCGGGCGGGTTCCGGCTGACCTGCTACTACTATCGCGGCGCCTACTACAAATCGTTCTGGGCCGACCCGCCCTCGTGCGCGGTGGGCGAGCCGCGCGCGCTCTACCGCGGCGAGGCCTCGCTGCCGCTCGTCCTCCAGAACGTGCACCGGTACTTCCTGTACCTCGCGCTCCCCTTCCTGGTCGTGCTGGCCTGGGACGTGTGGAAGGCACTCTGGTTCCCCGCGCCCGGGGGCGGGACGCGCTTCGGAATCGGGCTGGGCACGCTGGTGCTGGCGGCGAACGTGGTGCTCCTCGGCGGCTACGCGCTGGGCTGCCACTCGCTGCGGCACTTGGTCGGCGGGCGCCTCGACCGGCTCTCGGGCTCGCCCGTCCGGAGCAAAGCCTACGACTGCGCGAGCTGCCTCAACCGGCGGCACATGAGCTGGGCCTGGTGCAGCCTCTTCAGCGTCGCCTTCGCCGACCTGTACGTGCGCCTCTGCTCGATGGGCGTGATCCGCGACTGGAGGATCTTCTGAGCATGGCACCTCTCCGCTACCAAGCGCACGAGCACGACGTGCTGGTGATCGGCGCGGGCGGCGCGGGCCTGCGCGCGGCCATCGAGGCGGCGGCCTCGGGCGTCTCGGTGGGCCTGGTGTGCAAGTCGCTGCTGGGCAAGGCGCACACCGTGATGGCCGAGGGTGGCATCGCAGCCGCGCTCGCCAACGTGGACGAGCGCGACAACTGGCGGGTGCACTTCGCCGACACGATGCGCGGCGGCCAGTACGTGAACGACTGGCGCATGGCCGAGCTGCACGCGAAGGAGGCGCCGGACCGGGTGCGCGAGCTGGAGGCGTGGGGCGCGCTCTTCGACCGCACCAAGGACGGCCGCATCCTGCAGCGCAATTTCGGCGGGCATCGTTACCCGCGCCTCGCGCACGTCGGCGACCGCACCGGCCTGGAGATGATCCGCACGCTCCAGGACCACGGGATCCACCAGGGGATCGACGTGCACATGGAGCACACCCTCACCGCCCTGGTGAAGGACGGCGATCGCGTGGCCGGCGCGTTCGGCTACGACCGCGAGAAGGGCTTGCTGCACGTCTTCCGCGCGCGCGCCGTGGTGCTCGCGACCGGCGGCATCGGCAAGGCGTACCGGATCACCAGCAACAGCTGGGAGTACACGGGCGACGGGCAGGCCCTCGCGTATCACGCCGGCGCCGAGCTGATGGACATGGAGTTCGTCCAGTTCCACCCCACCGGGATGATCTGGCCGCCCTCGGTGCAGGGGATCCTGGTCACCGAGGGCGTGCGCGGCGAGGGAGGCGTGCTGCTCAACAACGAGGGCCGCCGTTTCCTCTTCGACGACATCCCGGATGCCTACAAGAACCAGACCGCGGACAACGAGGACGAGGGCTTCCGCTACACGCAGGGCGACAAGTCGGCGCGCAGGCCGCCGGAGCTGCTCACCCGCGACCACGTCGCCCGCTGCATCGTGCGAGAGATCCGCGAAGGGCGCGGGAGCCCCCACGGGGGCGTGTTCCTGGACATCTCGTGGATCAAGAAGAGGCTCGGGAACGCCGAGGAGCTGATCAAGAAGAAGCTGCCCAGCATGTACCACCAGTTCCTCAAGCTCGCGGACATCGACATCACGCGCGAGCGGATGGAGGTGGGCCCGACCACGCACTACATCATGGGCGGCGTGCGGGTAGAGGCGGAGTCGCAGATGTCCACGGTGCCCGGGCTGTTCGCGGCCGGCGAATGCGCCGCGGGCCTGCACGGGGCGAATCGCCTGGGCGGGAACTCGCTCTCCGACCTGCTCGTGTTCGGACAGCGGGCCGGCGCACATGCGGCGCAATTCGCGAGGAAGGCCGGCGGGGTGCGCATCCCTGACGCGCAGATCGACGACGCCGCGCGTGCCGCGCTGGCGCCGTTCGAGCGCGAGGGAATCGACGATGGCGCGGGCCCCTACCGCATCCAGCACGAGTTGCAGCAGACCATGCAGGACCTGGTCGGCATCGTGCGCAGGGAAGACGAGATGCTCCGGGCGCTGGAGGCCATCGCGCGCCTGCGGGAGCGCGCCGCACGAGTCCGCGTCGCCGGCAACCGCGCCTTCAACCCCGGCTGGCACACCGCGCTGGAGCTGCGAAATCTAATGACCGTCTCCGAAGCGGTGGCCCGGTCGGCGCTGGAGCGCAAGGAGAGCCGCGGCGCGCATTTCCGCGACGATCACCCCGGCAAGGACGCGGCCTCGGGCAAGGTGAACGTGGTGGTGCGCCGCGGGCCGGACGGCGCCATGCAGATCGCGCGCCGGCCGATCCCGGAAGTGCGCGCCGATCTCCGCCAGATCGTCGAGGAGATGAAATGACGGCGACCGCGACCGCGACCTTCCGCATCTGGCGAGGCGACGCGCGAGGCGGCTCCTTCGCCGACTATGCGACCGAGGTCGCGCCTGGGATGGTGGTGCTCGACGCGGTCCATCGCATCCAGGCCGAGCAGGCGCCGGACCTCGCGGTTCGCTGGAATTGCAAGGCGGGCAAGTGCGGATCCTGCTCCGCGGAGGTGAACGGCCTGCCGCGGCTGATGTGCATGACGCGCCTGTCGGACCTGCCGCTCTCGGGACCCGTCACGCTGCGGCCGATGAAGACCTTCCCCATCGTGCGCGACCTGGTGACCGACGTTTCCTGGAACTACCGGGTCAAGCGGAAGATCAAGGAGTTCAAGCCGCGGCCCCCCGATGCGCCCGACGGCACCTGGCGCATGGCGCAGGCGGACATCGAGCGCGTGCAGGAGTTCCGCAAGTGCATCGAGTGCTTCCTCTGCCAGGACGTCTGCCACGTGCTCCGTGAGCACGAGATGCACGAGCAGTTCATCGGCCCGCGCTACCTCATGCACGTGGCGGCGCTCGAGATGCACCCGCTCGACGTGGAGGACCGCGTGGGCGAGCTGACCGAGGCCGGGGGTATCGGGCTGTGCAACATCACCAAGTGCTGCACGCGCGTATGCCCGGAAGAGATCGCCATCACCGACAACGCCATCATCCCGCTCAAGGAGCGCGTCGTGGACGAGGTCTACGATCCGCTGCATCGGCTGTTCCGCGTGTTCCGGGCCGCGAGCTGAAAGGGGGCCGTCATGTTCGAGCTCAAGCCGCTCAGCGAGGCCGCCATCCCCAGGGCCATCGCCAAGGCCGAGCGCTACCGCCTGCTGGGCGAGGCGCAGGAAGCGGACAGCATCTGCCGCGACATCCTCACGACCGACCCCGACAACCAGGAAGTCCTGGCCATGCTGCTCCTCGCCATCACCGACCAGTTCTCCCGCGGCGCGGACAGCATCGTCTCCGAGGCGCACCGGGTGGTCGACCGCATCCGCGGCGAGTACGAGCGCGCCTACTACTCGGGCATCGTCTGCGAGAGGTGGGTCAAGGCCCAGCTCAAGGGAGGCGCCCACACGGGCAGCGCCTCGGGCTGGTTCCTCGAGGCGCTGGAGTGGTACCAGAAGGCGCAGGCGCTGAGCCCGTCCGGCAACGAGGACGCGGTGTTGCGCTGGAACGCCTGCGTGCGTTTCCTGGAGCGCAACCCGGGACTGTTGCCGACGGAAGCATCCGGAAACGAGGCCGGCTTCTCGGACGCGGCACCGCCGCGCTAGTCGCCGCCGATAGGGCGGCGCTATGCTTTTCAAAGCGCGGACGTTAGCGCTCCGGGGACGAGCTGGCCGGGGGGGCCGGGCAATGGGAGGGCGAGCGCTGGTCGCCGCTGCTTGCCTGCTGTGCGCGGCCGCGCCCACCGGCGCGCGCGCGCAGCAGGACGGGCCGTCCCCGGCCGCGGCTCCGAAGAGCGTCGAAGCGTCCGAGGAGATCGTGGTGATCGGGCGCCTGCCACAATTGCCGCTGCCGCCGTCCAGCGTGCCGGCCGGCGTGCAGGTGATCCAGGCAGGCGATCTGCAGCGGTCCGGGCGCCCGAGCTTGCCCGATGCGCTCGCCGGCCAGGTCCCGGGCCTGTCGCTCTCTGACGAACAAGGGAACTCGTACCAGCCGGACATCTCGCTGCGCGGGTTCCAGGCCACCTCGGTCACCGGCGTGCCGCAGGGAGTGAGCGTGTTCCTCGACGGGGTGCGCGTCAACGAGCCGACCGCCGAGGAGATCAACTTCGACCTGCTCCCCACCGAGGACCTCGAGCGGATCGAGGTGGTGCCCGGCCCCTCCGTCCTCTTCGGGCGGAACACGCTCGCCGGCGCGATCAACCTCGTCACCCGGCGCGGCAAGGAAGGCGCCGCCGGGTTCGCGGAGGTGTCGGCGGGAAGCGCGGGCCTGCACAAATACCGGGCGCTGCTCTCCGGACGGAAGGGAACGATCGATTTCTACCTCTCGGGGACCGAGACGCAGGAGGACGGCTGGAGGAATGCGTCGGGGGCGAGGCTCGCCAAGGGGTTCGGCAAGCTGGGCTTCCGCGAGGGCAGCACCGACCTGACCCTTTCCTACCAGCACGTCGACAACCGCATCTTCCAGGCCGGTCCCCTGCCCGCCTCGGAGCTGGCCCGCGACCGCGCGGCGAACTACACGGCGGGCGACTTCTTCGCCCCGCGCCTCGACCAGCTGGCCCTCAACGTGCGCCAGGACCTCGGCGACCGCTTCGTCTTCTCGGGAAACGGCTTCGGACGCCTGCTCCACGTCGAGCAGTTCAACGTCAACCTGCTCGCGACGAACAGCAGGCTCTTCTCGCGCACCGCCTCGGCCGGAGGGACGCTGCAGCTCGACCGCACGGCGCCGCTCTTCGGCAGGTGGAACCTGCTCACCTTTGGTTTCGAGTATGCGCACAGCGACGTCGAGGTGAGCGTCTTCAACGAGCCGGACCTCGACACCCGCGTCCGGGACCGCCAGGACGCCTTGGCGGCCTACCTGCAGGACACCTTCCAGCTCGCCCGCGGGACCCTGCGCGAGGGGGACGAGGTGGTCCTGACGGCCGCGGTGCGCTGGGACTTCATCCGCCACCGCATCGCCGACGAGAGCCCGGACAGGCCCGGGCGGCAGGACGCGAGCGGCGTCCCCGCCTTCCGCCGCGTCGACCCGCTCATCGGCCTGAACTACAACCTCTCGCGCGACCACGGAATCTACCTGTCCTGGTCGCAGGGATTCCGCGCGCCGGCGCTCCTGGAGCTGACCTGCGCCGGGCCCGCGGCGATCTGCCCGGGGCTGCAGGCGGGCACGGCGCCCGACCCTCCTCTCAACCCGGTGCGCGCCACCAGCTACGAGATCGGGTTCCGCACCCGCCCGTACGCCTGGCTCTCCGGACAGGTGAGCGTCTACCGCACAGACGTGCTCGACGACATCTTCTCGGTGTCCCCGGCCGGCACCACGGGCGTGTATTTCCAGAACATCGGCAGGACGCGGCGGCAGGGCATCGAGGCGAGCCTGCGCGGCAAGCCTGCCGGCTGGGTGGGCGCCTGGGTGACCTATGCGCTGACCGAGGCGAGCTTCGAGGAGGACGTCACGCTGGCCACGCCCCGGCCGACGTCCGAGTGCAACGGTGCGTCCTGCATCGAGCGGGTGCGCGCGGGGAGCGAATTCCCGCTCGTCCCGCGCCACCGCGCCGGCGCCGGGCTCGAGCTTTACCCGTACGGCTGGCTGTCGCTCTCGCTCTCCGGCACCTTCGTCGGCGCCCAGCGCCTGCGCGGCGACGAGGAGAACGTCGCCGCGAAGCTCGACCCGTACTTCTCGCTGGAGGGCGGCGTCCGCGCATCCGTCGCCGGGTTCGCCGCCTGGATCCGCTTCACGAACCTGCTGGACGCGCGCTACAGCACCTTCGGCACCTTCGCGCCCAACCCGAAGCAACCCGGCACGCCGGTCGAGCCGTTCCTCACGCCCGGCCGGCCGTTCCAGGTCTTCGCGGGCGTGAGCTACGGCTTCGGCTCGGGCACGTACAGCACGCCGTAGGGCTTCTTGCCCACCGGGATCCGGGCGACCGCCTTCGCCGCGGCCGTGTCGACCACCGAGACGTCGTCCGAGCCGCCGTTGGCGGTGTAGAGCCGTTTCCCGTCGGGCGAGATCGCGACACCCCATGGCCTCTCGCCGACGGCGATCCGCGTGACCACCGAGAGCGCCGCGAGGTCCACCACGCTCACGGCGGCGCCGCGGCCTTCGGCCAGGTACAGGCGCTTCCCGTCGGGCGCCACCGCCACGCCGTTCGGCTTGGTCTGCCCGTTGCCGATGGGGACGGTGGCCCGCAGCCGGATCGCCGGCGCGTCGAGGATCGACAAGGTGCCGCCCACCTCGGCGGTGACGAAGGCCCTCCGCCCGTCCGGCGAGAACGCGACCCAGCGCGGCCGGGCGCCCACAGCGAGCCGGCCGAGCACCTTGCCGGAGCGCGCATCGAGGACGGTGACGTCGTCGGTGGATTCGCCGGTCACGTAGACCCGGGCACCGTCGGGCGCCACCGCGATGCCCTCGGGTTCCGTACCGACCGGCGCGACGAACAGCGTGCGCCCCGAGGCCAGCTCGACCGCGGTGGCCGTCGAGGCCGCTTCGTTCGAGACGTAGATCACCTTGCCGTCGGGGCTCACGGCGACCTGCTCGGGGTCGCGGCCGACCGGGACCTTGCGCAAGAGCGCGCGCGAGGCGACGTCCACCAGCGCCACCGCATCTTCGTCGCCCAGCGCGGCGAAGACGGTCTTGCGGTCCGGGCTCAGGCACAGCCCTCGCGGACGCTTCCCGACCGGGACGGTCGCCACCACCTGGTGGCTCTCGCTGGAGAGCACGCGCAGATCGTCGCCGCGCTCGTCGCTCGCGAAGACCACGTCGGCTCTCGCTGCCGCTGGAATCAGGCAGACCAGGAGCGCAAGCCCCCCGAGCCTCATCGAGCGAGAGCCGAGTGGGGGCGAGCTGCGCGGTAGCTGAACGCGACGAGAGGCGGCCGAGTGACCTCTGCACGGGCAGCCTCGATGAGCCCGTGATCGGGAGACAGCGAGCACGCCGGATCGGTGGCCGCGGCGTTGCGAGTCAGATGGAAGGCCTGGCAGCGGCACCCGCCGAAGTCGATCGTTCGCCGCTCGCAGCTGCGGCACGGCTCCGGCATCCAGCCCTCGCCGCGGAAGGCCGCGAGTCCGGGCGAGGAGACCCACAGGTCCTGCACCGACTGCTCACGCACGTTGCCGAACGACAGCCCCGGCAACGTGTGCGCGAGAAGGCAGGGAAGGAGCAACCCGTCGGGGGAGACGACCAGGAATCGCCGGCCCCATCCGTCCATGCACGCGGGCGGGAACTCGACGTGGTAGTCGGGGACGACGAAGACCACTTCCATCCGGCCCTCGAGCCTGCGGCGCGCGGCCGCGGCGACCGACCGCGCCTGCTCGATCTGCGCCGCGCCGGGGAGGAGCGCCTCCCGGTTCAGCAACGCCCAGCCGAGGTATTGCGCGTTGGCCAGCTCGAGCCGGTCGGCGTGCAGCTCCTCGGCCAGCGCGATCACCTCGCCGATGCGGCCCAGGTTCTCCCGGTGCAGGACCGTGTTCACCGTGAGCGGGAAACCCAGCTCCTTGACCCACCGGGCGACCCGGAGCTTGTGCTCGAACGCCTCGTGGCCGGCGATCCGATCCGACTCCGCCGGCCGCGCGTCCTGGATGGAGACCTGGACGTTGTCCAGCCCGAGTCGGCGTAGGCGCAGAAGGCGCTCGCGTTCGAGCGGGATCCCGCTGGTGATCAGGTTCGTGTAGAGATCGAGCGCGCGCGCCTGCTCCACCAGCGACTCGAGATCGGGCCGGAGCAGCGGCTCGCCGCCGGTGAAGTTGACCTGCACCACTCCGAGCCGCTCGGCCTCGCGCAGGACCCGGCGCCAGTCGTCGGTGTCGAGCGCGTCGTGATGCCGCGCGAAATCGACCGGGTTCGAGCAATAGGCGCAATGGAGCGGGCAGGCGTACGTCAGCTCCGCGACGAGCGTGTAGGGACGCGGCGCCGCGCTCATCCGGCGACCTGCAAGAGGCCCCGCCTGGCCAGCTCCTCGAGGAACTCGAGCACGTCCTTCCGGAGCTCCGGCGCGGGCCGCTCGGCGTACTCGCGCTGGAGCTGCTCGACGATGGCGTCGACGGTCAGCTCGCCGTTGCACAGCTTGAGGATGCTCGCGGCGGTGGGGTTCAGCGCGAGGCCCCGCTCCGGGTAGAGCAGCATGTAGCCTCCCGACGCGTGGTCGAACCGGAGCCGTGCCTTGGCGGCGAGAGCAGGCCTGGCGGCCGCCGCGATCACGGCTGCGCCTGCAGGCAGTCGAGGATGTGCCAGAGGATCTCCGTCTTGCGGACCAGCGCGGCGACGCAGCGCTCTTGCAGCTCGTGCGTGACCGCGTTGCGGCAGACGAACTCGATCGCCTGCTCGGAATCGCGGCGCGCGCGCGTGACGCGCGTCCGGAAGTACTCCAGCACGTCCGCGCGGACCCACGGGTAATGCTTCTCCCACGCCTCGATTCGACGCGACATGAGATCGGGCGCGAAGCTCTCCGTCAAGGACGACGCGACCGCCTCCACCAGGCTGACTCGCTCGACGAGCTGCACGTAGGCGTCGCAGGCGAAGCGGACGCCGGGGAGCACCGATCGGAAGCTCGCCACCTCGTCCAAGTCGAGCCCGACTCCTTCGGCGAGCCGGAGCCACAGCGAAAGGCCGCCCTCGCCGGCGCGCTCGCCGTCGTGGTCGCGGATGCGCCCGATCCACATCCTGCGGAACGCGGGGTCTTCCGATTTGGAGAGGATGATGGCGTCCTTGATGGGGACGCGGCTCTGGTAATAGTAGCGGTTCAGCACCCACTGCTGCAGCTGGGGCTTGGTCAGCTTCCCCTCGTGCATGAGCACGTGGAAGGGGTGGCGGTCGTGGTAGCGCCGCTCGCCTTCGCGCCGCAGCCAGGCGGCGAACTCGTCGTCCGGGAGCCGCGGGCGTTCCTGGATCACAGCGCGATCTCCATTCCGTCCCGGGCAACCTGCCAGCCGGCGCCGTCGACCGCCGACCGCTCGGGCGAGTCCTCGCGGAGGACCGGATTGGTGTTGTTGAGGTGGATGTAGATGCGAGGCGAGGTGCGCGCGCCCCCGAGCGCAGCGAGGCTGCCGCCGGCGCCGCCGATCGGCAGGTGCGCCATGTCCGAGGCGCGCTTCTCCGACGCGCCCAGCTCGCGCAGCTCGTCCTCGGACCAGAAGGTGCCGTCGAAGAAGAGGCAGCCCGCGCCCTCGGCCTCGGAGAGCACCTCGGGCGTCATCCGGCCGACCGCCGGGAGGTACACGAGGGGCCGCCTGGAGCCGCCCTCGCGGATCCGGAATCCGACGTTGTCTCGCGAGTCCGGGGTGAAGCCGAGCCCCTCGAGGTGGATGGGGAGCTTGCCCGGGACGGCGAACGCCTCGACCGAGAGCCCGCTCCGGTCTCCGCCGTCCTTCCAGAGCTCGACCTCGGCGCCGATGCGCAAGGTGCGCCAGCTCACCTGTCCCGGGAACCGTTGCAGTGTGCGGTAGAGAACGTTGTTCTCGACGAAGCCGCGCCGCACCGCCTCGGTCGCGTACACGACCAGCGGGTGTGACTCGCGCAGGCAGAGGAGCCCCAGCGTGTGGTCGAGGTCGCCGTTGGTCAGGAGGATCCCCTGGATCGGCGAGTGGCGCTGGCGGCGAGGATGGAGGGCCGGGAAGGTTTCGATCTGCCCGCGGATCTCGGGCGAGGCGTTGAGCAGGAACCAAGCCTCGCCGTCGGCGCTCACCGCGACGCACTCCTGGGTGCGCGCCTCGATGCGGACGGATCCGTCGCGCGCGCCTCGGCAGTTGCGGCAGGCGCAGTTCCATTGCGGGCAGCCCCCACCGGCTGCCGAGCCGAGCACGCGGATCTTCACCTTCTGCTCGCGAAACGGGCGTTACCAGATGATTCCGTCGCTGTACGACTTCGCCTCCGCATCCATCTTGATCTCTTCGAAAGCGGGCTTGGTCCAGCTCATGGCGCCCTCCCTTTCGATGTCGCCATACACCCCGGTTCGACGAGGAGCAAGCCGCGCTGCGATGCCGCACGCCGACTTGACTTCACGCTCGGCAAAGCGCGTTGGCGAGCGAGAGCGCTTGCTTGTTTGGAAGGGGGAAAGCGATGAAAAAAGGAATGCTGCTGCTCGGGGCGTGCGCGTTGTTGCTCCTTCCGTCGCGCCTCTTCGCCGACACGCCGAAAAACCTCGACTGGCCGAATCACGGCAACGACCTGCACAACACGCGCTTCCAGAACGTCGACCAGATCAACCGCAGCAACGTGAAGCAACTCAGGCCGGCCTGGGTCTTCCACACGGGCGTGCTCGATCCCTTGGCTGAATTGCAGGTCTCGCCCATCGTGGTGAACGGCCGGATGTTCGTCACCGACGGGCACGACCACGTCTTCGCGCTCGACGCCGCCACGGGCAAGCTGATCTGGGCCTACAGACCGATCGAGACGGACGACATGCCGCCGATCGACCAGATGATCGTGTGCTGCGGCCGCAACAACAAGGGCGTCGCGGTCGCGGACGGAAAGGTCATCTACGGACGCCTGGACAACGTGGTGGTGGCGCTGGACGCGGGCAGCGGCAGGCCGGTGTGGAAGACCAGGCTCGCCAATACGAAAACTGGCTTCGCCATCAACAACGCCCCGCAAGTGGCGGACGGGATCGCGGTCATCAGCCTCTCGGGGGGCGAGTTCGAGGTGCGAGGACAGGTCTTCGGACTGAGGGTCGGCGACGGGCACGTCCAGTGGCAATTCCAGACGACCGACCCCGCGAGCTACGGCTTCCCGGCCAGCGATCAGTTCAAGCGCGGCGGCGCGGCAGTGTGGAACCCGGTCACCATCGATCGGGACCTCAAGCAGGTCTACATGCCCACGGGAAATGCCGCTCCCGACATCCTCGGCGAGGACCGCCCAGGGGACAACCTGTTTGCCACCTCGATCCTCTCCCTCGACCTGCAGACCGGGAAGCACGTGTGGCATTTCCAGGAAGTCCACCACGACATCTGGGACTACGACAGCGCGCAGCCCGCCGTCCTGTTCCCCGTCACCCGGGGCGGGACGACGTTCAAGGCGCTCGGCCACTGCAGCAAGAACGGGCAGTACTACATCCTCGATCGAACCAATGGGAAGCCGATCTTCCCGGTGATCGAGGTGCCCGTCCCGCAGGACCCTGCGTTCCAGCACGCCGCGAAGACGCAACCGTTCTCGGTCGCGGTCGAGCCATTGACGCCGCTGACGTTCGTGCGGCCCAACGACACCGGCTTCCCGGCCGTGCCGCAGTACACCCCGCCCGGTGAGAAGGAGTTCGTGATGGTTCCGGGCGACGACGGCGGCTGCGAATGGGGGCCGGCCGCCTTCAGCCCGCGCACGAGCTTCGTCTACTACGGCACTCGCTATGAGCCGACGACCTTCAAGACCAGGTCGGGCAACAAGGACACGATCCCGACGCCCACCGGCGATCTGCACCTCGGCTCGAGGTTCACCAACAGGGTGCCCGGCTCGCATCCGTTCGGCCTCTTCGGCGCGACCGACACCCGGACGGGCAAGATCGTCTGGACGTTCCCGAAGGTCGGCAAGAACTTCGCCCTGGCACCCGGAGAGAAAGAGATCTTGCCCACCAAGTCGGGCCTGACCGTCGCCGGCGATCTGGTCTTCTTCGGCGAAGGCAACGGGAAGTTCCACGCCGCGGACGCGGAGACCGGCAACATCCTGTTCACCTTCGATCCCCGGAAGAGCAAGATCCCCGACGTGGGCGGCGCCGCCGCGTCCCCAAGCGTGTACGTCGCGAACGGTCGCGAGTTCGTTGTCTACGCCTTCGGCGGCAACGTGCCCGACCGGAACAACTTCGCCATCGTCGACCCGGACAGCGGGAAGGTCGGGGACGCGATCATCGCCTTCGCGCTGCCGGACGAGGACGCCGCGGACGACGACGACTGAGCTCGTCGGTGGGCGGCGCCGGCCTCCACGCCGGCGCCGCCCGCTCTTCCGTCACGCGCACCTGCAGTGTGCGACATTGATCGCCGGGTACGGCGGTCGCTTCCCCCCGGGCGATCGCTGAGCCAAGTTCAGGGACCCGCGGAGGTCCCCGAATGAAACCTTGCCTCGCCTTCCTTCTCCTGGCGGCGTTCCCCGCCGCGGCAGCGACCCACACCTGCCCGGCCGACCTGAGCGCATGGCGCCAGATCCTCGGCGCCGAGTGGATCGATTGCCACCAGGTGGCCGACCTCACCACCACCGGGAACCCCTACACCGATCCGCAGAGCCTCACCGGAATGGGATTCCCGCCGCCCGGGTCGGGCACGCTGAACTCGAAGTACACGCAGCCGACGACGCCCCCGGTCAGCGGGCTCCAGATCGACGGCTACTTCCCTGACGCCTGCAACGCGTTCCAGGTCGAACCTGCGCAGACTGCCAAGGACGGAACGCCGTTCATCCCGGGCTGCACGCCTCCGCCCGCGGTGGGACAGACCTGCCTCGCGGGCTGCCACCACGACGGGCAATTCGTGATCCGTATCCCGGACGACTGGGAGGGCCACCTGCTCACGACCGGCACGCCGGGGATCCGCGACGCGTTCTCCAGCGATTTCATCTTCTCCGACTACGCGCTCGAGAAAGGCTGGGCGTACGTCAGCCAGGACAAAGGCAACATGGGCGCGAACTTCTACCGCGCGGGCGCCGACGAGGCCGGCGGCGCTGCAACGCCGTGGGTGCCCGGAGCAGCCGTGCGGGAATGGACTACGCGCATCCGGCAGGCGACGTTCGCGGCCCGCGCTTTGCTGACTTCGCTCGGGCCGCAGTACGGCGTCCCCGGCGTGACGCGCTCCTACGTGGCGGGCATCTCCAACGGCGGCTATCAGACCCGCCGCGCCCTCGAGACCGACACGAAGAAGCAGCAGCTCTACGACGGCGGCGTGGACTGGGAGGGAACGCTCTTCCTCTCCTCGCTCCCGGCGGGAGTACAGACCCAGGCGCCGAGCACCGGGTACAACCTGTTCACCTATCTACCTACCGCGCTCGCGAACTATCCCGGTGACGTGGCGGGAGACCCGGCCGCGGTGCAAGCGCTCGCGGCGGTGGGCTTCAATCCCCAGTCGCAGCCGCTGTGGAGCTACCACTGGGGCATCTACTGGGGGTTGACGCAGAAGATCTACCGCCTGGAGTTCGACCCCGAGTACACCGGCTACACTTGCTCCGATCCTCTCGGGATCGGTCCCTCCTGCGTCTCGCCGCCGGCGCTGGCGGTGACGCCCGGGGATCCGGACGCGAGCTACGACTACCGCGCGCGGCTCGCTGCCAATCCCGCGCTCGCCAGCCGACTGCAGGCGGTGGCCAACACCGGCAACGTCCAGCGGCCGCTGATCACGCTCCACGGCGATCAGGACTCGCTCTTGCCGATCGCGACCGACTCGGCTCTGTACGCCCAGATGGTCGCGCAGGCGGGCAAGTCGAGGTCGTACCGCTATTACGTGGTGCAGGGCGGGAACCACGTCGACCCGCTCTACGACGACCACGCCGGCATCGACGCGTATGGCGACACGGTCCTGCGCCCCATGCTCCCCTGCGTCCGCGCCGCGATCGATGTGCTGGCGCTCTGGGTGGAAGGCGGAGTCGAACCCCCGCCGAGCCGCACCATCCCGCGGCCGCAAGGCGCGACACCCAGCGACCTGGCGAACGCCTGCAGCCTGCGGTGAAGCTTCACATGAATGTGCATTGACTCCGGCCAGCGAGCGGCGCAGGTTCCCTCGCGCGCAAGGAGGCGCCCATGGCAAATCCCTTCGTCCACGTGGAGCTGCAGAAAAAGTAAGGTCTAGAGCAGAAGCTTGTCCGGCGTGATGGGCAACGAGCGGATGCGCCGGCCGGTGGCGTTGAATACCGCGTTGGCGATGGCAGCAGCCGCGCCGGTGATGCCGATCTCGCCGATGCCCTTCACGCCGGAGGGGTCGACGTGTAGGTCCTCCTCGAGCTCGAGGAAGAGCGGCACGATCTCGAGCACGTCGGCGTTCGTGGGCACGTGGTAGTCGGCCAGGTCGCGGCTCATGATCCGGCCCAGCTTCTCGTCGTAGACCGCGTGCTCGTGCAGGGCCATGCCGATGCCCCACACCATGCCGCCCATGAACTGGCTGCGGGCGGTGCGCGCGTTGAGGATGCGGCCCGCGGCGAAGGCGGCCACCAGCCGCGCCACGCGCACCTGGCCCAGCTCCGGGTCTACCTGGACCTCGGCGAACTGCGCGCCGAAGGACTGCGTCGCGTACTTCTTGCGCTCCTGGTCGGGCTGCGCATCGGCGCGCGCTTCTACCGGCCTGCCGCCTGCGCGCGCGACGACGTCCGCGTAGGCGTCCGGCGCTCCGCCCGCCGACAGGCGGCCGTCCGCGACCTGCACGTTGGCGGCCGCGGCGCCCTTGAGCGGCGAGCGCGGATCGGCCACCGCCATGCCGATCAGCTTCTCGCGCAAGGCGCGGCAGGCCAGGAGCACCGCCGAGGAGACGCTGGCGGCGGTCTGCGACCCGCCCGACCGTGGCGCCTCGGGCATCTCGGTATCCCCCAGGTCGAACTTGACCCGCTCTGGGGAAACGCCGAGCGCGTCCGCCGCCACCTGCGCCATCACGGTGTACGTGCCGGTGCCGATGTCGACCGCGCCGCTTTGCACGACTGCGCTCCCGTCGGCCAAGAGCCGCGCCACCGCGGAGGCCTTGTTGAAGTTGGCCGGATAGGAAGCGGTGGCCATGCCCATCCCCACCAGCCAGCCGTCGCGCCGTGTCGCGCGCGGCGAGGGTTTGCGGCGCTCCCAGCCGAAGCGCTCGGCGGCCATCCGGTAGCAGGTTCGCAGCGACTTGCTCGAGAAGGGCTTGCCGTTGGACGGATCGACCTCGGCGTAGTTGCGCAGGCGCAGCTCCAGCGGATCCATCTTCAGCTCATGGGCCAGCTCGTCCATCGCCGACTCGAGCGCGAAGCTGCCGCTCGATTCACCGGGCGCGCGCATGTAGGTAGGCGTGCCGATGTCGAGTCGGACCAGCCGGTGGCGCGTCTCCAGCGCCGCGCTCGCGTACATGTGGCGGCTGACCGATGCGGCCTGCTCCAGGAAGATGTCGAACCGGGACGTCGTCGAGGTGCTCTGGTGGGACAGCGCGGTGAGCCGCCCGTCCTGCGTCGCCGCGGCCCGCAGGCGCTGGCGGACGCGAGGACGGCCGCCCACCATGCCGAACATCTGTTGCCGCGTGAGCACCAGCTTGACCGGCCGGCCCACCTGCTTCGCCGCGAGCGCGGAGAGCACCACGTGCGACCAGACCGAGCCCTTGCAGCCGAATCCACCTCCCACGAACTTGGTGAGCACCCGCACGTTCTGGGGCCGCAGGCCAAAGGCCTTGGCGAGCTTCTTGCGGACGCCGAAGACCCCCTGCGTGGCGTCGTAGACCGTGACCCGGTCGGGCCCGCTCCACACCGCAATGGTAGCGTGCGGCTCGATGGGGTTGTGCGTCTCGGGCGGCATCTCGTAGGTTTGGTCGATG
>DASQBG010000221.1:0-2432 GCA_035635335.1 Myxococcales bacterium | reverse complement strand
CCCAGGCCGTAGGCGTGGAACAGCTTGCTGGCGGAGAAGCAGCGGTCGCGCGGCTGGAGGTCGAGGATGGCGCGCCCGTACAGCTCGCAGCAATGCGGCCAGTCCTGGTGCGCGTGGACGGCCGCCTTCGGGCGTCCGGTGGAGCCGCTGGTCCAGAGCCAGAAGGCGGGCTCGTCCCGCGTGGTCGCTGCCGTCTCGACGCGTCGATCCGGCGTCTCCGCCAGCCACCGCTCGAAGCCGCGATCCCCGGACTCGCCGACCACCAGCATCCGCTTCACCGTCCTGCCGTCGCCGAGGGCCGGCTCGACGCGCTCGATGCAGGCGCGCGAGGTGATCAGCACGCGCGCCCTGCTCTCCTCCACGAAGTAGGCGTAGTCCGCGGGGCGCAGCAAAGGATTGCAGGGGACCGCGACCGCGCCGATCTTCATGGCGGCCAGATAGCCGCCGGCGAGCTCCGGCGAGTCGGGGAGGATGAACAGCACGCGCTGCTCGGGCTCCACCCCCGCGCGGAGCAGCGCGCCGGCCAGGCGATCCGTCAGCGCGGCGAAATCCCGGTAACTGAGGGTCTTCCCGCCGGACCAGATCGCGGGGGCGTCGCCGCGGCCCGCGCTGAGATTGCGCTCGATCAGCTCGGCGCCGATGTTGAACCGGAGCGGGATGTCCATGGGCGCATCTTAGATCCTCCGGCGAGCGCAAGTCAGCCCGGCAACGTCGCGATGTGGTAGGCCTTCGTTTGAGGTGCAACGAAAGCCGTCAACACCCATCTCCTGGGAGCACGCCGTCGTCCTGACGGTAGCGGCGGTCATCGGCGTCTACGCCGGAATCGCCGCGGGACTGTTTGCCCAGAGCATCCGATTCGTGCAGCTGGTCCTGTTCCGTTCCGGCGAGCTGTGGAAGGCCTTTGCGGCGCCGGGTGCAGCCTGGAGAAAGCTGTTCGAACAGCGGCTTCTCCAGGCACCCTGGCACCTCGAGTTTCTCGCCACGGCATTGGTGGTCCTCGCCGCCGCATTTGCAGTGGAGAAGCTCAGCGAGAGGCGCCGGATTCGCGTCCCCCTTTTGCAAGCGCAACGGCTGCGGGCCGTCGGAATGGCTGGATCGTTCGGGCTGGTGCTCTACTACCCGCTCCTGGTGCTCGCCACGTTCAACGGCACGTTCCATGAGGGCGAGAGCGGTCTCTACGGGATTCTCCTGCAGGCTCCGAGGTGGAAATGGATCCTCGCCCCGACACTGGGCGCGCTGGCGGCCGGGCTTCTGGTCCGGTACGTGAGCCCCGAGAGCGGCGGCCACGGTGTCGTGGAAGTCATCGAGGGAGTCCATGCCGGGCGCTGGGAGCACTTGCGGGGCCGGGTCGCCATCTGGAAATCGCTCGCCGCGGGCCTGGTCATCGGCTCCGGAGGAAGCGCCGGGCGGGAGGGGCCGGTGGTCCATCTCGGCGGCGCCGTCGCGGCCTCGCTGGGCCGTCTGCTCTCGCTTCCGCGCGCGCAGATTGCCCTGCTCCTCGCCTGCGGCGGCGGGGCGGGAATTGCGGCCTCGTTTCACGCCCCGATCGCCGGTTCCATGTTCGCGCTGGAGATCATCCTCGGCGACTTCAGCGTCAGCTCGTTCACGCCCATCGTCCTCGCCTCGGTGACGGCGACGGTCACTGCCAGCGCCCTGGGAGGAGCGGGAAACGACCTCCAGTTCGTGCAGTGGACCTTCGGCCATCCAGCCGAGATCGTCATCTACATCGTGATGGGGGTCGTCGCCGGCCTCTGCGGGATCGTCTACATCAGGTCGGTGCAAGGCGCCGGGGCGTTCTTCGCGGGCCATCGCAACAATGCCCTGAGCCGTCGCCTCGGACGGCTGCGCCCTGAATGGCGCGCCGCGCTGGGCGGCCTTTGCGTCGGCCTTCTCGCGCTCGCGGCTCCGCGAGTGATGGGCACCGGCATCGAGTCGATGAACGCGGCGCTGGCTGGCCAGCTCGCGCTGCACATGCTGGCGATCGCGCTGGTCCTCAAGCTGCTCGCTACCGCCTGCACGCTGGGATCCGGATCTCCTGGGGGCAGCTTCTTCCCCGCAGTGTTCATCGGCGCGATGGCGGGCGGCGCATTCGGACAGCTGGCGCACCGCCTGCTTCCGACGGTTGCCGTCTGGGCGTCACCGTATGCAGCCGTCGGCATGGGAGCGGTGGTGGCGGGTGTGACCACCGCGCCCCTCACGGGGGTGCTGATGATCTTCGAGCTGACCGGCAGCTACCAGATCGTCCTGCCACTGCTCGTCTCGTGTGGCGTGGCCGCGGCGCTGGTGCAGGACCGCGTCGGCGGTTCGATCTATGCCCTGGCCGCGCGTGCCCGGGGCATCCGCCTCGGAGCCCGGGAGCCCTCCTTGCGCGATGTGTCCGTCGGTCAGGCGCTGGAGCAGGTCGCGCCCATTCCCGAGGCTACGCCGTGGGA
>DASQBG010000220.1:0-2417 GCA_035635335.1 Myxococcales bacterium | reverse complement strand
TTCGGGCCGTGGCACCTCGGTCGCTGGTCGACGCCGGTGAACGTCGCCGCGCTGGTCTGGATCGGCACCTTGACCGTCCTGTTCGTCCTTCCTCCCAACCAGGTCGCCGGCTACACGTTCGGGGGGGCGCTCGCCTTGCTGGGGGCGTACTGGTTCTTCTGGATGCGGGCCCGGTTCAAGGGCCCGCCGGTGCGAGAGGCGTGACGTTCCGGCGACGCCGCGCGTCGTTGTGCGGGGCGGGGTTCCGGGCTACACAACCGGTCAGTCCCGCAGTGGAGGCAACCTGATGCAAGGTCAGACTTCCGCCCGCACGCCTCGCAACCTGGAGCACGCCGTGGTCCGGTTCGCCGGGGACTCGGGCGACGGCATGCAGCTCACCGGCACCGAGTTCACCCGCGAGGCGGCGCTCCACGGAAACGACCTGGCCACTTTCCCGGATTTCCCGGCGGAAATTCGCGCGCCGGCGGGCACCACCGCGGGCGTCTCCGGGTACCAGATCCAGTTCGCGGCGCACGAGGTGTTCTCGGCCGGCGACCAGCCGGACACGCTGGTGGCGATGAACCCGGCCGCGCTGAAAGTGCACCTCGGCGACCTCAAGAAGAGCGGGCTGCTGGTGGTCAACGAGGCCGCCTTCACCCCGGCGGACTTGACCCGCGCCGGCTGGAAGTCGAACCCGCTCACCGACGGCAGTCTCGAGGGGTACCGCGTAATCCAGGTCGACTTCGACAAGCTGGTGACGCTCGCCTGCCAGGACTTGAGCCTGCCCGCGAAGGACGTGCAGCGGACGAAGAACTTCTTCGCGCTGGGATTCGTCTTCTGGCTCTACTCGCGCGATACGGCGCGCGAGGAGAGCTCCATCCGCGAGCGCTTCGCCAAGCGGCCCGACCTGGCCGAGGCGAACGTGCGCGCCTTCAAGGCCGGCTACTACTACGGCGAGACCACCGAGGCCGCCGACGCGCCCTACCAGATCGCCCCCGCGCGCCTGCAGCCGGGCACGTACCGGAACGTGATGGGTTCCACCGCCATCGCCCTGGGGCTCATCGCGGCGGCGCGGCAGGCGGGCTTGCGGCTGTTCTTCGGAAGCTACCCGATCACGCCGGCGAGCGACGTGCTGCACGAGCTGGCCAAGCACCGGCAGTACGGAGTCACCACCTTCCAGGCGGAGGACGAGATCGCCGCCGTCACGGCGTCCATCGGCGCTTCGTTCGGCGGCGCGCTGGGGGCCACCGCCTCGAGCGGGCCCGGCGTCGCGCTGAAGACCGAGGCGATCGGCCTGGCGCTGATGATCGAGCTGCCGCTGGTGATCGTGGTCGCTCAGCGGGGCGGCCCCTCCACGGGCCTGCCCACCAAGACCGAGCAATCGGACCTCTTCCAGGCGGTCTACGGCCGCAACGGCGAGTCGCCGGTGCCCGTGCTCGCCACCCGCTCCCCCGCCGACTGCTTCGACGCCTCCATCGAGGCCTGCCGCATCGCCATCGAGTATCGTACACCCGTTATATTATTGTCGGACGGCGCCATCGGGACCGGCAGCGAGCCCTGGAAGCTGCCCGACCTCGAAGCGCTGCCGCGCATCGACCCCAAGCTCCGCACCGACCCGGTCGGCTTCCACCCTTACGATCGCGATCCCGAGACGCTGGCCCGCCCCTGGGCCGTCCCCGGAACGAAGGGGCTCGAGCACCGCCTGGGAGGCCTGGAGAAGGACGCACTCACCGGCAACGTCAGCTACGACGCGCAGAACCACGAAAGGATGGTGCGGACGCGCGCGGAGAAGGTGCAGCGGGTCGCGCGTACCTACCCGCCGACGGAGGTGGCCGGCGATCCGGACGGTGACGTGCTGGTGATCTCCTGGGGCGGCACGTACGGCTCGGTCACGCAGGCGCTCATCGACGCGCGCGCCGCGGGAGTGCGCGTGGGCCACGTCCACCTTCGCTACATCTTCCCCTTGCCCGTCGACCTGCTGGAGATCGCGGGGCGCTACCGGAACGTGCTGGTGCCCGAGCTGAACCTGGGACAGCTGCGCCTCCACCTGCGCGGGCAGCTGGGCCTGGAGACGGTCGGCCTCAACAAGGTGCAGGGCAAGCCCTTCCACGTGGCCGAGGTGCGGAGCGCGATCGAGAAGCTCGCGCCGCGGGCCAAGGAGATCGCATGACCGGCAAGCTGAACCTCGTCAAGAAGGACTTCGTCAGCGATCAGGAGGTGCGCTGGTGCCCGGGCTGCGCCGACTTCGCCATCCTCGCCACCGTGCAGAAGGTGATGCCGGAGCTGGAGGTGCCGCGCGAGAACATCGTGTTCGTCAGCGGCATCGGCTGCTCGAGCCGCTTCCCCTACTACATGAACACCTATGGCATGCACGGCATCCACGGCCGCGCCCCCGCCATCGCGACGGGCCTGAAGATGGCGCGGCCCGAGCTGACGGT
>DASQBG010000219.1:0-8662 GCA_035635335.1 Myxococcales bacterium | reverse complement strand
GTAGGTGAGCTTGTCGAGGTTGACGACGGTCCATCCGGGGCGCTCGCGGCGCAGGTACCGCACCAGGTTGGATCCGATGAAACCGGCGCCGCCGGTGACCAGGACGGCCGGCACCCTACCTCCGCTCCGCATCCACCGCGGACGTCGCGCGCCCGGTCACCAGCTCGTTGGCGGCGTGCAGCGAATCGAAGGTACCGGCGTCGGTCCACCACCCCGACAAGCGATCGCAGTGCAGGGTTCCCGCGCGCAAGTAGTGGTTGTTCACGTCGGTGATCTCCAGCTCGCCCCGCGCGGAGGGCTTCAGGGTGCGGATGATGGCGAACACCTCGGAATCGTAGAAGTAGACGCCCACCACCGCCAGATCGCTCGTCGGCTTCTTGGGTTTCTCCACGATGCGCACCACGCGCGAGCCTTCCACCTCGGCCACGCCGTAGCGCTGCGGATCGTGCACCTGCTTGAGCAGCAGGCGCGCGCCGCGGCCCTGCTCGCGGAAGGCCTGGACGAAGGGCGTCACCGGATCCTGGAAGACGTTGTCGCCCAGGATGACGCACATGGGGTCCCGCCCGGCGAAGTTCTCCGCCAGGCCCAGGGCCTGCGCGATGCCGCCCGCCTCGTCCTGCACCTTGTAGGTGAAGCGGCAGCCGAAATCCTTGCCGGAGCCGAGCAGGGTCACGACGTCGCCCATGTGCTCCACGCCGGTGACGACCAGGATCTCGCCGATGCCCGCCTCGGTGAGCTTGTGCACCGGATGGAAGATCATCGGCTCCCGCCCGACCGGCAGCAGGTGCTTGTTGGTGACCTTGGTGAGCGGGAACAGGCGCGAGCCGGTTCCGCCCGCCAGGATGACGCCCTTCATGCGGTCCTCTCGCCGGCGACACGCCGCGCGGCGCTTCTACCCGGAAACTCGGGGCAAAGCCAAGGGAGACGCGCGGTCTGCCCGCGCGGCCACGCGCGTCCGCGGAGGGCGGTCTCGAAGCTCAGGCTCGCCAGAAGGTGAGGGCGGCGACGGCGGAGGCGAACAGGGGCGGCAGGAGCCCGGCCGACCAGGTGGGCAGGCCTCCGGACAGCGAGGCCGCGTGGACCATCACCGACACGGCCCACAGCGCCATGGAGAGCCCGATCCCCAACGCGACGGCGCCCGCGAGCGGCAGCCTGCGGCGGCGACGCGCGCGCCAGAGGATGAGTCCCAATCCAGCCAGCGCGGCGGGCAGCACCGTGACGGGATGAGCGGCGCGCTCCCACAGCGCCAGCTCCCATTCGCGCATCGGTTGTCCCAGGTGGGCCCGGCGCTCGGCCTGCTCGCGCAACTGCTTCCAGGAGAGCTGCCGCGGGCGCCCGCTGCGCAGCTCGAGTGCGGCGGCGGTCTCGGGGAAGCGCTCCTCGAGGACGGCGGCGCGGACCTCCGCCACGATCCCGCCCGGCTCGGCCGAAAGCGCGTACCGGGTCTCCACCGCGTCGAGGAACCGCCACCGCCCCGGACCGGCGGGCTCGAGCCGCCGCGCGTCGATGCGGCGGGCGAGCCGGAAGGGCTGCGCGATCTCCAGCACGGTGGCCGGCTCCCATCCTCCGTCGCGCGGCGGCCCCAGGTGGTAGATGCGCCCGTTCTCGCCCCGCAGCCAGCTCGCTCCCGCGTGGTAGGTGGCCCAGTCGCCCCACCGGTTGAAGCGCTTCACCTGGATCTCCTCGGCGCGAGCATCGGCGCGCACCACCACGTACTCGCCGAGAAGGAAGAGGAGGGCTCCGAGCACGGCGGTGACGACGGCAACGGGGGCCGCGAGCCGCCAGGGCCGCACGCCCAGCGCGAAGAGCGCGGTCAGCTCTCCGCGCCGCGCGAGCAACGTGGCGAGCAGGGCCGCGGCGATGATCAGCGCCGCCGGCGCGAGTTGGTAGGCGACGACCGCCGCCTTGTTCCAGTACAGCTCGAGCGCGGCCTTCCCCCAGGCGCGGCCCCAGAAGCTGCCCGCCCGATCGGCGAAGTCGACGGTGAGGTACAGCAGCACCACGCCTCCGAGCGTGGCGGCGAAGAGCTGGAGGAACTTGAGCGAGAGGAGCCGGTCGAGCTGGCCGAACGGCCGCGCTCCTCCCGGCGAACCCCGCCGCGCCGCCACCCGCACCGACTCCGGGACGGGCAGCTCCGCGCGCGCCTCGCTCACTCCACCTCCCCGGCGGCGATGTCGCGTCGCATCTGCGACCCCTCGATGCGGATGCGCCCGGCGGCCTGGTAGGCGCGAGCGCGTGCCTCGGCCGCTCCCGCGCCCAGGGCCGCGACGGTGAGCACGCGCCCGCCCGCGGTCACCACCCTGCCCTCCTTCGCCTTGGTCCCCGCGTGCAGGACCCAGAGATCGTCGGACTGCTGCACCTCGCGCAGGCCGCCCACCTCGTCGCCGGCGCGCGGGGTGCCCGGATATCCGGAGGCGGCGATCACCACCGCCACCGCGGTGCGCGGGTCCCACGAGGGCTCCTGGCCGGCGAGGCCGCCCTGCGCGCTGGCGAGGAGCAGCGGGAGCGGATCGCTGCGCAGCCGCAGCAGGATGGCCTGCGCCTCGGGGTCGCCCAGGCGGCAGTTGAATTCGAGGACGCGCGGGCCGCGCGGCGTGAGCATCAACCCGGCATAGAGGGCGCCGCGGAACGGCGTTCCTCGCGCCGCCAGCTCGCGCACCGTCGGTTGCAGGACGGTGCGGACCACCTCGTCGATCACCGCCGGCGTCGCGTCGCGCGGCGGGCTCACTGCGCCCATCCCGCCCGTGTTCGGGCCGCGGTCCCCGTCCTCGAGCCGCTTGTGGTCGCGGGCGGGAGCGAGCGGCAGCACCGCGGAGCCGTCGGTGAGCGCGATGACGGACAGCTCCGGACCTTCCAGCCGCTCCTCCACCAGCAGCCGCACGGGACCGGCGCCGTGCGCGCCGGTCATCCACAGCTCGTCGATCGCGCGCCTCGCCCCGGCCGCGTCGTCGCAGACGATGACGCCCTTGCCCGCCGCGAGGCCGTCCAGCTTCACCACGCAGGCGCCGCGCACGTGCGCCTTGGCCTCCTCCGGATCGTCGAAGACGGCGGCCTCCGCGGTCGGCACTCCGGCGCGCGCCATGACGTCCTTCGCGAACGCCTTGGACGCCTCGATGCGGGCAGCCGCGGCCGTGGGCCCGAAGCAGGGCACGCGCTCGTGCGCCAGCCGGTCGGCGAGGCCCTCGGCCAGCGGCCCCTCCGGTCCGACCACCACCAGGTCGGGCTTCTCCCACAGCGCCGCCGCGGCGAGCGCCTCGGCGGAACCGGCGGCGGGAACGCAGCGCGCTTCCTCGGCGATGCCGGCGTTCCCCGGAATGGCGACCACCTCGCGCGGCTCGGAGCGTAGCGCTCCGCGCAGCAGCGAGCGCACCAAGGCGTGCTCGCGAGCCCCCGACCCGATGACCACGATTTTGAAGCCCATGCAGCCCGCTGCGCGAACCATACTGGCCGCGCTCAACCATAGCGCCGCCGAATCCGGCGGCGGCTAGTGCCTGAAGTGTCTATATCCCGTGAAGACCATCGCGATGCCGTGCTTGTCCGCCGCCGCGATCACTTCCTGGTCGCGCACGGAACCGCCCGGCTGGGCGATGCAGGCGACCCCCGCCTCGGCCGCGGCCTCCACGCCGTCGGGGAAAGGGAAGAAGGCGTCGGAGCCGAGAGCGGAGCCGCGGGCCCTTGCGCCCGCGCGCTCGGCGGCGATGCGGACCGAGTCCACCCGATTCGTCTGCCCCATGCCGATGCCGACCGTCGTATCGCGGTGGGCGAGCACGATGGCGTTCGACTTCACGTGCTTGACGACCAGCCAGGCGAACTGCAGCGCCTCCAACTCGTCGGCGGTGGGCGCGCGCCGGGTGACCACCTTCCACCCGCGCACGTCGGCCCCTTGCAGGTCGCGCCATTGCACGAGCAGGCCGCCGGGGATGCTGCGCAGCTCGCGCGGCTCGGGGCGCCACGTCTCGCGCGCCTCGCCCAGCGAGGGCAGCTCCAGGAGCCGCAGCGCCTTCTTGCCTTTGAGCGCCTCCAGGGCCGACGGCTCGAACCCGGGCGCGATGACCGCCTCCAGGAACGTCTCGGAGAGCGCGGCGCCGGTCGGCGCGTCCACCGGATGGGTCAGGGCCACGATGCCGCCGAACGCGCTGACCGGATCCGCGTCGCGGGCGCCCCGGTACGCGTCCAGGACGGTGCCCGCGCGGGCCACGCCGCAGGGGTTGGTGTGCTTCACCACCACCGCGGTGGCCGGGCCGCGCGGGCCGTGCGCGTGCTCCTTCACCGCCTCGAGCGCGGCGGCGCCGTCGAGCAGGTTGTTGTAGGAGAGCTCCTTGCCCTGGATCTGCCGCGCCATGGCCAGCGTCGGCTCGGCGGGCGCGGGCACCGCGGCGTAGAACGCCGCCTTCTGGTGCGGGTTCTCGCCGTAGCGGAGCGCCTGCTTCAGGCGGTACTCGGGGAGCGGCGGCGAGTCGGCGAATCCGCTCGCCTCCTCCTTGTGCTCGAGCGCGAGCTGCTCCGAGAGCCACGCGCCGATCGCGGCGTCGTAGGCGGCGCTGTGCGCGAATGCGCGGGCCTGCAGGCGCCGCCGCGTACTGACGTGCACCTCGCGCTTCTGCTGCAGCTCGGCCAGGACGGTGGCGTAGTCGGCGGGATCGACCACCACCGCGACGTGCGCGGCGTTCTTCGCGGCCGAGCGGAGCATCGAGGGCCCGCCGATGTCGATGTTCTCGATCACCTCGTCGAAGGGCAGCCCCTTCGCGACCGCCTCGCGGAAGGGATAGAGGTTCACCACCACGAGATCGATGGGCAGCATTCCCTGGGCCTTCATGTCGGCCTGGTCGGAAGCCAGGTCGCGACGCGCCAGGATCCCCCCGTGGATCTTCGGGTGCAGCGTCTTGACGCGCCCGCCCAGCATCTCGGGAGCGCCGGTGAAATCCTGGACTTGCGTCACCTTCACGCCCTCGCGCGCGAGCAGCGCCGCGGTACCTCCGGTGGAGAGCAGGTCGATGCCGAGCGCCGCGAGGCCGCGCGCGAGCTCGACGATCCCGGATTTGTCGGACACGGAGAGCAGGGCGCGCGACACGGCCATGCGCGGCTCCATACCACGATGGAGGCGGTCGAAGTTCGTTCGCTGTTTGGAAAAGCGCGGCACGCGACGGCGCTCGCGCTCCAGATCGACGACCCCGCCGCGCTGCGCGCCGTGCTCGGGCGCTGAGCGCGGTGCCGCGCAGGCGCGGCTACTCGTCGTCGCCGTCCGGCGGGATCTTCCGGGGGCCGTCGTCCGCGATCACGCGAAGCTTGATCAGCCCGCGCGTCTCCAGCTGCCGCACGCGCTCGCGGGTGAGGTTCATGATCACCCCCACCTCCTCGAGCGTGATGCCGCCGCGGTCGGCGACGTCCAGCGCGCAGGTGTCGGCCAGCTCCCACAGCTCCTTGTCGGGGAAGTTCATCTTCACCGACCCGGTGCGCGGATTGACGTCGACGTACAGGTTGTACTTGCAGGAGACGTACGGGCAGGGCCGCGGGCCCGTCCCGCAGTCGGCGCGCGACTTGGGACGGCTGGCCTCCATCTCCGCCATCAGCGTCTGCAGCTCGGGGTCGATTCCCCCGGCCGCCACCTGCTGGCGGAACTGCCGCGCCATCTCCTTGCGGCTCATGGTGCGGGCCCGCTGCCGGGGCTGCTCGGCCTCGAGAGGCGGCGCCTGTAGATCGGGGGTGACGTTGCGTTTTGCCTCGCTCATCGGTCGCCCTTTCCGCTGTCCTGCCGTGCGGTGATCTGGGAAACGGTTCGTTCAATGTCCTTGACGAACTGGTGCGCCTTGTGACGGCCGTCGTTGAGCATCCGCTCCAGCTCGCGGCGGCGCGACGCCTTGAGCTCGCCGTTCTCGGCGATGGCCTTGTCGAGGGCCGCGAAGAGATCGTCGAGCGCGCGCTCGACTCCGTCGAGCTGGCCGCGGAAGAAGATGAAGGAGTGGCGGATCTCCTCGAGGGTCATGCCCTCGTCCATCAGCGACTTGATCAGCCTGATGCGCCGGACCGCGGTGGCCGGGTAGAGGCCGCGCGAGCCGCGATGCTTGCCCTTCTCGCCGACGCGCCGGCTGCGGGGAAGGAGGCCCAGCTGCACGTACTTGCGGAAGGTGGCCTGCGCCAGCTTCACCCCGCGGGGCGCGAAGAAGTCGACGATCTGCATCGCCGACACCCCGTGCGGGTGTGTCGCCTCCAGCCGCTCGAACTCGTCGACTTCCCGTTGCGCCACTCGGGCCCCTCCGGGTGCATCGAAGCGACACCAATCAGTGGCATCGCGTGAGTGCATTCACGCAAGTATCGTATCTTGAGTAGCGTGTCAACAGGGCAACTCCCTCTGGATCGTGAGGGAAACAGGGCTTCTGTGCGCCGCGCGGCGCTCGCGCTGCGCGCCCGTCGTGCGCTGTGGTCGCTCCCCTTCGCCGACCCCGGCCCACCCGCGCGCACGATTGAACCGCTCCGGAAAAACGGATCAACGGAGGGCGCGGAGTTGGGGTTTTCAGAAAGAGCAAGTCTCCGCGGCTCCGCGGCTCCGCGTTGATCTCTTGCCCTTATTTTTTTGCGGCTACTCGGTGAGATCGAAGTCGAGCCGGCCCGACGAGCCCGGGTGCATCTGCACGTCCGCGGCCCGCCACCTGGAGAGGCGCGGGCTGCCGACGCGCACGCTGTGCTGGCCCGCGGCCAGCTCGAGCGTCAGCGGAGTGGTCCCGCGCAGTGCCCCGTCGACGTACACCTCCGCACCCGCCGGCCGGCTGGAGACGCGCAGCCCGCCGGTCGAGGCGTGGAAGCCGGCCGCGCGGCCGCGCGAGGCGAGCGCCGAGCGCGAAGCCTCGACGATCCACGCGGCGGGCACGGAGAGGGCGAGCAGCGTTCCGACGGCGGCGACGATCTTCAGCGCGCGCCTCCGCGGCGGGGCCACCTCCGCGAAGAGCGGCTGCGCTGCCGCTCCCCCGCGCGAGGGCGTCACCTCGGCGGGCGGCAGGCCGGCGGGCGGCGCGTCGCTTCGCACCGCGGGCGCGGCGCCAGGCATGGTGCGCCGGTGGTGCAGCGCCTCGGATGCGACCCGGTGGAGCCACTCCGAGAGCGCGCCGTCCGGATCAGGCGGCGGGGGACAGACCCGCGCGAGCGCAGCGGCGAGCTCGGCGGCGGTCTGGAAACGGTGGCGCGGCGTAGGCGCGGTCGCCTTGTCGAGCACCTTGCGGAGCCCGTGGCCGCAGCGGACGTCGGCAGCCTCCGCGACGACCCGGCCGAGGGAGAAGACGTCCGCCTGGGGGCCGACCGGATCGCCGGTGGCCTGCTCCGGCGCCATGTAGCCCGGCTTCCCCTTCGGGCCCGCGGCCGGTTCGGAAACGTCCGCGCTCCCGCGCGCGCGCGCGACGCCGAAGTCGCCCAGGTAGACGCCGCCGCCGCGCGAGAGCAACACGTTGTCCGGCGAGATGTCGCGGTGGACGAGGTGCAGCGGGTGCCCGTCCCGATCGCATGCCGTGTGGGCCGCGTGCAGCGCCCGCGCCACCTGCGCGCCGACGTGCGCGGCCAGCGCTTCCGGCATCAGCTCGTTGTCCCGGCGCGCGATCTTGAGCGCGCTCCGGAGCGAGCAGCCGTCCACGAACTCGAGGACGAAGATGGGGCCTTCCCGCTCCGATTCCAGGTAGTCGACGGCGGCCACGATGCCCGGGTGGTGGAGGAGCCCGACCAGACGCGCCTCGTCCGCCAGCATGCCGGCGATCCGGGCGTCCCCCCGCCGCTCCGGCGCCAGCATCTTGATGACCACCCGGCGGCGGAACGCCCCGGCCCCTTGCAGCTCGGCCAGCCAGACCTCGCCCATTCCGCCCAGCCCGAGGCGCTCGATGAGCACGTAGCGCCCGCCGATCCGGTCGCCTTGTCGCAGCTCGCTCAACGCGCCTCCGGGCGTTGACAGGCCCTCCTACGTACTTACTGTAGCCGCCGCAGCGCGGCAAAGCCGCCAAGGTTCGCGCCCCGAGGGGCGTCGGGAGAGCAAACACGTGAAGAAGACCATCGGCATCGACCTGGGCACGACGAACTCCGTGGTTGCCATCATGGAAGGCCGCGACCCCAAGGTGATCGAGAACGAGGAGGGGAGCCGGATCACTCCCTCCGTGGTCGGGTTCACCAAGGAGGGCGAGGTCGTGGTCGGCCAGGTGGCGCGCCGCCAGGCGATCACCAATCCCGAGAACACGGTCTACTCGATCAAGCGGTTCATGGGACGCAAGTTCGACGAGACGGCCGACGAGCGCCGCCGCGTCCCGTACCACGTCGTGAAGGCGCCGAACGGCGACGCCGCGGTCGAGATCCAGGGCAAGCTGCACAGCCCGCCCGAGATCAGCGCCAAGATCCTGCAGAAGCTGAAGCGCGCCGCCGAGAACTACCTGGGCGACACGGTCACCGAAGCGGTCATCACCGTCCCCGCGTACTTCAACGACGCCCAGCGCCAGGCCACCAAGGACGCCGGCCGCATCGCCGGCCTCGAGGTGAAGCGCATCGTCAACGAGCCCACCGCGGCCGCCCTCGCCTACGGGCTGGACAAGAAGAAGGACGAGGTCATCGCCGTGTTCGACTACGGCGGCGGCACCTTCGACATCTCCATCCTCGAGGTGGGCGAGAACGTGGTCGAGGTGGTGGCCACCAACGG
>DASQBG010000218.1:0-22774 GCA_035635335.1 Myxococcales bacterium | reverse complement strand
CCCAGGTCCGATCTTCAGAAACGGCCGCGTGTTCCCAGTGGTCACGAGCCCGCTCTGGGTCGGCGGGGCGGGGTCGCTGATGGTCGTCGAAACAGTCACGGTCCCAGCCGTCGCTGCGTACCAGGTCGTATCCGCAACGATCGTCACGGTAGGCTTCGCGTTGTCGATGCGAATGACCTGGGTGGGATCCCCGGTCAGCGTCGGAGCGGCGTTCTTCACCAGGTCCTTTGCGTCGATCTTGAACGAGATTGGACTGACGAATCCGTCGGTGGTGTTCAACGAGGCACGCGGCACGGCGAAGGTGTACACGCCTCCGGTTCCCGGCGTGCCGACGAAGGTGCTGCCGTCGCCGCCGATCAAGGTCAGCTTCACCTCGACCGGATCCACGCCCGCTGCGCTGTCCGTGATCACCGCCGTGACCGTCCCCGTCGCGTTCCCTGGCCCGACGAACGGTGCGGTCCGCCCGTCATAAGTGCCCATCGAAATCGTGGGTGGCGTCTTGTCGATCTGGAACGTCACCGGCGCAGCCGAGAACGTCTGGGTGGTCTGGTAGGTGATCCGGGTGACGAACACCGTTGGTCCTTCAGCGATGGCAGCGCCGTTCAACGGGATCGTCGCGGTGAAATCGGACGAACCCGCGGCCGCAGGGACGCCCGGCGCGGTGGCCAGGATCGCGCCACCGGTGCTCTGCACTTCGAAGGTGAGACTACTCACGCCGCCGGGTGCGCGAGCCGTCGCGCTCGCCTGCAGGCTGAGGCCGGCGAACGAGTTGGCCGCTGGGCTGTTGACCGTGATGCTCGGCACCGTCACGTTGTTGCAGGTCACGGTCCCCGTGTCGCAGATCTGCGACGAGCTGCAGACCGGCCGGCACTGGTGCGAAACGCAATGCCCGCCCTCGCAAACAGCGCCGGGTTGGCAGTCGCTGTTTGAGGCGCATTGGCCGCTGAGGCCATCGACATTGCAGGCGAAGCCGCCGCACACCGCTACGAGCGCGATCCCGAGAATACGTCTCATCGAACTCCCCTAGAAGGCAAAGATCATCGTCAAGCCGGTCGCAGCAAGCACGCCGCCTGCGATGAAGAGCACGTTGGCGAGGTTGCTCGCGCTTCTCGCAGAGTCGATGGTCGCGAGATCTTGGGGGCGGTAGGCTCCCTGGTTCGCGTTGAAACTTGCGTTGGCGTCGTTCACGAGGCTCTTGCTGTGCATACCTTGGTACGTGGCCACACCGAGCGCGACCGCGCCGGCTGCGGCGACGGCGATTCCGACAGGGCGAGTCCACCGCACACCGGGCTTGGGCCGCACGCTCGGGGCGACGCTCGGCTTGCCGTCGATTCCGCGAGGTGCCTCGGCCGGCGACTGCAGGCTCAGGGCCTCCTCGTTTTCGCGCGCATACAGCGTCACGCCGGGCGAGGGCTGGCGCGAGACGAGCAGCGGCCGCTCCAGGGAGTTCCGCTTGTCCACCGCGATGCGCACCCGGTGCACGCCGACAGGGAGGCGCAGGCGCTCCGGGCGGCTCGAGGTGCGCGGGACCGGGTCGCCGTCCACCAGGATCTTGATCTCGGGCAGATCGGCGTCGACCAGCACCTCGCCGACGCACTCCTGGCCCATCATCAGCTTGCAGGCCAGCGCCTCGGCCCAGACCTGCACCTCCGGCGCGGTCTGCGAGGCGATCACCTGGTCCTTGTCGCCCAGCACCTTCTCGCCGCGCGTATCGACCAGCTTGACGCGCAGGATGAGCCCGTTCTCGGTCTTGGTCAGGTCTCCGGCCATGACTTCGTCCACGCCCTGGAGCCCGCCGAGGCTGGCGAGACACGGCACGTTGAGCCCGCAGCCCTGCTTCTCGGCCGGCTCCGGGAGCGGGACCACGGACCGGTATCGCCTCGAAGCATCCGCGACCTGGCGGAACGCGTCGTCGACGGCCTTCAGCAGCGGGTCGGTCTCGCCCTTGCGGACCAGGCGGTACAGCCCGAGCGTGGTGCCTTCGCCCTTCGGCTTCGCCGCCGGGAGCGCCGGCTGCGTGCTGGGCAGAGGGGGCGCGGGCTGCGCGCCGGGCTGCGCGGCGGGCGGCGCGGCCGGAGCGGGAGCCACAGGCGTGGGCGGAGCGGGCGGCGGCGGCTCGAGCTGCTGCGTCTTGGGCTTCGACTTCGACTTCCGCGACGACTGCGCGGCGACGGCCGGCATCGAGGCCATCGAGACCACGACGAGCGCTGCGACGACCCGGTGCATGCTTGCCTCCCCGGCACCGGCAATAACACCCGCGCCGCTGGACGAGCAAGCTACCGGCCGCGCGCTACTTTCGGACTGCCACGAGATCGATCTCCACCCGCGCGCCTTTCGGCAGCGCCGCGACCTGCACGGTCGAGCGCGCCGGAGGCGCAGCGGGGAAGCGCTTTCCGTAGACCTCGTTCACCACCGCAAAATCGTTCAAATCGGCGAGGAAGATGCTCGCCTTCACCACGTTGGCAAAGCCCACTCCCGCAGCCGCGAGCACGGCGGCGAGGTTCTCCATCACCCGCTCGGTCTGCGCGCGCACGTCGCCCTGCACCATCTGCTGCGTCTGCGGATCGAGCGGGATCTGCCCGCTGGTGAAGACCAGCTCGCCGGCAACGATCGCCTGCGAATAGGGTCCGATCGCCTTGGGGGCCTTTTCCGTGGACACGACCTGGTTCGGCATGAGCGCCTCCTGTGCGGGGCGCGCAGAGTGCGCAACCCGCCGCCGCAGGTCAAGAGCGCAGCGCCGCCGAAAGGGTGCGCGCGAGATCGCCTCGGCGGCCGACCACCACGGAGCGCAGCGCCAGCCAGGCCGCCCAGTCCCTCAGCTCGGCGGCCAGCGCGGAGGCCACCGTCGCGCGATCGGCCCCTGCCTCCAGCCATGCGCCGACGACCAGGAGCCGGCGCGCCACCCGATCCGACTTCAGATCCACGCGCGCCACGAGGCGGTCGCCGAAGAGAAACGGCAGCACGTACGCGCCCCAGCGGCGCTTGCCGGCGGGCACGAAGATCTCGAAGCGGTAGTCGAACCCGAACAGCCGGCGCGTCCGGGGCCGGAACCAGACCACCGGGTCGAACGGCGAGAGCAGGCTGCGCGCCTCGATCCGCGCCGGCCCGGAATCCGGATGCAAGTACGCCGGCTCGCGCCATCCCTCGACTCGCGTTTCGCGCAGCGCCCCGGAGGCGAGCAGCTCGGCCAGGCGCGGGCGCGCGGCGCGCACGGGCATGCGGAAGTAGTCCGCCAGGTCCGCCCCGGTGCCCAGGCCGTGGGCGCGCGCCGCCTGCAGCAAGAGCTGCCGCTGCGCCTCCTCGCGCTCCACCGCCCGCCCGTGGTGCTCGGCGGGGACGACGCGCTCGGCCAGATCGTACCGCCGGGCGAAGTCCTGCTCGCGCGCGGCGACGGCAAGCGCGCCCCGCCCGAAGTGCGCCTCCAGCACCGCTCGCGGAACCGTGCCGAACCAGGAGTGCTCCAGCTTGCGCGACGCGCCCGGAAGGTGCGGCAGCTCGTCCGCGCGCAGCGGGCCGCGCGAGCGAACCGCCTCGAGCACGCTCGCCACGTACGTCGGATTCGCGCTCAGGAACTTCTCGAACCCCCAGGGCCGCACGCGGTGCTCGTCGCGCCTGTACCGCAAGAGCGGCCACGTCTCGGTCGGCACGATGGAGGCCTCGTGCGCCCAGTGCTCGGTGAACTCGCCGCTCCCGTAGACGAGCCGGTCGAGCAGCGCGCGGTCGTAGCGCCCCACCCGGGAGAACGGCACCTGGTAGTGCGACGGCACGAGCACGTTCACGTAATCCAGCTGCACCAGCGCGAGCCGCCGGATGGTGCGCGCCAGGTCGCGGATGGTCGCGCGCCTAGGTCGGGGCCGGTCGAATCCCTGGGCCGCGAGCGCGATCCCGCGCGCGTCGGCCAGCGAAAGCTCTACGGGCACTCAGGGACCATACCGTCCGTGCCGGGGAAGCGCAGCACGGCGGGGACTACATGCGCTCGACGGAGTGCACGCCGGGGATCTGCCCGATGGCGCGCACCACGTCGTTGAGCTGCTTCACGTCGACGATCTCGATCTCGAATGTGGAGACCGCGCCCTGCTCGCCGTTGGAGCGCGCGTTGGCCTGCAGGATGTTCACGCCCACGTCGGCGAACGTCTCGCTCATCCTGGCCAGCAGGCCCTTGCGGTCGTCGGAGCGGACCCTGAGGTTGACGGCGCGCTTGAACTCGCCGTGGACGTCCCAGGTCACCTCCACCCGCCGCTCGGGGTCGGTCTCCAGCCCCTTGCTGCAAGCCCGCGTGTGCACCGTGACGCCGCGCCCGCGGGTGATGAACCCGACGATCTGATCGCCCGGCACCGGGCTGCAGCACCGCCCGTACCGGACCAGCACGTCGTCGATTCCACCGATACGGACGCCCCCGGCGGTCCGGGAGCGCTGCGCCACCCTGCGGAAGAGCTGCGTGAGCCGGCCCTGGTGAGCGGCTTCGCCGTCCGCGCCGTCGACCTTCTTCTCGGCGAGCCGCTCCGGAGGGAGCAGCCGCTGCAGGACGTTGGCGGGCGAGAGCTTCCCGTACCCGACCGCGCTGACCAGGTCGTCGGCGCGCGAATGGCCGTAGTCGTTGGCGAGCTTGAGGAACTCGGGCGTCTTGACCATCTTGGTGAAGGTCAGGTCGAAGCGGCGGAACTCGCGCTCCAGCAGGTCGCGCCCGATCTCCAGCGACCTCTCCCGCTGCGACTGCTTGATGAACTGCCGGATCTTCGCCTGCGCCCGGGAGGTCTTGACGAATCCCAGCCAGTCCTTGTTGGGGCGGACGTTCGCGTTGGTGAGGATCTCCACCGAGTCGCCGTTCTTCAGCTTGGTCCGCAGCGGGACCATCTTGCCGTTCACCTTGGCGCCGACGCAGTGCGCGCCCACCTCGGAGTGGATGGCGTACGCGAAGTCGATGGGACAGCTCCCCTGCGGGAGGCTGCGCACGTCGCCCTTGGGGGTGAAGACGAACACCTCGTCGGTGAAGAGATCGACCTTCACCGTCTCGAGGAACTCGCGCGGGTCCTTGAGGTCCTGCTGCCATTCCATCAGCTGGCGCAGCCAGGCGAACTTCTGCTCGTCGCGCCCGGAGGACTTCCCCTCCTTGTAGACCCAGTGTGCCGCGATGCCTTCCTCGGCGATGCGGTGCATCTCCTCGGTCCGCATCTGGATCTCGATGCGCTCGCCGGTGGGCCCGATCACCGTCGTGTGCAGCGACTGGTACATGTTGGGCTTGGGGATCGCGATGTAGTCCTTGAACCGCCCGGGCACCGGCTTCCACAAGGAGTGGATGAGCCCCAGCGCCTCGTAGCAGGCCGGCACCGACTTGAGGAGCAAGCGGAAGGCGACGATGTCGTGCAGCTGCGACACCGAGTTGAGGCCGTTCTTCCGCATCTTCTTCCAGATGGAATACAGGTGCTTGGGCCGCCCCTGGACCTCCGAGTCGAGCCCGGCCTCCTTGAGCTTGGTCTGGAGCAGCTGCACGACGTCGGCGATGAACTTCGCCCGGTCCTTCTGCGTCTGCGCGACTTGCTGCTCGACGTCGCCGTACTCGGCCGCCTTCAGGTACCGGAAGGCCAGGTCCTCCAGCTCGATCTTGATCCACTGGATGCCGAGGCGGTGGGCCAGGGGCGCGTAGATGTCGAGCGTCTCCTGCGCGATGCGCTGCTGCGCGTCCGGGGTCATGTGCGCGAGCGTGCGCATGTTGTGCGTGCGGTCGGCCAGCTTGACCAGGATGACCCGGATGTCCTTGGCCATCGCGACGAGCATCTTGCGGAAGTTCTCGGCCTGCTTCTCTTCCTGCGTCCTGGGACCGTGCGAGAAGGTGCCCAGCTTGGTCACGCCTTCGACCAGCGCCAGCACCTCGGGCCCGAACAGCTCGTGGATCTCCTCGGGCTTGGCGAGGGTGTCCTCGATCGTGTCGTGGAGCAGCCCGGCGACGATGCTGGCCTCGTCGAGCTTCAGCTCGGCGAGCAGGCCGGCGACCTCTAGCGGGTGGATGAGGTAGGGCTCCCCGGACTTCCGGATCTGGCCTTGATGGACCTTGGCGCTGTAGACGTAGGCCTTCTTGATCAGGTCCAGATCGGCTTCCGGCCTGTAGGTATTGACCCGCTCGAGGATGTCGTTGAGCCGGATCATCTCTTTAAAAAATCAAGCCTAGCCCACGGACGGGCAGCGCAGCAAACCTCCTCTGAATGGATTTGACGCGTCGTGACGCAGGTTGATTCAACCCCCCGACAAGCCTGCGATTGACCCCTCGCCAGGCCGCCCTTTAGACTCGCCCGACGCGCTGGTCTTGCCCCGGGGATTCCTCATCATGGCGGTCACCTGTCCGAGTTGCGGCATGGAGAACTCGGACTCGGCGACCGAGTGCCGCCGCTGCAGGGCAGCGTTCGCTGACGGCGATCTGTCCGCCTCGCTCGGGGTGATCTGCCAGCGGTGCGAGGCCTACAACGAGCCGGGCGTTACCCGCTGCACTACCTGCGGGTACAAGCTCGGGTCGGAAGAGGCGCCGAAGCCCGCCGCGGGCCGCGCGCCGCAAGCCGGCGCCGCGAGCCAGCCGCTCACACCGCCAGCGACTTCCGATCCGACCCTCTCCGAGGAGCTGAGCGGCCTGGCGCTGAGCGCCGAGGAAGCGGCTGACGCCGGGTTGCAGGTGACGAATGGCGCCAGCGCGATGCCACCGCCGGCTCCCCCGCCGGAGACGGCGCCGCATCCGGCATCGCGTCCGCGCGGATGGGCGGCAGTCGAAGCGGCGATGGGCGGAGGAAGCGTGCGCGAGGCCCCTGCCACGCCCCCCCCGGATGCGCCGCCGGCCAGCGCCCCGGAAGCGCCCCCGGCGCACAAGACCTGCCAGAGCTGCGCCGCCGAGAATCCGCCTGCCGCGAAATTCTGCTCGGAATGCGGCACGCCGTTCGGCAAGGCGCCGCTCGACGCGCGGCAGCCGAGAACGGAGCAGCCGCCGACGGTGTCGGTGCAGATGGACGAGGAGCCCCTCGAGGAGCTCCCCGTGGATGCGGGGCTGGCCGAACCCGTCCCCGCCGACGAGCCACTCGCCGAGGAAGCGCCCGAGACCTGGGCGGCGAGCACCGATCCCACCGCGCAGCCGGCGTACGGCGCCACTCCCGAGACGTCCCCCATCGATCTGCAGGACCCCTCTCCCGAGCCGCTCGGCTGGGAGGAGCCCGGGGAGAGCGTGCCGGCGGAGGTGCCGGTGGACGCGGCCGAGGTCGCGGAGGCTTTCGAGGACGCGCCTGCGGCCATCGCCGACCCGCTGGAGGATGCCGCGGCCCCAGCGGCCGAGCCCGAGCCGCCTTACCAGGCGTCCCTGGTAGTCGAGCGCGGCAGCGCGGCCGGGACGACCTACTTGCTCGGGCACATCGAAAACGTGGTGGGCGCCGCCGGCGCCGCGATCGAGCTGCCCGACGATCCGCACCTCGCCCCTTGCCATGCCGCGATCGTCTTCGACGAGCAGCGGCTGCTGGTCCGCGACGAGGGCTCCGCCAACGGCGTCTACCTCAAGGTCCGTGAATCCGCCGCGATCGAGCCCGGCGACTCCTTCGTCGTGGGCGAGCGCCTGCTGCGTTTCGATGGTGCGTGCGAGCTGCCCGTCGGCGAGCCCGGCGAGACGCCGTATCTCGGCTCGCCCCGGCCGCACGGCACGGTGGTGCGCATCACCGAGATCCTCCGCGGGGGGAAGACCGGGCGGACCTGCTTCCGCGCCGGGCCTGCCATCGCCGTGGGCCGCACCGGCTGCGACGTGAACTTCGCCTCGGACCCGCAGCTCGCTCCGCGCCACGCGGAGGTGCGCATCGCGCCCGAGGGATCCGCCACCCTGGTCGACCTGGACTCCTCGCCCGGTGGCGTCTTCCTGCGCTTGCGCCCGCAGCAGTCGCTGGAGCTGCAGCCAGGGGACGTCCTCCAGCTGGGAGATCAGCTGCTGCGCCTCGAGGTCGGCTGAAGCGTCATTTCCACTTGTCGAGGATGCGCGCGACGCTCTCGCCGTAGCGCACCGGGTCGAGCTTGCGGCTGGCCTCGTACTCGGCACGCGCGCGCGGCCGGTCGGTCGCGACGAGCAGGCCAGCCAGGCAGTAATGCGCCTCCGCGTTCTGGGCGTCCGCGGTAAGGGCGGCCTCGAGCAGATCGCGCGCCGCAGCCAGGTTCCCCGCTTGCTCGCGCTCGCGGGATTGCGTGACCAGCGTCCGCGCGAGCACCGCGTCGCGCCCGGCGGACGACACCGCCGACGCCGCGGCGACCGCGCGCGGAGGCGGGGGGCGGACCGCGGCCGCCACGGCGAAAACGAGCAGCACCGCGGTGGCCGCAGCCGCGACCCAGAGGACGCGCTCGCCTCGACGCGGCGGCTCGGAAGGGGCGGCGGTCTGCGGGACAGGCGTGCTGCTCCGGCTGGGAGTGGTGGCCCGGGCGGCCGTCCGCGCCTGCCCGGGAACGGCGAGCAGCTCGTCGCGGAACTGCTCCGCGGTCTGCGGGCGCATCGCCGGGTCCTTCGCCAGCGCGCGCAGGATGAGCCGCTCCATCGCCTCGCTGATGGGCGCGTCGGGCTGCCTCTGCCGCGGGGGGACCGGGGCCTCGTTCACGTGCCGGGTGAGGACTTCCATCGAGCTCGCCCCGTCGAACGGCAGGTGCCCGGTGGTCATCTGGTAGAGGATCACGCCCACCGCGTACAGGTCGCAGCGCTCGTCCAGGGCGCTGCCGGTGGCCTGCTCGGGCGCCATGTACTGCGGAGTGCCGCACACCACGTCGTGCCGTGTCAGCCCGGGGTCGCCGTCGGCGAGGCGGACGATGCCCTGCCGCGGCAGCGCCGGCACGTCCGGGCCGAGGATCTTGGCGATGCCGAAGTCGAGCACCTTGACGTGGTCGGGCTGGTCGCGCCGAACCTCCACCATGACGTTCTCGGGCTTCAAGTCGCGGTGGATGACGTCGTTGACGTGCGCCTCGCCCAGCGCCGAGCAGACCTGCGCCATGATGTCGCAGAGCCGCTCCTCGGCGAGCGGCCAGTCGTCGCGCAGGACGAGCCGCAGGTCCTTGCCGTGCACGTGCTCCATGACGATGTAGAGAGTGCCGTCGTTCTCCAGGCGCCCGAAGTCCAGCACCTGGATGACGTTGGGATGGTTCAGACGGCTCGCGGCCTTCGCCTCGCGCTCGAATCGGCCGACCAGGGTGGGGTCCTCGAGCAGTTGCGGCTTGAGCATCTTGAGGACGACCGTTCGCTCCAGCGCCAGGTGGCGTGCGCGGTAGACCTTGCCCATCCCGCCCTGGCCGATGAGGTCATCGACGCGGAACCGCCCGGACACCACCGTTCCGACCAGCGGATCACCGACCGAAGCATGTGAAGGACGAAAACCGGGATCGGTCGCCCCGCGCACCAGTGGCGCCCCGCAGTACACGCACAGACGCTTGGCGGCGGCCGGCAGAGCGCGCTGACAACGTGGGCAGGACTTCGGCACCGCTCCCTCTCCAGGGCCGGGCAAGGACACCTGGACAGCGGCGTACGTTCGCACAGGTGCTGGCTTCTTCCAATGTAGGAACGGGTCTCCAGAGCAGCCGCCGCGCCTTGACCCTCCTTCGGGGCGCGGACTACAACCGGCCACATGGACTGCCCGAAGTGCGGCGCCTACAACGAGACGGAGGTGGGCTCGTGCCTCTCGTGCGGGGCGCCCTTCGCGGCCGAGGACGGGGCGGCGCCGACCATGATGAAGCCGGCCTCGCGGGCACCCGCGCAGAGGCTGCAGCAGGCCGGCGGGCCGCCCCGGCAGTGCCCGAACTGCATGACGCTGAACGCCGCGACCTTCAAGTTCTGCGCGCGGTGCGGGACCCCGCTGACCGCCAGCGCCGCCGCCCCGCCCGCCAAGGTGGCCGGGTGGCCCGTTGCCAAACCGGACGCCAAGCCCGCCGCCGGCGCCGCCAAGTCAGCCCAGGCGGCAGCTCCGGCGCCTTCCGGGGCGAAACCGGCCGGCCCAAGCGCGGCTGCCGGCGCTGGTCCGGGAGCGCGGATGCCGACCGCTCCGAGAACTCCGCCCACCCCCGTTCCCGCCGTGACCGGCAAGCCGCCCGCGGCGGCGCGGCCGGCGCCCCCGCCGCCGCCCAAGCCCGGGCCCGGAACCCGTCCCCCAGCTCCCGCGACGCCGCCCAAGGCGGGCGCGCCCCGAGCGCGTGCGCGGATCAGCGCTATCGCCCGCGACGGCAGCCGCTCCGCCGATTACGTCCTCACCCAGCCCGAGACGCGCGTCGGGCGCGGCGTGGCCGACGGCGAGGTGAAGCTCGACAAGGACCAGTTCGTGGCCGCCACCCACGCGGTGTTCAAGTTCGAGGGCGACCAGCTGACCGTGCAGGACGGCGGCACCGACAACGGCGTCTTCCTCTGGTTCAAGGAGCGCCAGCTCCAGTCGGGAGACGAGCTGCGCATCGGCCGGCAGCGCTTGCGGATCGAGTGGCTTCCGGAGGAGCCGGAGACGCCCGCCGAGCAGCCGCTGTGGGGCAGTCCCGACCCGGGCTACGTCGCGCGCGCCGTGCAGTTGCTCGAGGGGGGCGGTGAGGGCGATGTGTTTCCCTTGAAGAGCGGGGAGAACCTGGTCGGTCGCGGGGGCGGCGACGTCAGCTTCCCGCAAGACGGCTACGTCTCCAGCCGACATTGCCTGGTGACGGTCGGCGACGGCCAGATTGGCGTGAAGGACCTGGGCTCCGCCAACGGGACGTTCGTGAAGATCAACGGCTCGGCGTCGGTGACGGCGGGCGACCTCTTGCTGGTCGGCGAGCAGATCCTGCGGGTCGACCCGGCCTGATCGCCGGCCGGCGACGGCCGCTGGCGACTTGATCAGGCCGTCCGCTGCAGCTTCTCGCACAGCTCGCGGCGGACCCGGGCGCGGAAGCGCTCCAGGCGCATCGTCACCGCGCTCTTGCCCACACCCATGCGCTGCGCGATCTCGCGCGCCGAGAACGTCCCGTCCAGGTAGAAGAGGCGGACGGTCTCCTTCTCGGGGCCTTCGCGCAGCCCGTCGATCACCTCGCGGACGGCGCGCAGCTCGGCTTCCTTCTCCATCTGCTCGTTGGCGGCAGGGGCGCAGCCGTCGGCCAGGTCGGCCTCGCGGCAGGCCTCCTCGGCCGCCTTGTCATGCGTCGATCGGGCTGAGAGATAGGAACGGGCGCGGTTGCGCGCGATGGTGAACAGCCAGGCGGAGAAGCGAGCCGGATCCTTCAGGCTGCGCAGCGCGCGGAAGGCGCGGACGAACGCTTCCTGGACCACGTCGTCCGCCTCGTCCGAGTCCAGCTCGCTGAAGCTGCCCGCGAGCCGCGAGACGGCGCCGCGATAGCGGCGGTACAGCTCCTCTTCCGCTAGCCTGGCGCGTTGTCCTCTGCTCAGCGCTTCGACGACCAACTCGCCGTCGGTCGCCGGCGGCGGCACGAGCTTCAGGCGGGGAGCCTGCAAAAACTCGGGGAACCGGGGGGCGTTCGCGGTGCGCATGCCTTCTAGCACCCGGCGTGCCCATGCCAGCGGTGCCAGCCCGTTCGAGTGAATCCGAGGGGTTGTGCGGCGGGGTGCCGCAGGGCCCACCTGGGCCGACTGCGACATCCGTGTCAGGCCAGGCGCCCGATGCCGCGGCTTCGAGATGGAGACCGCCGCTGTGCGCGGACCGCGCTAATCTGCCGCGCCCATGCTCGGTGTGGTCAATGAGAAGGCCCTGTCAGAGTTGGGCTGGCCGACGATCACCGCGGAGCTCTCCCGTCGCGCGCGCACGCCGATGGGGCGCGAGCGGTGCGGAGCGCTCCTGCCCGGCGACGACCCGGAGGAGGCCCGCCGCCGGCTCGCGCTGGTCGAGGAAGCCCGAGCGCTGCGCCGCCTGGACCGCGAGGTGCCGCTCGCCGACGCGCTCGACCTGCGGCCGGCGCTGGGCCGGGCCGCGCGAGAGGGGACGCTCGAGCCGCAGGAGCTGCTCGCGGTGGCGCGGCTGGTGCGGGCCTCGGCCTCGGCACGCCGCTTCTGCATGGCCATGCGGCAGGTAGCACCGCTGCACGCACAGAGGGCCGAGCCGCTCAGCGATCTGGAGCCGCTCGCGGCCGAGTTGGAGCGCGCCTTCGATCCGTCGGGGAAGCTGCTCGACACCGCCAGCGCACTGCTCGCGGAGCTGCGCGAGCGCGCCCGCGGCCTGCACCGGGCCATCAAGTCGCGCTTGGACGAGATGCTCGCGGACGAGGAAGTCGTCGGCATGCTCCGCGACGCGTACTACTCGGTGCGCGGCGACCGCTACGTCCTGCCGGTCCGGGCCGAGCACAAGTCGCACCTGCCGGGCATCGTGCACAACGCGAGCGGCAGCGGGCAGACGCTGTTCATCGAGCCGCAGGAGCTACTCGAGCTGGGGAACCAGCTCACCATCGCCGAGGCGGGCATGCTGGAGGAGGAGCAGCGCATCCTCGCCGAGCTGTCCGGCGCGGTGGGCCGGCGCGCGCCGCAGCTGGAGCAGGACGTGGCCGTGCTGGCGATCCTCGACGAGGCGGGCGCCGGAGCCAAGCTGGCGGACGACCTGCGCGCGTCCGCGCCGGAGCTCTTGGAGGGGCCGCGCGAGAGCTTCCGGTTCCTTGCGCTCCGGCATCCCTTGCTGGCGCTGCGCACGCCACAGATCGTCGCCAACGACGTCGCGCTGCCCGGCGAGGCGCGAGGGCTGATCATCAGCGGGCCCAACGCCGGCGGGAAGACGGTGACCATCACGGCGGTGGGGCTCTCCGCGCTGATGGCGCGCGCGGGGCTGCCGGTGGCCGCGGCGGACGGGTCGCGCGTGCCGCTGTACCGGACCGTGTACACGGCCATCGGCGAGGAGGGCGACCTCTCGCGCGATCTCTCGACTTTCACGGCGCACCTGACCGCGCTGAAGCACATCCTGGAGGCGGCGGGACCGGGCACGCTGGTGCTCATCGACGAGATCGCGGCGGACACGGACCCGCGCGAAGGAGCGGCGATCGCGGCCGCGGCCCTGGAGAAGCTGGTCGGGGCCGGCGCGCAGGTGCTGATCACGACGCACCTGGAGGAGCTGAAGGCGCTGGGGCTCTCCGATCCGCGATTCGCGGCCGCCAGCGTGGGATTCGACCTGCAGCGCCTCGCGCCCACGTACCGGTTGCAGATCGGCGAGGTCGGCCGGAGCTCGGCCATCGAGATCGCGGCGCGGGTCGGCATCCCGCCCGATGTGTGCGCCCGGGCCCGCGAGCTGCTGGGCGGCGGGACTTCCGCCCTCTCGACCGCGGTGGAGCGTCTCGACGCGGAGCGCGCCGCCCTGGCCCAGGCCCGGGCCGAAGCCGACCGGCTCCGCGAGGGCCTGCGACTCGAGCGCGAGGCCGCGGCGCGCGAGCGGGAGCGTCTGGCGCAGGTCGAGCGCGAGGTGCGCGCCGGAGCGCGGGCGGAGCTGGTCGCGGACATCGAGAAGCGCCGGCAGGAGGTGGCCCAGCTGGTGGCGCAGCTCCAGGCGGCTCCGGCGATGGCGCGCGCGGTCGAGGTGCAGCGGATGCTCGCCCAGACGGAGGAGGAGGAGGAGCGCGCCGGGGCGCGGGACGAGCCGGACTCCGCGCCTCCCTCGGAGCTGCGCGAGGGAGCGACGGTGCGGCATGCGCGGCTCGGCACCGAAGGCACGGTCATCGAGATGGCCGGCGATTTCGCGCTCGTCCAGATGGGCGCGATGCGCTCCAAGGTCCCGCTCGCCGACCTGGTGCCGCTCACGCGAAAGCAGCGCGGCGCCGAACCCAGCTTCCGCAAGACCGCCGCGGAGAAGCTGCGGCGCGCCGAGGAGGTGCGCGCGGCGCCCGCCACCTCCTCCCAGCCCCTGCTCGATCTGCGCGGCCTGCGCGTCGACGAGGCGCTCCACGCGCTGGAAGAGGAGCTGGACCGCCGCCTGCGCGAGGGCGCCGAGGAGGTCCACGTCCTCCACGGCCACGGCTCCGGGGCGCTCAAGTCCGCCATCCGCGAGCACCTCGCCCGCAGCCCCTACGTCCGCCGCGCCCGGGCGGGCGAATCCCACGAAGGGGGCGACGCCATCACGGTTGCCGAGCTCAGCGGCTGAGGAGCAAGGACACCGGCAGGGTGGAGAAGAGCTGATCGACGCGCAGCGGGCCCTGGCGCTCCTCGCCGGTGAAGACGTCCACGAAGCGGCCGCGGACCGGGACCACCGTGCCCTCGAACTTCTCGGGGCGCAGGCGGGCGCCGTCGAGGAGACTGGCGACGAGGCGCGGGACCACCACCACCGCGGTCTGGCCGTGCGCGGTGCGGGAAAAGGCGACCAGGTTGTCGGCCCGCGGGCCGGTCGGCTCCAGCGGCTGGTAGGCGCCCCCGGCGAACAGGTCCGGGTTCTCGCGGCGCGCGTGCAGGGCGGCGTGGGTCAGGAAAAGCTTGATGCGGCCGTCCTGCCACTGCCCGTACAGCTCGCGCGCGAGCTGGGCGCGGGGCCAGTCGTCCCCCCTGATCTCGCGCAGCGCGCGGCGGCGCGACTCGAAGTCCACCGGCCGGCGGTTGTCCGGATCGACCAGCGAGAAGTCCCACAGCTCCGTGCCCTGATACAGGTCGGGCACGCCGGGCGAGGCGATCTTCAGGACCACCTGCGCCAGCGAGTCGTGCATCGCGATCTCGGCGACCTGTTGCTGGAAGGTGAGGAAGCCCTTCCAGAAGCCGTGCTTCGCGGGCAGCGCGAGCACCTCGCGCACGAAGCCGGTCACCGCTTCCTCCCAGCTCTTGTTGTCCTGGATCCAGCTGGTGTTGACCTTGCCCTCCTTGATCGCCTTCACCATGTATTGCTGCAGCCGGTTCGAGAGCTGCTCCAGCTCCTCGCGCGCCGGGAGCTGCGGATGCGTCCCGGGCCGCTGGTTGGGCCAGACCGCGACCAGCGTCTGGAAGAAGAGCATCAGCTCGTTGCGGTCCGGCGCCTTGCGGCCGTCCACTTCGCGGAGCCACGGCTCGAGGCGCCGGGTCCAGGAGGACAGCGCGGCCGCCCACTGCCGGGGCAACTCGCTGAGCGCGTCGATCCGCATGCGCGTGTCCTCGCCGCGCTTGGTGTCGTGCGTGGCGGTGGCGAGCAGCGTGCGCGGCCAGCTCCTGGCGCGGAGCTGGTTCCAGGCGTGGAACTGCTGCGGGGTGACGCCGAACTGGCGCGGCTCGCCGCCCACTTCGTTGAGCGAGAGCAGCCGGTTGTAGACGTAGAAGGCGGTGTCCTCCAACCCCTTCGCCATGACCGGCCCGAGCATCTGCTGCAGCTTGATGACGAACGCGAGCTGCGAGGGCCGCTCCTCGGGCGCCACGTACGCGGCGAACTTCTGTAACAAAATGTCGGCGATGAAGTCGTAGATGGACTCGTTCTCGACCGGGTTCTTGCGCTTGGCGGAGGCGACGGCCTGCAGGATGTACCGGCGGTCGCGATCGTCGACCACCCCGTCGTCGGAGATGTACGTGCGGTACACGGGGAAGGAGGCGATCACCTCGATCAGGGCGGCGCGCAACGAGTAGAGGGTGAAGTCGCGCGTCCAGCGGTTCGCTTCCGAGATCCGGTTCAGCTGCCGCGCGAGCAGGTTCATCTCGGCGGCCATCGCCGTGTACAGGACCAGCTTCTTCTTCTGGTAGACCAGCTCGTCGAAATCGATGCGCCCGCCGATGTAGCGCGTGTAGATACGGTCCATCAGGTCACGCGCGGCTGGGTCGACGAACAGCCCGTTCACCTGGTTGAGGAAATCGTAGCCGGTGGTGCCGCGCACCGCCCAGCTCTCCGGCAGCTTCTCCGTCCCGCCGAGGATCTTCTCCACCACCACGAACATGGGCCGGAAGAACGGTGAGGCGGGCCCGCGCTTGCGCAGGTCGAGCGCCATCTGCTCGCGCACGGCGGGCTCCAGCTCGTCCCACTTCTCTCCCCGCCGCTCCGCCAGGGCGTGAGCGCGCTCCAGGATGTGCACCTCCTGCAGCAGTTGGAAGTAGCGCGAGGGATAGGCGAGACCGTCGGGGTGGTCGACGCGGAACCCGGTCACTTTGCCTTCGGCGAGCAGCCGCAGCGGCAGCCGGTGCGCCTCCTCGAACACCACCGGATCCTCGACGCGAATGGCCGCCAGCGAGTTGATGTCGAAGAAGCGGCGGTAGTTGATCTCCTCCGACGAGACGCGCCAGTGGGCCAGCCGGTAGACCTGGGCCGCGAGCAGCCGGTCGAGCAGGTCGAAGCTGCGCGGCTCCCCCGGCTTGCCGTTGAAGATGGAGACGTTCTCTTCGAGGTGCCCGCGGATGCGCGGGTCGGTCGCGCACAGCGCCGCCACGCGCCGCTTGACGATCTCCTTCTCGCGCCTGCGCTCCTCGCGCTTCTCCGGATCCTGCTCGTGGCGCGAGGGCAGGTTCGACACCCCGGTGACGATGCTCTTCAGCTCGTCGATCGACGGGTCCCCCTCGGGCAGCTTCTTCTGCAGCTCGTCGAGGCGCCAGGCGAGCACCTGCCCGTACGACCGCGGCGACACCGGGAAGACGTGGTCGTAATACCGGACCTGGAACGCGCCGTTGACGAGCTGGAGCTTCAGCTCGCCCCGCTCGAGCACCGCGCCATAGCGGTCCCCCAGCACCGGGAGGAGGACCTTGTCGGCCAGCTCCTCCTTGACCGGGTGCCACTCCACGTCGAAGAACCGCGCGGCCCGCGCCGAGGGCCCGTTCTCGAGCAGATCGAGCCAGAGCGTGTTCGCGCTGCCGATCCCCATGTGGTTGGGGACGATGTCCAGCACGTACCCCAGGCCGTGCTCGTGGGCCGCGGCGGACATCGCGGCGAGGTCCTCCGCAGTCCCCAGCTCCGGGTTGATCTGCTGGTGGTCCTGCACGTCGTAGCCGTGCATCGAGCCGGGCGCGGCCTTCATCACCGGCGAGGTGTAGATGTCCGACAGGCCCAGCTCCGCAAGGTACGGCGCCAGGTCCGCGGCGTCGCGGAAGCGGAAGCCCTTGTGCAGCTGCAGCCTGTACGTCGCGAGCGGCTGTGGAACCGCCGCCAGCTCGGCCGCCACTTCGTCGAGCAGGCGGCGTGCCCTTTCATCCGCTGTCGCGGGGCCGAGCTCCCGTTCCTGGCGCACCGGCGCCTCCCCGGGAGTTCGGCGTGACCTAGCGCACTCTCCCGTACCGCTCGGCAAGATGCGTCAGCAGGCGCGCCGCGGCTACCGTCTCCGGGGCGGTATCCATCTCGCCCAGGCGCCAGGGGAGCCTCCACGTCCAGTTGTGCCGGCCGACCGTGCCCGGCGTGTTGAGGCGATCACGCCGGCCGAGCGCGTCCGTGATCGGCGTGAGGACGGCGTCGGAAGCGGCGGAGTAGAGCAGCTCGAGCAAGGCGTTCCTGGTGGCCTCGGTGTAGTGGCGTGGATCGCCGCGCAGGTCGCGCAGGAACGGCTGCTTGAGCTGCTCCCGGCGCTCGTGCTCGGGCAGGCCCTCCCACCAGGTGTACAGCGATTCCGTGTCGTGCGTGCCGGTCACCGCCAGCGAGATCTGGGGGAATTTCCGGACGTCGCGCGGGACCCCGTCGTCCACTTCCCAGCGCAGGACCTTGGTGCCTGGGATGCCGATCTCCGCGAGGGACTGGCGCACGAAATCCGGGACGGTGCCGAGGTCCTCGGCGATGACCTCCGCCTTCTCGCCCAGGAGGTCCAGGATCCGCTCACCCTGCTCCTTCTGCTCCGCGTCTTCGGGCGGGACGAAGAAGGGCGGTGACTTGTCGATCGGCCGCGCGTAGGTGCGGTACAGGCCGACCACGTGGTCGACGCGGAAGGCGTCGTACAGCTCGGCGGCGCGCATGGCGCGGACGCGCAGCCAGGGGTCGCCTGCCTCGCGCATCTCGTCCCAGCGCGGCACCGGCAGCCCCCAGTCCTGACCGTTTGCGCTGTAGGCGTCGGGCGGCACGCCGACGGTGGCGTCGAAGCGGAAGAGGTGCTGCATGCCCCAGACGTCGGCCGAGTCCTCCGCCACCATGAACGGCAGGTCGCCGACCATCTTCACTCCCAGCGAATTGGCCTCCGCGCGCCCGCGGCGGAAGGTAACGTCGGCGACCCATTGCGCGTAGGTCAGCCCCGCGATGGCGTCCCGCAGCTCCTCCCGGGCGCGAGCCAGGGCCTGCGGCTCGCGGTCGCGCAGCGGCGGCTCCCAGTCGCGCCAGCTCTTCAGGCGCTGGTCGTGCAGCGCCCGGTACAGCGCCCAGTCGGGCAGCCACTCGCGGTGCTCGTCCTGGAACTCGGCGAACTCGCGCGCGCGGGCCGACTCGCTCCGCAGCTCGCGGTCGCGGAACCATTCCCACGCGCGCCGCAGCGCGGACCGCTTCGCCGACCGGACCGCCTCGAAATCGACGCGCTCGTCGCGGCGATCCGCCTCCAGCTTGCGCTTCTCGTCGTCGGTGAGCCGGCCGTCCAGGTCCTCCACCGAGTCCAGGTCGATGTAGACGGACTCCAGCGCGCAGGAGCTGGAGGCCGCATACGGGCTGTCCTGGCCGGGCGAGACCTCGTTCAGCGGCAAGAGCTGCCACATCGTCGAGCCGCTCTGGCGCAGCCAGCGCGCCACCGCCCCGGCGTCGGCATAGCTCCCGAGCCCGCCGCGCGGTCCGCGGACGCTGGAGAGGGGCAGGAGCAGTCCCGCGCGCCGCCCGAGGTTGAAGCGATGTCCCACTGGTGCTCCGACTGCGAGGCCCCGTTTGTAGCCACGCCGGGTCGGGGCGGCCACCCCCTATCGCCGATCGGTGCGTTAGTGGATACGTGGTAAAGCCAACATCCCATGCCGAAGCGGGCGACGACCGACCACGGGGAGATCATCCATTTCGCCGGGCGCCACCGGCTGTTCCCGGTGGTGCGCAAGGACGATCCAGCGGCGATCCGCCTGGCCTCGCGCGAGGACGTGACCGCGGACGAGGTGCGGGTCGGCTGGCCGGCCTACTTCCGGCCGTTCATCGACCGCCGCCTCGTCTTCGTGTACGACGAGACGGGCGGCCAGGCGGTGACCCGCGCCGAGGCGGATGCCCTGCAGGCCGCCGCTCCGGCTGGGCCGGCCGGCGAGGCTTCTGCTTCGGCGACCTAGCCGGGCCCTCGACGTCGTCTTGGGTGAGCCATGACCCGCTGCGCGGAAGCGACGCCGGCTCCAGCGTGATGCGGCGCCGCACCGGGTCGCTCTCCACCACCCGCACGCGCAGCTCGTCGCCCACGCCGTAGCTGCGGCCGCTGGTCCCGATCCGGAGCCGGTGGTGCTCCTCGTCCAGCTCGACGTTCTCGCCCAGCTGCTCCTTTGGGATGAGGCCCTCGACGTACACCTTCTTCAGCTCGCAGAAGAGGCCGAAGTCGGTCACGCCGGCCACCACCGCGTCGTACTCCTCGCCCACCTTGTCGATCATGAACAGGGCGGCGAAGTAGGCGTCGATGTCGCGCTCGGCCTTCATCGCGGCGCGCTCGCGCTCGGAGCACTGCGCGGCGATACCGGCGAGGTACTCCTCCTGCTCCTTGCGCTCGGCCTCGCGCATCGGCCGGCCCCCGCGCGCCCAGTGCTCCTTGAGCAGCCGGTGCACCATCAGATCCGGGTACCTCCGGATCGGCGAGGTGAAGTGGAGGTACGTCGGCGCGGCGAGGCCGAAGTGGCCGATGTTGTCGGGACTGTATTGCGCCTGCATCATCGCGCGGAGCAGCAGCGAGTTGAGCGCCTTCTGCTGCGGCTTGCCCTCCAGGCGCCCGAGCAGCTCGTTCAGGGCCGCCGGGGTCAGCTCGGCGGGCAGCTCGAATCCGTGCAGCCGCGCGAGCTGCGCGAAGGCGTCCAGCTTCTCCTCGTCCGGCTGATCGTGGATCCGGTACACGGTAGGCAGCCCGCGCGCGTCGAAGAAGCGGGCCACGCCCTCGTTGGCGGCCAGCATGAACTCCTCGATCAGCCGGTGCGCGTCGTTGCGCGGGCGGCGGACGATCTCCTTCACCGAGCCGTCCTCGGCGAGGACGATCGTCGCCTCGGGCAGATCGAAGTCGATCGATCCCCGCTCGCGCCGCCGCGCCGTCAGCTTTTTCGCCAGCTCCTGCGCGACGCGCAGATCGTCGAGCAGGGGCCGCACGTCGGCCTGGGGCTCGCCCTGGAGCGCCTCGGCGACCTTGGTATAGGTCAGCCGGGCGTGGCTGCGCATCAGGCCTTCGTAGATCTCGGACTGCAGGGGCCGCCCCTCGGAGTCGAGCGCCAGGTCGCAGACCATGCAGAGGCGGTCGACGTCGGGGTTGAGCGAGCAGATGCCGTTCGAGAGCCGCTCCGGCAGCATGGGCAGCACCATGCTGGGGAAGTACACGCTGGTGCCCCGGCGCAAGGCCTCGCGGTCCAGGGCACCCCCGGGCCTCACGTAGTGGGCGACGTCCGCGATGGCCACCACCAGCCGGTACCCGCCGTCCCCTACGCGCGAGACGTGCACTGCGTCGTCGAAGTCGCGCGCGTCCTCGCCGTCGATGGTGACCAGCGGCAGCTCCCGCAGGTCGCGCCGGCCGGCCGCGTCCTCGGGACGGACGTGGTCGGGGATGCCCTCCGCGGCGAGCAGCGTGGCGGGGTCGAACTCGTCCGAGAAGCCTTCCGCATAGGCGGTGGCGAGGATCTCCACCCGCGGATCGCCCGGCTTTCCCAGGACAGAGGCGACGTCGCCGCGCAGCGGACCTCCGTTCTCCCGCTGGAGCTTGACCTTGACCAGCTCGCCGTCCCGCGCGCGCGGATCGCGAGGCACCGGGATGGGAACGGTGAAGGCCCGGTCGTGCGGCTCCACCCAGGTCGCCTTCCCTTGCGCACGGTATGCGCCGATGACGAACTGGCGGCGGCGCTCGACGATCTCCACCACCTCGCCGACGAAGCGGCCGTCGCGGCCGCGCTCGACCGAGACCCGCACCACGTCGCCGTCGAGCGCGCCCCGGTTGCGGCGAGGCGGGATGAACACGTCGTCCTGCCGGCCGGATCCGCCTTGCAAGGGGCTGACGAACCCGTACCCCTCGGGCTTGAGGTGGAGGATGCCGGTCATCGTCCGGCTGGCGGTGGGGGGCTGGGGGCTGGCGGAACGTCTCTCCGGGTGCGACTTCCTGGGCCGGGACGCGGCCTGCCCGGGCGTTGCGTTCTTGCCATCTCGACCGTCGCCTCGCTGCGCCCCCCGCGAACCGTTGCCGCCCTGGCGCTCCGATGTCGGCCGGAAACGGTACCGGTGCCCGTCGAAGGTGGCCTGGCCCCGGCCGAGGAGCTGCTGCAGGGCCCGCCGCAGCGGCTGACGTGCGGCCTGGCTCACGTGGAGCTGCCCGGCCAGCTGTCTGAGCGTGAGACCGTGGCCGTGCGCATCGCGCAAGGCGGCGGACACCGCGTCGATCTGGACTTGCATGGCAGGAACCTAGTTCTTTTCGCCGTCGCCGTCGCCGGGGGTGCGGTAGCCGGGCACGTTCTTGGCCAGGAAGACCTGCAGCGAGATCTTCAGCTCCGCGGGCATCTCCCGCGCCAGCTTGTGTCTGCAAAGGGCGCGCGTCGCCTTGTAGGTGCGCACGAAAGTGATGCACGGCGGGCAGAGCGAAAGGTGCGCTTCGAGCGCTTCCGCGCGCTCCGGCGGCAGCGACCCGTCGATGTACTCGCCGAGGAGCTCAACGCAAGCGGCGCAGTGCTCGAGGGGATTGGCCAACGGTTTCCGTCCTGCAGGTGGGTGAAAGTATGAACGCTACCGTATTCGGACCACGTGGAAAAGATGCTCCTGCCTCGACGTCGATTCGGTCACTCTCCGAAGAACTCGCCAAGTTTTTCGCGCAGGGCGAGCCGCGCCCGGTGCAGGCGGCTCTTCACCGCGGGCACCGTCAGGTCGAGGGCGTCCGCGATCTCCTCGTTGGACAGCCCGTCCACGTCCTTGAGCAGGAACACCGTTCGATAATCTTCAGGCAGGCCGGCGACCGCCTGGTCGATCGCCTTGCCCAGCTCGCGGTCCATCATCTTCTCGTCGGCGCGCTGCGACCAGTCGCTGAGGGGAGCCGGCTCCAGAGAGCCCTCCGCGGAGAACCTCGGTCCCTGGAGCTCCAGCGGCTGGTCCGTGAGGGCGTCCGGCGCCCGGCGCTTGCGGCGGAGGCGCATCAGGGCGCTGTTCGCCGCGATGCGGTATAGCCAACTGGAGAACTGCGCCTCTCCCCGGAAGTTGGGCAGCTTCTGGTAGGCGTTGAGGAAAGCCTCCTGCAGGACTTCCTGGGCGTCGGCCTCGCTGCCCGTCATGCGTAGGGCGAGCCGGTACAGCTGGCGCTGGTGCCTGCCGACCAGCTCGGCGAAAGCGCCCGCGTCGCCGCCCTGTGCGTTCCGGACGAGCTCCACGTCCGGGACGTGTCCTGGCTGCTCCTCCGCCCGCTGCTCCGCGGGGGCGGTCCTTGTGGGCGTGTCGGCCATGAAAGGCGCGGACCCTAGAGCAGCGCGAGTAGGGGGTCAAGCCCGGTAGGGTGTCGCGAAGCGGACGTCCTCAGGGGAAGATCTTGCCGGGGTTGAGCAGGTCGTCCGGGTCGAACGCTCGCTTCAAGCGCTTCTGCAGCGCGACGACCGCCGCCCCCTGCTCCTTGCGCAGGAAACGCCGCTTGGCCAGGCCGACGCCGTGCTCCCCGGTGATGGTGCCGCCCAGCCGGATGGCCATCTCGATCACCTCGTCGATGGCGGCCTCGCCGCGCCCGCGCTCGTCGGCGCTGCGGAAGAGAAAGTTCACGTGCAGGTTGCCGTCACCGGCGTGGCCATAGCTCGCGGTAGGGAACCCGTGCTTCTCGCCGATGCGCCGGACCGCGCGGA
>DASQBG010000217.1:0-4275 GCA_035635335.1 Myxococcales bacterium | reverse complement strand
GCCAGGACGGCGGCGCCGTCCTCGAGCGCGACGACCACCTCGATCGGCTTGCCTTCGCCGTACTTGATCGCGTTGGCGAGGAGGTTCGTCGCCACCTGCTCGAGCCGCGCGCGATCCCAGTTGCCCGGTGCGCTCCGCGTCTGCAGCGCGATGCGCGAGCGGCTGATGCCGGCGTACCGCTCCACCACCTCGCGCGCCACCTCGGCCAGGTCGAGACGTTCGCGGTGCAGGGTGAGCTTTCCGGCCGTGATGCGCGAGACGTCGAGCAGGTCGCTGACCAGGCGGCCGAGACGCTCGGTCTGGCGCTCCAGCGTGTCGAGGCTCACCGCCAGCTTGTCCCGCGCGAGGGTGGCTCCGTGCGCGACCAGCCGCCGGAGGATCTGGATCTGGAGTCGTAGCGGCGTGAGCGGAGTCCGCAGCTCGTGCGAGGCGATGGAGAGGAAGTCGTCGCGCGCGCGCACGGCTTCCTGCTCGCGCTTGTAGAGCGCCGCGTTGTCCAGCGCGGCGGCGACCCGATCGGCGAGCTCCTCGGCGGTGCGCACGTCGACGGCATCGTATCGCCGGCCCGAGCGCGCCGTGGTGACCAGGGTGAGCGCGCCCAGCACCTGCCCGCGGGCGCAGAACGGCGCCGCGATGTACGAGAGCACTCCCGCGGCACGCAGCTCCTCGAGATCCTCCGGACCCGCGGCGAGCTCCGCCACCATCTCGTCCGGCAGGCTGCGTCCGCACTCGCTCTTCCCGCTGCGCAGGACCGCAGCCACGCCCTGCCCGCCGGCGGGATCGATGGGAGGGCGCGCAGCGGATTCGCTGGCCGCGCGCTCGGCTTCGCCGTCGAGGCCGGCAAGCGCGAGTAGCCGGATGGAGCCGTCGGGCTGGCGCAGGTGCACCGCGCACCGGTCGGCCAGCCGCGGGACGGCAAGGCGGGCGATGGCCCCCAGCGTGGCGTCCGCCTCCAGGCTGGATCCCAGGACCCGGCCGGCGTCGGAGAGCAGCGTCGCCGCGAACGCCGAGCGCCGCTGCTCGGTCACGTCCTGCATGACGTTGATCACCAGCGAGGCCGTGCCCGTCGCGCCTTGCACGGGCGTCGACCGCAACAGCACCCACCGGTCGTCGTCCCTGTCCTTCCGCCTGACGCGCAGCAGGCCCTCCGACCGCGTGCCCGTGCGCAAGGCGATGCGACTCGGGAGCCGCTCGAGCGGGAACGGGCCGCCGGCCTCGTCCCGCATCTCGAACCGGCTGGCCACCGCCGCCGTGCCCGCCGCCAGCATCTCGGCGCCCGACGCGAAACCGCTCATCCGAGCGGCTTCGTCGTTTGCGAACACCAGGCGTCCAGTCGCGTCCTGCGCGGTGATCCCCTCGCTCACGCTGCCCAGGATGACGTCGAGCTGATCCCGGGAGGCACGCACCTCCTCGTCGGCGCGCTTGTGCTCGGTCAGATCGATACAGGTGTCCAGCCACTCCAGCACGCTGCCGTCGTCCTCCAGGACCGGCACGCCTCGGGAGAGCACGTCGGCATAGGTCCCGTCGCCGCGGCGCAGCCGGAGCTCGACGTCGTACGGCTGCTTGTCCACGAACCCCGCCTGCCAGCCGCGGTCGGCGCGGTCGCGGTCGTCGGGATGGATGGCCTCCAGGAAGCCGCGTCCGACGAGCTGTTCGGGCGACTGGCCGGTGAAGGCGCGCCACGACGGGGAGTCCTCGAGCACCTCCCCGCCCTGGCCCATGCTCCACACCACCTGCCCGGTGGCCTCGACCAGCGACCTGTATCGCCGCTCGAGGCGCCGCTCGGTGACGAGCTGTGCCCGCTCCTGTTCGGCCCTGCGGAGCAGCTGCTTCGTCAGATCTTCGGCGCGCCCGCGCAGCTCGAGAATGCCGCGTACCTTGGTCCGCAGCACTTCCGGCTCGACCGGCCGCACGATGTAGTCCGCGGCCCCGTGCTCGGAAGCCTGCCGCGCGCCCTCCGGCCGCTTCACGGCGGTCATGAACAGGATGGGGATGTCGCGCGTGCGCCCGCGCGCGCGGATCAGGTCCGCGGTCTCGAAGCCGTCCTGCCCGGGCATGTTCACGTCGAGCAGGATCAGCGCGCAGCTGTCTTCCGAGAGGAGGAACTTGAGCGCCTCGGCGCCGGAGCTCGCCTTGACCAGGCGCTGCTCGAGAGGCTCGAGCGCGGCCTCGATGGCCGTCAGGTTCGGCGGATAGTCGTCGACCAGCAGGATTGTCGCGGGCAGGCGGTGCTCCACGCACGAATGTCTCCCAGGGAATGGTCCCGCGGTCCACAGCAAGGCGCCTGAAGGGACGGCAAGCGAACGAACGGCCCGCACTTCGATCCGGCTCAGCTCGCGAGTCGGCGCCGGTTGGTGGACAGGATCTCCTCGGAGAGCTGCGGGTCCGCGCCGGAAACGGCGCGCGAGAGCACCAGTGCGCCAATCAGCTCGCTGAACTGCTGCACGGCGCGCGCGCGCGCCTGGGCGCGCGGCTCGCCCGGCGCCGCCTTGCCGAAATGGTGGGCGAGGATTCCGATCACCTGCTCGATGGCGTCGGCGAAGCTCGACTGCAGCTCGGGTCCCTGGCGGGCGGCGTCGGCCGAGAGAGCGCCCAGGGTGCACCCGCGGCCTGGATCATCGCGGTGCTCCCTGGCGAGGTATTCGGCCACGTAGCGCCGCCAGGGGTCGCCTTTGCCGTGCTCGAGTAAATCGGCGAGCGCCGCGTTGGCCTTGCCCAGGGCCTCCTTGCATGCCTCGGTCGCCAGCGCCTCCTTCGAGGAGAAGTGGTTGTAGAAGCCCCCGTGGGTGAAGCCGGCCTCCCGCATCAGGTCGGCGACGCCAGCGCCCTCGAAACCGTGCTCCCGAAAGAGGCGCTGGGCCGCCTCGAGGATGGCGGCGCGGTTCTTCTCCGTCTGTTCCTTGGTGAGCTTCATCGCGGGGGAGGGTAACCGCGGGGACTTCGCCGGACAAGCCCAACGATGACGACGATCAGCGAATCGCAATGCTGATGAGCGACATCGTACCGAACAACCAACCTGGGAAGGAGTGATCTCCATGGGCAAGCACGAAGGCAAAGTGGCAGTGATCACCGGCGGTACCTCGGGAATCGGGCTCGCCACCGCGCAGCGTCTGCAGAGAGAGGGCGCGTACGTCTTCATCACCGGTCGCCGCCAGGCAGAGCTGGGAGCGGCCGTGGAGAAGATCGGCGGGAACGTCACCGGCGTGCAGGGCGACGTCTCCAGGCTCGAGGACCTCGACCGGCTCTACGCGATCGTGAAGAAGGAGAAGGGCAGGATCGACATCCTCTTCGCCAACGCCGGCACGGGCGAGTTCTCGCCGCTCGGCGCCATCACCGAAGAGCACTTCGACAGGATCTTCGACACCAACGTGAAGGGCCTGCTCTTCACGGTTCAGAAGGCGCTGCCGCTTGTTCGCGACGGGGGCTCGATCATCCTGAACGCCTCGATCGTAGGCTCCACCGGCTTCTCGCCGGCCTTGAGCGTCTATAGCGCCACCAAGGCGGCGGTGCGCTCGTTCGCGCGCACCTGGAGCGTGGACCTCAAGGGCAAGAACATCCGCGTCAACGCCATCAGCCCGGGCGTGGTGCCCACCCCGGGGTACCAGAACAGCTTGGGGATGAGCGAGCAACAAGTCTCGCAGTTCGTCGAGCAGGTCGTGCCCGGCATCCCGCTGAGCCGGGTGGGCACGACCGACGAGGTGGCAAAGGCCGTCTCCTTCCTCGCCTCGGACGAGAGCAGCTACGTGGCGGGCATCGAGCTGTTCGTGGACGGGGGCTTGGCTCAGGTCTGAACGCGGAATGGGTCGAGCCGGCCTTGCTGGCGTGACGTCCGCGAGATCAGGTTCCAATTCGGCGACTTCTCGGCGTCGTCCGGGCGAGTCGATCCGAGCATCCTCTTGACTCTGCCTTCCACCTCCGAGGACAAGCCACCCTGATCTCCCTTGCTTTTCAGAGTGAGTTTTCGATCGCAGGCGCGGCTACGAACGCCAAGCCCTGACTGCCGGCCGCCATCTAACGCGCTGCGTCCCGCGCCGGGGCGGATACAGTTCCGCCGGCGCGGCCGCATCGGACAACTTACGTATGCGCATCGTTTGCGATTGACAGATTCGGAGCCTTCTCTTCGCAGACGGCCGCGAGCGTTCGCAAGAACGGCCGTGTAGCTGCTGGAGATGCGTGGAGAGCGGCCGTTTGGCTTACGTTCTCCTCGCGGGTCGGCCTGCCGTCCAGCGCTCACGTGCGGCGTCCGGAGGGCTCCGAAAAACGCCGTGCTACGAC
>DASQBG010000216.1:0-17502 GCA_035635335.1 Myxococcales bacterium | reverse complement strand
CTCCTCGAGCAGCGCCCGGAATGGCCTGACGGCCGCGTCGCTCCCCGGTGCCGACGCGAGATCGCCCATGCGCGCGAGCAACCCGCCGACTTCGCGCGCCCCCTCCGACAGCTCCGAGGCGCTCCGCTTGCCCTGGAGCCGCGCCAGGATGCCGTCCATGCGCGCCAGGTGCCCGCGCAGCTCGCCGGCGCGCGGATCGGTGAGCGTGCGGTGGCCGGCGGTGGCGAGGCTGCCGAGCGTCTTCTCGAACCGCTGGGCGACCCCGACGCGCAGGTGGCGATCGCGCTCGATGACCGCGTCGAGACGCGGCGAGCCGGAGCGCAGCGCGCCCCGCGGCGCCAGCAGCTCGGGCAGCGTGACGACGACCGGGGCGAGCGCGCCCGGCGGATGGGGCGTCCCGTGCCCGCGCGCCGCGCGCAGGTAGTCGTCCCGCAGGCGCGCAGACCGCTCGCGGGCACGCTCGCGCTCGTCCTCCGCCGCCCGGAGCCGCGCTCGCTGCTCGGGATGCACGCCGCCGGCCTTGCGCGCCTGCGAGAGCCCGGCGGTGCCGCGGTCGATCGAGTCCTTGCGGGCCGCCAGGAACCGCAGCAGCTCGTCGCGCCGGGGGCCGGACAGCCCAGCGACCTCGTGCGCCAGGTGGCCCCACGAAGCGGCGCATTCGTCCAGGTCCGCGTGCACGTCGAACGCCGCGGCGCGACGCTGCAGATGCTCGAGGCGCCGCTCGATGCGCTCGAGGTGTTCGCGCGCGGTTCCGTGGCGTTGCAAGTCCGCCCGCGCCTTGGCCAGCGCCGCTCGCAGGCCGGCGGCCGCGTCGCGCCAGGGCTGGAGGAAGGGGCCCAGCCCGTCGCGCCGGCGCTCCTCCTCCACGCGGCGGTCGAGCGCCGCGTGCCGTAGACACGCCTGCATCATCGATCGATGCAGCGCCTCCGGCTCCGGCCGGCTCGTCGGCTGATTCGACAAGGGCGCCCCTCGTGCCGGCCGTCAGGCCGCAGGCCGTGAGAGAATACCTGAGCAGAAGGCGATCTGGCAAGGGCTGCCGGAGAGCGTCACCGGCCGCCGGACAGGTACGAAAGGATGAGCGCGCGCTCCTCGGGGCTCAGGTGCACGCGCTTCAGCTTCTCCATCTCGTCGAGCGCAGCCTGCCACTGCTCCGGGGTGTACGTCGACGGGGCGTACTCGGAATGGCACGCGGTGCACTTCGAGAGGTACATGCGGCGCGCGTCGGACATGGGCCCGCGGGGCTGCGAGCCGCCGCACGCGGCCGCACAGAGCAGCAGAGCTGCCCCGGCGCGGCGGATCACAGGTTGAACCCCAGCACGGACCGGATCTGCACCTGCTGGTCCTGCGCGGGGTCGAGGCCGATCCCCGCACCGATCTGCAGCCACAGCTTCTGGGTGGCGACGCTGATCGAGGGACCCAGGTAGTAGTTCCGCAACACGTCCGTCCTGACGAACTCGTGCGTGGTCCAGAACTCGGCCGCCACGCGGAGCTGCGGCATGAGCTCGTAGCGCGCCCCGAAATCCACTTCCCAGGTGTGGCCCAGGTCGTCGCGGCCGAGGTGCTGCGCGCCGAGCAGGTTGGCGACCAGCGCGAAGCGTCCGAAGTCCTTCTCCAGGACGAGCCTCTCCTCCAGCTCGAAGGGCCGGTTGAAATCGACCGGACGCTCGACCTCCAGGTAGAGCAGTATGTCGACCGGCCACTCGCCCTTGTCCGCCAGGCGGTACCGGGTCTCGAGCTGCCACTCGGAGAAGTGGTACTGCTCGAAATCGGCCGCAGGACCGCCGCGCTCGAACACGTGGTAGAGCGCGAAGTCCCAGTGATCGGTGAGGCCGTACTCGAGCTCGGCCCGCTGGACCAGCACCGAATCGGCGAAGGCGCTGCGCGGCGCCTCCACCGTGTTCCACAGCTCGAACTCCAGGTTGCCCTTGGGTTGGGTCTGGTACTCGTAGGCGCGGATCATCGTGCGGCGGTCGGCGCGCGAAGGCGCCGCGGCGGCCAGCAGCAGGCCGGTTGTGATACCGATTGTGATTCTCATTCTCAGCTGCTTCCCGTGCCCCGTCCCCATCTCGTGCCTCCTCGCGGTGAAGGTTGGTCAGCGACGGCCCTGGCAGGCCTTGCAGAGTCCGTACAACTCCAGCTTGTGCCGGGTCACCTGGAAGCCGTGATGGCGGGCGACCATGTCCTGCAGCTCCTCGATGCGCTCGTTCTCGAACTCGATGATCTGATGGCAGCTGGTGCAGATCAGGTGGTCGTGGTGATGGCGGCCGATGGCGGCCTCGTACCGCGTCTGCCCGTCGTCGAAGTGGCGCGCGCTGGCCAGGCCCGCATCGGTGAGGATCTTCATGGTGCGGTACACGGTGGCCGCGCCGATGTTCTCGTCGCGCGACTGCACCTTGGCGAGCAGCTCGTCGACGCTGAGGTGCCCGCTGGCGGAGAAGAAGGTGTCGACGATCAGGTCCCGCTGCCGGGTGGCCTTGAGCCCCCGCTCGGCGATCCAGCGCGAGAGGCGCTCGCGGGCCGCGCTGCTGGGCGAGGCGGGCTCCGCCTTGTGTCCGCGGCTGCCGTGGGTCGAGGTGCGCTGGGTCATTTTGAAATTGATTCTCAATCTCGCGAAGCCAAAGATACCGCGCCGCGCGCCGCAGTCAAGGCCGCCCGTCAGCCCAGCCATCCCCGCGCGCGCAGCGCCTGGCGCCATTTCTCTTGCGCGGCGGCGCCTTCCTGCCCCGGAGAGAGGTCCGTCCCGAGCAGCCGCATCAGGGCGGCGTGCGCGGCGCGCCGGACGGCCGGCTCGTTGTCGTCGAGCCGCTCCACCAGATCGGCCGCGTACCGGGGGTTCCGCCGGTCGCCGGCTACTTCCGCGGCGAGCGCGCGGACCCGCGGGTCGGACGAACGCAGTAGCACCTGCACGTCGTCGCCCTCTTCCCGCCCGATGCGCTGGCGCGTTCCCGGGAGCAGCAGCACCCAGACCAGCGCGCCCAGCCCGATCTGGAAGAGACCCATCGCGGCGGGGTACTTCTTCGCCCGCACCAGCGCGAGCCGGTACACGGCGAACACCACCAGGAACATGGCGAAGAGGACCGGCGCCGCCGAGGCGGCCCAGCGCGGCAGCTCGCGCCCGCCGAGCCCGCTCCCTGCCCAGAAGGTCAGGAGCGCGCTCGTCACCAGCAGCACGTACAGCGCCGGGCGGAGGATGCGGACGAACGCGAGCCCGACGCGAACGCGCAGCCTGCGTGGGTCCCGCAACCCGTCGAGGGCGTCACTCACTCGGCCTCTCCTACCCCGAGCCTGACGCCGCGTCCAGCCGCCGCGGAGAGTCCGACGCTCCGTGGAAAAAAGAATTATTTTTTTCCTTCGGGGTTCCCGGAGCGCCTTGACTTCGTCCGGCGCTTCCTTAGGGTGCCCAGCCTCGATGGCCGCCACTTCGACAAAGGCGCGCTCCGGGCGCGGTACGCTCCGCGCGGGGCCGGACCGGCGCGCGCGCGCGGAGCGGCTGCTCTCGCTCTTCGCCTGGCACCGGGACGCGCCCCTGGTCGCGCGCTCGCTCGGGCTCTCGCTCGACGAGCTGTACGCCGAGCTCGACGACCTGAAGCTCCGGCGCAAGGCATACCGGCTGACCCGCGGCAGCGAGTTCGATCTGCCCATCGCACGGGCGGTGCCCGGAGTGCCCAGCGGGCCGCCGGTGCGCCGGCGCGCGCGCTCCGCGCGGACCCAGTCCGCCGCCGCGGCCGAGCGCGAAGCGGCGCCGGCGGAGTCGGATCCGCGGGCGATGTCGGCCGCGGCCGGCGCCGCCCCTCGAGGTGAGGGTGCCCGCGGCGGCGCCGTTGCGGACCAGGCGGCGGAGCTCCTGGCGGTGCTCGCGAAGGTGGGACCGCGCCGCGGTGCGCTCGCCGCGCGGCTGGGCGCTCCCCGGCACCCGCTCTCCGAGCGCGTGCTGCTCGCCAGGTTCCGGGCGGCCGGCCTCGAACGCGAGCTGGGCCAGCGCGAACGCGACCTCTTGCGCGGACTGTTCGCCCGCCACCGGGGCGCGGCCCGCGCCGTCGCTGCCGAGCTCGGACTCGAGCCGCAGCCATTGCAGCGGCTCCTCCGGGAGCGCGGGCTCTCGGGCGAGATCGAGTCCCTGCGCGACCGCTTCCGGACCGAGGCCCGGGCCCGCCGCTGGCCGCGCGAGCAGATCGAGCAACTGGTCCGCCGCCGTGCCTGGCTCGACGACCTGGGCATCGCCGCCGAGCTGGAAGGCGAGGTGCTCTCCCGCGCGCGCCCGGCGTGGGAGCGCTCGGGCGGCTCGGTGGCGAGGCTCCGGCGCGAGCTGCGCGTCTCGGAGTCCGACGCCCGGGCGCTGCAAGCCTTGCTCGCCCGATAATCGCCGCGTGTTACATTTCCCCTCGATGCCGATCTACGAATTCGTCTGCGAGTCGTGTGGCCGCATCGTCGAGCGCCTGCAGAAGGTGAGCGACCCTCCTCCCGAGGAGTGCCCGGAGTGCGGCGGGAAGATGGCGAAGATCATGAGCCGCAACTCCTTCCAGCTGAAGGGCGGCGGCTGGTACCGCGACCTGTACAGCTCGAGCGGCACGGCCAAGCCCTCCGGCGGGGACGGCAAGGCCGCGCCCAAGGAGACCAAGGAGACGAAGGAGACGAAGACCGAGACCCCTGCGCCCGCCGCGACCCCCGCCAGCACCGCACCCGTGAAGAAGGACTGAAGCGGCCGCTCGATGTCCGCGAGAAGCGCGGCGTCGCCGGGTACGGCGCCGGCGGTCAGGTCAGCAGCTGCTGCGCCGATTGCGCGTCCTCGGCGCGGAGCAGCATGGCGAGCCTCCGCGAGCGCTCCAGCGAAAGGCCCTTCCGGTCGTGCTTGAGGAACGCGTACACGTCGACCCCGCGGCGCGTCAGCACCGCGAGCCGCTCGGCCCACTCGTTCCACACATCGGTCGAATCATCCTCCCGGCGGATGCGCACGTAGGCGAAATCCGCCGTCAGCTCCAGCCGCGGGGGGCCGGCGCCGTGGTCCGCCAGCACCAGCGCGGCGTTGTGCGCGGAGAGGACGCGCAGCACCGCCTCGGTGTGCCAGGACGGGTGGCGCAGCTCGAGCGCCAGGCGCACGCCTTCGGGCACCGCGCGGAGAAACTCGTTCAGCCCGACCCGGTCCGCGGTCACGGTGTGCGGCAGCTGGACGAGGATCGGTCCCAGCCGCGACCGCAGCGGCGCGGCCAGCTCCAGCAGCGCGCCGATCGCCCGCGCCGCTCCCCTTCCCGCCCGCACGTCCACGCGGCCGGCCAGCTTCAGCGCGAACTCGAACCCCGGAGCGACCGCCTCCGCCCAGGTAGCGAGCGTCTCCTGGTCGGGGAGGCGCGACTGGATCTCCACCGCCCCGAGCTGGGAGGCGTACAGCGCGAGCGACTGCGCCTGCGTCAGGCCGGGCGGGTAGACCGTACCGACCCACTCCCGGTACGAGAATCCGCTCGTCCCCACCCTCGCCTCGGCCAGCATGGCGCCAAGATAGACATCGCCGCCCGCCCTGCGCCGCGAGGCGCCTGCCTGCTCGCCCGACCGGGGATGGAGCCGGCGGGCGAGCGGCTACCTGGATGCGGGAGGGTTCTCGCCGCCGGCGGGGGCCGCGGTTGGGGCGGGCGCGGCGGCCGGGGCCGGCGCGGGAGGCGGCGGCGCGGCCGCAGCCGGGGCCTTGCGCGCCGGGGCCTTCTTGACGGGGGCCGCGGCGCCCCGCGCCTTGACCTCCGCCTTGCGCCGCTTCATGCGCTGGTTGTGCTGCTTGCGCCGGCGCATGATGAGCCGCATGTGCTTGCTCTTGGATCGGGCCATTCGCTGGTTCTCCCAGTCGCCGCCGGCAGGGCGGCGCTGTTTTCTTTTCGCAGAGGTTCCGGGGACGCTTTGTAGCGGCATGCGGTCCGGGGACGCAACCACGTAAATCACTCCTCGCGGCGCGGCGCCTGCAGCGGCACCGCCATGCCTTCCGCGCCGCGGACCGCCGTGGGGGGCGCCTCGGCGACGGTCGGCGGATCGGCGGGCTCGTGCACGGCAGCGGGCGGGGGCGGCTTCGACGGCGCCGGTTTCTCGCGGGGCTTGAGGCGCCACCGCTCGAGCAGTTCCTTGGTCTGGGCCAGCGGCAGCGCGGGAACGAAGTTCCCGTTCGCGCCGTCCATGTCGCGCGCCATGCATAGCGAGTTGAGGATGGCCTCTTCGGTCGCCTCGATCGCCGCCTCGTACACGGGGTTCAGGCGCTGATCGAGCAGCACCTTCATGTGGTAGATCATCTTGCTCGTCGTGCGCGGGATCTCGTTGGCGGTCGAGAACGCCAGGATGATCTCGCCGGAGCCGTGCGCGGCGATGCTGCCGGCGCGCCCGATGCCCAGCGCCACCCGCTTCGAGACGCGCCCCAGCTGGTGGGAGTTGAGCGGCGCGTCGGTGGCCAGGACCGCGATGATGCTGCCGGCGCTGGTCTCGCGCTTGGGGATCTCGCGATAGCGCTCCTCGAGCACCGGGCCGACGGGGAACCCCGCGATGCGCAGGTCGCGCATGTGCCCGAAATTGCTCATCACCAGGACGCCGACCGTGAAGCCGCCGAGCGCCGGCGGGAGCTTGCGGCTCGCGGTGCCGATGCCGGCCTTGAAGTCGCAGCAGATCATGCCGGTGCCGCCGCCCACCGATCCCTCGGCCACCGGTCCCGAGCTCGCGGTGTGCAGCGCCTCGAGAACGTTGTCCGCCAGCACGTGGCGGCCGGCGACGTCGTTGAGCCAGGAATCGTCGCACTCCCCGACCAGCGGGATGAGCACGTCGTGCTCGCCGCCGATCCCCGGGAACTGGTCGACCATCCATTGCACGGCGGCGTCGCTCACCTGCCCGACGCTCAGCGTGTTGGTGAGGAAAATGGGCGTCTCCACCAGGCCCCACTCGATGAGCTGGGTCATTCCGCTCACCTCGCCCGCGCCGTTCAAGACGAATCCGCCCCCGATGAGCCGCTGCTCGAAGACGTTCTGCTCGTTGGGGAGGATGGCGGTCACGCCCGTGCGCACCGGCCCCTTCCCGCGCCGCAGCGGACCCGCCCCGCGGATGATGGTGGAATGGCCGACCAGAACGCTTTCCACGTCGGTGATGGCGTTCCACTTCCCCGGCCGGAAGCGGCCCAGGGGGACGCCCAGCTCCCGGGCGCGGTAACGCTGTTCCGGCCGGGGCAGGGAAGTGTGGTCCTGCGGGGTCTTCACAGACTAGGAGTACCCGACCTTCCAGAGGGGCGCTACCTCCGGGCCGCCTGGATGTCGGGGGCCATCCCGAGTTGCGTATGGTGTCCCCGGATCTGTCCCCGGATCCGTCGTCCGGATCTCGTCCGGCTGGCCGGGGGGCGGCTGCCAACTCGTTCCGGTTCGAGACGCAGTGCGTCATGGGCCAGCGTGGACACTCCGCGCCTAGCTTTGCAGCTGGGGCCCGGGGCCCGCCTCCGACTCGGCGGACGGTCCGTTGCCATTCGGAGGCAAGGCGACCGGCGGAGGCACGCTCTGCGCCACCGCCACCGGTCCTCCGACCACGATGCGCGCGGACTCCCGGCGCTCGCGCTCGCGCTCCTTGTACCGGCGGATGGCGCCGGAGAGGATCTCCGCGATCAGCGCGTGGTACTCGATGCCCGCCGCCTTGGCGATCAGCACCAGGTCGCTCCATCCCGGCGTCAGGCCCGGGAGCGGGTTGCACTCGAGGAAGTAGACCTTCCCCTGCTCGTCCATGCGGAAGTCGACGCGCGCCACGTCGCGGCAGCCGAGCGCGATGAAGCACTCGCGCGCCGCCCGCTCCAGGGCGCGGAGCTGCGCGGGCTCCAGGTGGGCCGGCACGTCGTAGCGGATCTTGCTCGACCAGTCCTGCTTGTACTCGAACGAATAGACGGGGTGTTTCTCGGCGGCCAGGAAGACGACCTCCATCGGCGGCAGCACCTTGGGCCGGCGCTCGCCGAGCAGGCCGACGGTGAACTCGCGGCCGGCGATGTAGCTCTCGACCAGGGCGGGCTGGTCGTACCTGGCGATCATCTCGCGGGCGGTCTCGCGCAGCTCGGCCTCGGTCTCCACCACGCTGGTGTGGTGCACGCCCTTCGAGGACCCCTCCGCGACCGGCTTGACGATCAACGGGAACTTCATCAGCTCGCGCGGGAGGCGCTCCTTCCCCGTCTGCAAGGTGACGAAGTTCGGCGTCAGGATGCCGTGTTGGCGCACGATGCGCTTGGCGAGCGCCTTGTCGAGCGCGATGGAGAGCGCGGCGGGGTCCGATCCCGAGTACGGGATGTCCAGCAGCTCGAGCAGCGCGGGCACCACCGCCTCGCGGTTCCGGCCCTTGATGCCTTCCGCCATGTTGAAGACCACGTCGACGGGCATCGCGGCGAGCACGTTGGGCAGCTCGCTGGTCGCTTCCAGATCGATGACCTCGTGCCCGGCGGCGGCGATCGCCTCGCGCACCGCCTGGACGGTCGAGGGCGCGTCGTACTCGGCCTCCTCGTCCTTCCGCCCGTCGATCTCGGGCTTGATGCGCTTCACGTTGAAGGTGAAGCCCACCCGCAGCGGGCCGGTCTTGCGCAGCGGCCGGCCCTGCCGCCGGCGCGCATCGTTGATGCCCCAGCGGGCGACCGCGCTCTCGATCACTTTGGCGAGCACGCCGTCGGTGTGCAGCCCCTCGAGCGCCGCCGCCGCGTAGATGCCCGCGCCAGGCTCCAGGCTGGGCAGCGCGTTGATCTCGATGAAGTAGACCTGCCCATCCTCCGCCACGCGGAAATCGATGCGGCCCAGGTCCCGGCACCCCAGCGCCTTGTACGCCTTGCGCGCCATCTCCTGCGCCCGCTCCAGGACGTGTCCGGGGAACTGCGCCGGGCAGCGCACGCTCACCGCGTCGAAGTGGACCGACTTCAGGTCGTAGTCGTAGATGCGGTACCTTCGCTTGGACAGCTCGGCCTCGTCGATGACGTACTCGACCGGCGTGAGCACGCCGGCGCGCTCCGGCGCGGTCTTCTCCAAGAAAGCGACCGTCAGGTCCTTGCCGGGGATGAACTCCTCGACCAGCACGCCGGCGGGAAAGCGCGCGAGCTGTTTCTCGACGAAGGCGCGGAGCCGGGACCGCTCCTCGATCACCGACTCCTGCGTGATGCCCTTCGACGAGCCCTCGAAGTTCGGCTTCACGATCACCGGCCAGCGCCAGCCGTCGAGCCTGAGCTGCCCGATCTCCTCCATGAACTGCCCGCGCGGCGAGATCACGCCGTGCTCCCCGAGCATGAGCTTGGTGAGCGCCTTGTCGAGGGTCACCGCGAGCACCCAGGCGTCCGACCCCGTGTACGGGAACCCCAGCTCGTCGAAGAGGGCGGGGTAGAACGCCTCGCGGAACCGGCCCCGCCGGCCCTCGGCGGTGTTGAAGATGAGGTCGGGCGCGAACGCCTCGAGGCGCGCCGCGGTGCGGCTGGCCGGCCCGCTCACCTCGATGCGCTCCACCCGGTGGCCGAGCCGCTCCAGGGCGGAGGTGAGGGTGTCGATGGTCTCGCGCGAATCGAACTCGGCTTCTTCCTCCGAATCCGTGAGGCGCAGGTTGTGAGTCAGGGCGATGCGCATGCTTCCTCGGGTGGCCCTGCGTTCGCGCGGAGCACGGCCTGGGCCGGAGGCGGCTCCTCCACGAGCTTCCCGCGGGCGGCGCGCGAGGCGGCGAGCCCCGCGGCGGCGTGCGCCGCCTTCGGCGCCACCGGCTCCTTGAGCCCGAGCGCCAGCGACGCGTCGATGACCTGGGTGCCGGCGATCAGGTCGCCGATGCGCCGCGCGCCCAGATCGCGCGTCAGCGGCTGCAGCGCGACGCCGGTCTCGACGGCGAGCAGCACGGCGAGGACCGCCAGCGTGACGGCCACCGGGTGCGGAGCACCGAAGAGGGCCGGCAGCAGCGCCACCGCGAAGACCGCGTTCCGGCGCAAGCAGGCGGCGATCCCGGCCGGACGCCGGGTGGCGAGCTGCACCACCCGCAGCCCGGCGGCGCGCTTGCCGAGCGAGCGGCCGGTCCCGAACAGGGCGTCCGCGCAGAGGATCAGCGCCAGCGAGAGCAGCTCGCCGGCCCGCGCGTGCTCGCGCATCAAGAGGAGCGGGGCGAGCGCCACCGCCAGGTCCAGCGCCCGCGCGACGGCGCGGCGCCGGACGTCGGCGGGCGGGTAACTCGAGGGGTCCGCCATCAAGCGAGGTCCGACAACGAGCGCGCGGCGTCGACGGCGCTGTAGGTGAGGATCAGATCCGCTCCCGCGCGCTTGATGCCGGTGAGGATCTCCAGCAGCGCGCGCCGCTCGTCGATCCAGCCGTTCCCGGCGGCCGCCTTGAGCATGGCGTACTCGCCGCTGACGTTGTACGCGGCGAGGGGAAGGTCGCTGAGCCGCCTCACCTCCGCGATGACGTCCAGGTAGGGCAGCGCGGGCTTGACCATCAGCATGTCCGCGCCTTCCTGGACGTCGAGGAGCGCCTCGCGCCGGGCCTCGCGCACGTTGGCGGGGTCCATCTGGTAGCCGCGCCGATCGCCCTCCTTGGGCGCGCTCTCGGCGGCCTCGCGGAAAGGGCCGTAGAAGGCGCTGGCGTACTTCACCGCGTAGCTCAGGATGGCGGTCTCGGAGAGGCCGTGCTCGTCCAGCCCCTTGCGGATGGCGGCCACGCGCCCGTCCATCATGTCGCTGGGCGCGACCACGTCCGCGCCCGCCTGCGCGTAGGCGACCGCCGCCCGGGCGAGGAGCGGCAGCGTCTGGTCGTTCGCGACGGTGACCTGCCCGCGCGCGTCGCGCGCCAGCGGACCGCAGTGGCCGTGATCGGTGTACTCGCAGAGGCAGACGTCGGCGATCGCCACCACGTCCGGCGTGGCGTCCTTGATGGCGCGGAAGGCGGTGCACACCGGGCCGTTCGGATCCCAGGCGCCCGTCCCCTGTGCGTCCTTGTGGTCGGGGATGCCGAAGAGGATCACCGAGCGCACGCCGGCGGCGCGCGCCGCCTTGGTCTCCTCGACGATCAGGTCGACCGAAAGCTGCGCGACGCCGGGCATGGAGCCGATCGGCTTGCGCACTCCACGGCCGCCCACCGCGAAGAGAGGAAGGATGAGGTCCGACGGCTGGATGCGCGTCTCGCGCACCAGGGAGCGCAGCGCCGCGGTGCGGCGCAGGCGGCGGGGTCGGTCCGCAGGGAAACCCATTGCACGAACCGTAACGCCGCGGAGCCATGCAGCGCAACGACTACCCAGGCCCGAGGATCACATCTTGTAGCGCAGCCCGAAGGTCGCAGCGTGCTCGCGGGTCTCGACCAGCAGGGCGCGGTCGACGGTGCCGAGGATGGTCGAGTTGGTGAACGTCGCATGCCAGCGGGTCAGGTCGTAGCCGAACTCCATGGTGGCCGAGCGGCTGACGTCGATGGAGAGCTGCAGCCGGACGCGGACCACGTCGGCGTCGGAGAGGTCGCCGAGGTTGCCCTGCGCCAGGTAGGGCCACGGCGTGATCGCCCCCTCCAGGTACCCGGACAACGTGATGCTGGGGAAGAGGCGCATCTCGAGCTCGATGTTCGAGTCGACCCCGAACATGCCGATGGTCGGCGCCCCGCCCCGGGAGCGGCCCACCTCGTAGCGGGTGATGAAGCCCGCGCTGGCGATGAGGATGACACCGGAGGTGATGCGCGTGGCGGCCCCCGCCAGCACGCGGACGGTCCAGTCGACGCCGGTGGAGCCCAGCCCCTGGTTGTCGGTCTCGAAGCGGCCACCTTCCAGCTCGAAGCGGCCGAAGAACGGCTTGTCCTGGCCGAGACGCGTCGTGTACCGAGCCAGGCCGCGCAGCGGCTGCAGCGAGTCGGACCCGAACCTCGATCCGGTCCCCGAGTCGACGCGCACCGAGAGCAGCGCGGGCTTCCAGGCGAGGAGCAAGCCCGTCGGCGTCGGGTCCGGCACTTCGATCGGAACGCCCTGTGTGTCCGGCGGCTTGTCGCGAGCCGCCGTCTGGGCTAGGGCAGGAGCTGCACTGCCGAGGAGGAGGACGGCCAGGAGCGGTCGCACCCCAGGACCATACCCGTTCAGGCGGGCGCGGTCATGCGGTAGGTGCCCGCTGCCTGGATGGCGCGCAGCACCGGACCTGGCACGAGGTGGGAGGCGTCGCCTCCCGAGGCGAGCAGCTTGCGCACCTGGGTCGAGGAGACTTCCGGCAGGACCGGCCCCGAGCCTCCCGGCACCGGGAAACCGGCGCGCTCGAGCGGAATGATGCGGGCCAGCTGCTCGATCCGGTCGAAGCGCTTCCACTGCGGCCGCTCCGCCGCCAGGTCCGAGCCGAGCACCAGCGCCCACTTCCGGTCGGGATGCTTGCGGTGCAGATGCTCGAGCAGGTCCACCGTGCGCCCTTCCCCGCCCAGCTCCGACTCCACCCGCGAGACCCGGGCGCGCTCGAGGCCTAAGTCCGCGACGGCCAGCTCGGTGAGCGCGGAGCGGTGCTCGAAGGGGGCGTGGAGCGGCTTTCCCAGCGGGTGCCCGAAGACCGGCACGAACCACAGCTCGTCGACCGGCTCGGTCGCCAGCACGTACGCCGCGGCCAGCAGGTGGCCGACGTGCGGAGGATCGAAGCTGCCGCCGAGCAGGGCGATCTCCATGGCCGCCAAGACTACCTCGACTCAGTAGAGCAGGAACGGCGCGCGCCGCTTCAGGAAGGCGTCGCGCTCCCGGTCCCAGGCCGCGCACAGCTCGGCGACCGGCCGGCCTGCCTCCACTCCGGTGCGGAAGGCGGCGCTGCCGGTGAGCAAATCGATCGCGGGGAGGTGCTCGACGAATTCGTACTTCTCGGTCCGCCAGCGGAAGCGGGCGGGGTCCTGCGCCCGCGCGTGCACGATGCAGGCGGCGCCGAGCCGCACCGGCTGCAGCGAGCGCGGGTCGGTGAGGTGGATCTGCACGCCCTGGCAGCGCGTTCCCCGGTGCTTGTCCCAGGTCGGCGTGAACGCGCTGGGGCGGAACTGGACGCCCGGGAGGTTCTCCGCCGCGAGGGCCTCGGCAAGGCGCGCTCCATCGAGCCAGGGGGCGCCCCACAGCTCGAAGGGTCGAGTCGTACCCCGGCCCTCGGAGAGGTTGGTGCCCTCCAGGAGACACATCCCGGGATAGACCAGCGCGGTGTCGAGCGTGGGCATGTTCGGGGAAGGCATCACCCAGGGGAGGCCGGTCTCGGGGTAGAGCATCTCGCGGCGCCAGCCCTCCATCTCGACGACCTGGAGCTCGCAGCCGAGCCCCAACCCGCCCTGCTCCGCCGGCGCGTTCAGCAAGCGCGCGCACTCGCCGGCGGTGAGCCCGTGGCGCGCGGCGAGGGGCCACAGCCCGACGAAGGACTCGAAGCCCGGATGGACCACGCCGCCCTCGACCGCGGCGCCGCCGATGGGGTTCGGGCGGTCGAGCACCACGAAGCGGAGCTCGTGCCGGGCGGCGGCCTGCATCGCGAGGCCCATGGTGGCGAGGTACGTGTAGTAGCGGCTGCCGACGTCCTGCACGTCGAAAACGAGGGCGTCCAGGCCGCGCAGGTGCTCGTCCCGCGGCGTGAGCGAGGCGAAGTCCTTGCCGTAGAGCGAATGTTCGAGGACGCCGGTGCGGGGATCGACCCCGGCAAAGGTCTCCTCGAGGTACTGCGCATCGCCGCGCACGCCGTGCTCCGGACCGAACAGCGCGGCGAGCGTCACGCCGGAAGCCTGGTGCAGCAGATCGGCCAGGTGACGCAGCCCGGCGTCCACGCTGGTCGGGTTCAGGATCGCTCCGACCCGCTGCCCGCGCACGGATTCGAGCAGCTGCGTGAGGCCCAGCTTCACCATCAGTAGGCGTTCCGCGAAAGGAAGCCGCCCGCGAGCGTGCGGGCCAGGATACGCAGGTCGAGCAGGAGCGACCAGTGCTCGATGTAGTAGAGGTCGTACTCGACGCGCTTTTCGATGCTGGTCTGCCCGCGCAGGCCGTGGATCTGCGCCCATCCGGTCATGCCCGCCTTGACCATGTGCCGCAGCTGGTAGCGCGGGATGTGGCGGCGGAACTTGTCGATGAAGATCGGCCGCTCGGGGCGCGGGCCGACCAGGCTCATGTCGCCGGCCAGGACGTTGAGGAGCTGCGGCAGCTCGTCGATGCTGGCGCGGCGCAGGAGAGACCCCAGCCGGGTCACGCGCGGGTCCTCGGGCTCGGCGAACCGCGGGCCGTCCTGCTCCGACTGGTCGCGCATGGTGCGGAACTTCAGCATCCGGAAGGGCTTCCCGTCGAGTCCGACGCGCTCCTGGCGGTAGAGCACGCGCCCGGGCGAAGTCAGCTTCACCAGCAGGGCGACGAGCAGCATGAGCGGCGCGAGCAGCGCGAGGAACAGCGCCGAGAGGATCACGTCGAACGCCCGCTTCGCCAGCGCATTGATGCCCAGGACGCCCACGGACTGCAGGTTCACGATCGGCAGCCCGCCGAACTCCTCCAGGCCTCCGAAGAGCGTCGCGTACTGGTAGACGTCCGGCACCAGCTTCACGTCCACGGTGGTGTCCGCGCAGATCTCCATGATGCGCGGCAGCCGGTGGAACGAGCGCGAGGGCAGCGCGACCAGCACCTGGTCGATCTGCTGCCGGCCGAGCACCTCGCTCAGATCGCGCACGGTGCCGATCACCTCCGTGCCGTCCACCTTCTGGCCCACGCGCGCGCGGGTCAGCGAGAGGCATCCCACCGGGCGGAAACCCAGCTCGCGGTGCGCCTCGATCTGCTCCAGCACCTGGCGCGCCAGGCGGCCTGCCCCGAGCACCAGCACGTAGCGCAGGTTGTGCCCGCGGCGGCGCAGCCCCTGCAGCACTTCCTTGAAGAGGAAGCGCATCGCGCCGACGCCGACGAAGGCCAGCACGGTGAAGATGAGCAGCGCGCCTCGCGAGTAGCGGTCCTCGCGGACGAAGTAGGTGACCGCGACGAGGAGGAGGCCGGCGAGGACGGTGGCCTTGAAGACACCGAACACCTCGTCCAGCGGCGACTTGTGCCGCTGCGGGCGGTACAGTCCCACGCTGCGCAGCACGAGCGGCCAGAGCACCACCGCCAGCGCGCCCACCGTCAGCGTTTCGCGCAGCGGCGGCAGCTCCGGGTACGGAAAAGTGCGCGGCGAGCCGAACCGGAGGGCGTACGCGCCGGCGAACGCGGCGGCGACCATGGCCACGTCCAGGAGGACCCGGAACGCGGTGAACACCTGGTGGTGCCGCTTGAACATCGCGCGCGGAAGTACCGGGAAAGGACCGGCCGCGCAAGCTACCGGCCACTCTCCCGATCCCGGGACGTCAGGCCGGTCCGGGAGCGGGTGCGCGCGAACGCTACCCCTCCGTGGGGGTCACTTCCAGGTCGACCAGCTCGTTGCCGCGGACCGCGCGGACGGCCAGCTTGCGGTCGATGGACGCCGCGTCGAGCAGTCGGTGCACTTCGTCCACGTTGCGCACCGCCTTGCCGTCGAGGGCGACGATCACGTCGCCGGGCAACAGGCCGCCGCGAGCGGCGGGCTTGCCCGACTCGACCTGCATCACTTGCACGCCGGTGTCGGCGACGAGCTCCAGCCGGCGCGCCAGCCGCTTCGGCAGCGGCCGGACTTGTCCGGCGAGCCCGAGGTAGCCGCGCCGCACGCGGCCCACGGTCATGAGCTGACCGATCACCCAGCGCGCCGTGTCCACCGGCACGGCGAAGGACAGCCCCTGCGCGCCGAGGATGATCATGGTGTTGATCCCGACCACCCGCGCGCGGCTGTCCACCAGCGGGCCGCCCGAATTGCCGGGATTGAGCGCGACGTCGGTCTGTAAGATCGGGTCGATGAGGCGGCCGTCCTGCGCGCGCATGCTCCGCGCCAGCGCGCTCACCACGCCCGCCGAGACCGTGTTGCTGAACCCGAGCGGGTTTCCGATGGCGACCACCAGCTGGCCGACCCGCAGCGAGGCGGAGCTGCCCAGCTCGGCGTGAGGCAGGTGGGTCCCCTCGATGCGGATCACCGCCAGATCGGTCGCCGGATCGGTGCCCACCAGCGTGGCGGCGTGCTCCGAGCCGTCGGTGAGGGTGACGCGCATCTCCCGTGCGCCGGCCACCACGTGCGCGTTGGTGAGCATGTACCCGTCGGGCGTGAACAGGACGCCCGAGCCGCCGCCCGCCCGCCCGCGGCCGGCGCGCACCGCGACTCCGACCACCGCGGGCCCGACGCGCTCCACCACGTGCACGACGGCTTTCGAGTACGCGTCGAGCAGCTCGACGTCGCTCGGCGCCGGCTCCGGCGCCGGGCTCGCCCCGGATACGCGGCCGACGGGGTCGTCGACGAGCTGCATGGGGATCTTCTTCTGCACCGTGGACATGAGGGCGCAAGGTGCGCACCCAGGAAGTCGTGTCAAGCGAGCCGGTCCAGGGCCTCGCGCAGCTCCCGTTTGAAGCGCGGCGCGGCGAATCGCTCCGCATGGGCGCGGATCGCATCGGGATCGGCGACCGGCGCGAACCGATCCATCTCGGCGATGCCGGCGAGGAGGGACTCGACGGCCGGCTTCTCGAAGAAGAGGCCCGTCCGCCCCGGCACCACCGTCTCCAGCGCGCCCCCGCGGCCGAGCGCGAGCACCGGGCGCCCTGCGGACTGGGACTCGACGGGCGCGATCCCGAAGTCCTCTTCCCCGGGCAGCACGAAGAACGATGCCCGTGCGTAGAGCTGGGGAAGCTCCTCGTGCGGGACGCCGCCCAGGAAGCGCACCGTCGGACCGGCCAGGGCGGCCAGGCGCGAAAGCTCAGGGCCGTCGCCCGCCACGACCAGCTTCCGCCCCAGCCGGTTGAACGCCTGCACGGCGAGCTCGATCCGCTTGTACGGCACCAGGGCGGAGACGATCAGGGCGTAACCGCCGGGTCCGCGCTCGGCGGCAGGGAGATCGGTCGCGGGGCGGAAGCGCGAGGTCTCGACCGGCGGGTACACTACGGCATCCGCGGCCCGGCCCCACACGCGCCCCATGCGCTGCGAGACGAAACGGCTGTTCGCGATCAGGCCGTGGGCGCGCTTTGTGGACCGGACGTCCCAGCGGCGCAGCCAGGGCGCGACGAGGTGGGCGGCGGCGCGAGTGAGCGGGCCCACGCGGTCGCGGCCGAAGTACGCGTCGAACTGGTCCCAGACGTAGCGCATGGGCGTGTGCACGTATGCGATGTGCCGCGCTCCGGGAGCGGGCCGGCAGCCCTTGGCGACCGCGTGGCTGGTCGAGATCACCAGGTCGTAGCCGCGCAGGTCGAGGCTCTCGATGGCGAGCGGGAACAGCGGCAGGTAATGGCGGTAGCGGGTCTGCGAGGCCGGGAGCCGCTGCAGGAAGCTGGTGGTGATCCGCCGGGACTCGATCACCGGGCCGCAGCTGCCCGGGAGGTGTACCAGCGTGAAGACGTCGGCCTCGGGGTACATCTCGCAGATGGCCTGCAGGACGCGCTCGCCGCCGCGCAGGCCGGTCAGCCAGTCGTGGACGAGCGCCACGCGCTTCAAGTCGCCGCCTCGCGATAGGCGGCGAGATG
>DASQBG010000215.1:0-12713 GCA_035635335.1 Myxococcales bacterium | reverse complement strand
CATCGGGCTGCACCAGCGCGACAACGCGCGCCTGCTCGCCACGCTCAAGCGGCTGCGCGACCTGGGCAACTCCGTCATCGTGGTCGAGCACGACGAGGAGACGATGGAGGAGGCCGACTGGATCGTCGACTTCGGCCCCGGGGCCGGCGAGCTGGGCGGCGAGATCGTCGCCGAGGGCCCGCCCCAGAAGATCATGCAGGCGGAACGGTCGATCACCGGCGCGTACCTGTCGGGCCGGCGCCGCATCGAGGTCCCGGCTTCGCGGCGGCGGGGCAACGGGAAGAACCTGCGCCTCCTGGGCGCGGCGGCGAACAACCTGAAGGAAGTCGACGTGGAGTTCCCGCTCGGCACGCTGACCGCGGTCACCGGCGTGTCCGGCGCAGGGAAGTCCACGCTGGTGAACCGGATCCTGTATCCCGCCCTCTCGCGCGCCCTGTACGGCTCGCGGGAGGCGCCCGGACCGTACAAGGCGCTGTCCGGGATCGAGCACCTCGACAAGGTCATCGACATCGACCAGAAGCCGATCGGGCGCACGCCGCGGAGCAACCCGGCAACCTACACCAAAGTGTTCGACTACATCCGCGACGTCTTCGCGCGCACGCCCGAGGCGCGCGCCTACGGGTACGAGCCGGGCCGCTTCAGCTTCAACGTGAAGGGCGGGCGCTGCGAGGCGTGCGAAGGCGACGGGATGAAGGTCGTCGAGATGCATTTCCTCGCCGACGTGTACGTTCCCTGCGAGGTGTGCCACGGCAAGCGTTTCAACGACGCCACCCTGCGGGTGACCTTCAAGGGGAGAAACGTCGCCGAGGTGCTGGACCTCTCGGTGCGCGAGGCGATGGAGCACTTCAGCGTGCACAAGGAGATCATCCGCATCCTGAAGACGCTCGACGACGTGGGCCTGGGCTACATCAAGATCGGCCAGCCCTCCCCTACCCTCTCGGGCGGCGAAGCCCAGCGCATCAAGCTGTCGCGCGAGCTGGCCCGGACCGACACCGGGCGCACGCTGTACGTGCTCGACGAGCCCACCACCGGGCTGCACTTCGAGGACATCCGGCGCCTGCTCAACGTGCTGAACCGCCTGGTCGAGGCGGGCAACACGGTGATCGTGATCGAGCACAACCTGGACGTGATCAAGTGCGCCGACTGGATCGTCGACATGGGCCCGGAGGGCGGCGACCAGGGCGGATACATCGTGGCCACCGGCGCGCCCGAGGACGTGGCGCGGGTCAAGCAGAGCTACACCGGGCAGTACCTCAACAAGGTGCTGGGCCGCGCGCGCGTCGCCTGAGAATTAGCGTAAGCGCCGCCCTGCTGGCGGCGACTGAGGGAGGGGACCACCGATGCTGCTCGTCCTACTGCTGGCCGCGGTCGCGCCGGCGCGCCGCGATTCGCGCGTCGACGCCGTCGGGCAGCGCATCGAACCCGCGGCGCTCCAGGCCACGGTCGCGAAGCTGGTCGGGTTCGGGACCCGGCACACGCTGTCGGAGACGAAGTCCGAGACGCGCGGCATCGGCGCCGCGCGGCGCTGGCTGGCCGCCCAGTTCGGAGCGGCGGCGCAAGACACGCGGCTCAAGCCGTTCGAGGACCGCTTCACCACGGAGCCAGGTCGCCGCGTTCCCACGCCGGTGGAGCTGATCAACGTGGGCGCGGTGCTCCCCGGGACCGACGCGGCGCGCGGAAAGCAAGCCATCGTGATGACCGGCCACTACGACAGCATGCCGTCGAACGTGATGGATGCGCAGAGCGACGCCCCGGGCGCCGTGGACGACGCGAGCGGCACCGCGATGGCGCTGGAGCTGGCGCGCGCCTTCGCCCGGGAACAGCCCGCGGTGACCATGTACTTCGTCGCGGTGGCCGGCGAGGAGCAGGGGCTGATCGGCTCCGCCCACCTGGCGCAACGCCTCAAGCAGGAGGGCGTGGAGGTGCTGGCGATGACCAGCGTGGACATCGCCGGCAACATCGAGGGGCAGAACGGGGTGGTCGACAACACTCGCGGCCGCCTCTATTCGGAGGGGACGCCGATCGCGGAGAGCGAGGCCCAGAAGCGGCTGCGCGACGCGGTCGGGGGCGAGAACGACAGCCCCTCGCGGGAGTGGGCCCGCTACGTGGAACGGCTGGGCGAGCGATACGTGGAGAACCTCGACCTCCTGGTCATGCTGCGGCGCGACCGCATCGCGCGCGGGTCCGACCACACCTCGTTCAACCAGCAGGGGTTCCCCGCGTTGCGGCTCTCGGAGATGGTCGAGCACTACGACCGCGAGCACCAGACCCCGCGGGTGGAGAACGGCCGCCAGTACGGCGACGACCTGGCGCATTTCGACGCGCCGTACACCGCCAAGCTCTGCCGGGCGCTCGCCGCCGCGCTGGGGTCACTCGCTTTCGCGCCGGCCGCTCCGGCGGCGGTCAAGCTGGGCGGCGCGGTGAGCCCGGATACGCGGCTTCGCTGGACGCTCCCCAAAGACCCACGCATCGCCAACGTGGCGGTCTACCGCCGCCGCGCCGACTCGGTCCGCTGGGAACGGGCCCAGTTGGTCGGCAAGGTGGACCACGTCGTCCTGCAGAACGTCATTCCAGACGACGAGTTCTTCGCCGTCGCGACCGTGGACGACGCCGGCAACGAATCCCTCCCCCAATCCCCCTCCGAACTGGAGCGCTGAAGGCAGTACGACTAGAAACGTTTCACGCAGAGCCCGCTGAGCACGCAGAGATTCTGGATTCAAAAGAAGCTGTCTCCTCTGCGATCTCTGCGGGCTCTGCGTGAAACGTTTTTTGAGCGCTATGGCTGGCGCTGGGGCGGTTCGGGTGTTCCGGCGTCTGGTTGCTGCCTGGCTTGCTGGGTGTGGGAAGGTTGGGGGTCGAAGAGGTCGAGGTTGCGGAGCAGCTCGAGCTGCTCGAGCAGCGCCAGCTGGCGGACGACCTCGGCGTCCTCGGCCGAGAGCGGCTTCCCTTGCTGCGCCTGCTGCCCGGCCCGCGGCGGCGGGCGCCGCGCCTCTTCGGCGCGCGCGGCCGGGAGCCCGCAGAGCGCGGCAGCGAGCAGCAGCGAGGCGCGGAAGATCATGGCTCAGTGGCGGCGCTGCCGCTCCCCCTGCTCCTGCTTGCGCTCGCGGCGCTGCTCCTGGCGGTCCTGTCGCCTCTCCTGGCGCTGCTCGCGGAAGCGCTGGCGGGCCTCCTCGCGCTGCTCCGGGGTCATCCGCTGCCAGCGGTCCATGTTCTCCAGGATCTGCCGGCGCTGATCGGGCTGGGCGCCCATCACGCGGCGCAGCGACTCACGCAGCTGCTCGCGTTCCTGGGGAGAGAGGGAGCGGAAACGTTGCCACTGCTGCAACACCTGCTGCCGCTGCTCGGGCGGCATCCCGAGGAACCGGCGATAGTTCTCGTCGACGCGGGCCTGCTCGTCGGGGGTCATCCGGTTCAGCCGCGCGACGTTGTCCTGGATCCGCTGCCGCTCGTCCGCGGGGAGCTGCTGCAGCTCACGGTAGCGGCGGCGGAGCTCCTCCTGCTTCTCCGGCGGCAGGCTGCGGAAGCGCTCCTCGGCGGATTGCCCCGCCTGCGCGCGAGAGGCGGCCGGTGCCGCAGCCAGCGTGACCAGCAGCGCGAGCGCGGCGCCGCTCGTCACGGGTTGCCCTCGGGCTGGAGCGTGTGGAGCACCGCCACAACCTCGAGATCGCGGAGCGCGTCCTGGTTCTGCACCACGTTCAGGTCCTCGAACAGCTCGAGGCGCTGCGCGAGGATCAGCTCCTCTCCGCTCGCGCGCGGCGCCGGGCGCGCGATTAGCAGCGCGGCCGCCGCGACCGCGGCCGCGGTCAAACCGCCGCCGAACGCCCAGCGCCACCAGGGGGCGCCCAGCGGCCGGGGCCGGACCTCGCTCGCCCGGGCGGCGGCGCGCGGGGCGAATCCCAGGCGTGGGACGACGGCGGGCAGGGGAGCGACCATCGAGGTCCCTTCCCGCAACAGGTCGCGCTCCTCGGCGCACGCGGGGCACGAATCGAGGTGGCGCCGGACCTCGCCCGCCTCGTCCGGCGGCAGGGTGCCGGCCATCCAGGCGCCGAGGCGATCCGCGATGTGGTTGCCCTGGGGCATCGGTTCAGGTCCCTCCGCGGGCGGATCCTTCCCGCTCGGAGGTAGACCCTCAGGGAGGGGGGAAAGTTAGAGAGGGGCACCCCCTGGAAGCCGCGTTGTAACACGCTGCGCCATGGGAGAGCGGGCCTAGGAGCTGATCAGCCCGTGCCGCGCTGCCAGGCGCAGCAGCTCGACCGCCGAGTGGACGCGCAGCTTCTTGAGAATCCGGCTGCGGTGGGTCTCGACCGTTCGCCGGCTGATGCGGAGGCGTTTGGCAATCTCCTCGTTGGAACAGCCCAGGACCAGGAGCCGGAAGATCTCGCGCTCGCGCGCGGACAGCACGTCGAGGGGCGCGCGGTCTCCGGCGGGGCGCTCGAGCAGATGCTGGTTCACCCGCTCCAGCGCGAGCCGCGGGCAGAGGTATCGCTGACCGGCGCCCACTTCACGGATGGCGGTCACGATCTCCTGGGCGTTCCCGTCTTTGCTGGCGTATCCCATCGCGCCGGCAGCGAACGCCTCGGCGGCGAAGTCCTCGGCGGTCTGCGCCGAGAGCACCAGCACGCGCCGCTCCGGATTGCGGCGGAGCAGCTGGCGCAGGACCGAGAGCCCGCCGGTGCCCGGCAGCGACGAGTCGAGCACGACCACGTCGACCCGGGCATCCGCGAGCAGCGCGGCCGCGCTCTTGAGAGAGTCGGCCTCGCCGACGATCTCCAGCCCACGAGCACCGTCGGAGAGCGCGACGCGCAGCCCCGCGCGGTACAGCGGGTGGGCGTCGACGATCGCGACCCGCAAAGTCACAGCCGGACTCTACACCGGCCGATTCCAGTGCAGTCAAATTAGACTGAAGCGCCCCGAGGGCGAGGTTCACCCTCCGCGGAACAGCTTCCGCCCCAGGTGCAAGTCGCCGAATAGGGTGACAGCCAGGACCAGCGCGACGAGGAAAAGGAATCCGACCAGGTGGACCACCGTTTCGGCACGCTGGTTCACCTTGCGCCCGCTCACCAGCTCGATGCCAAGGAACACCAGCCGCCCGCCATCGAGCGCGGGCACTGGGAGGAAATTGAAGATCGCGAGCCCCACCGAGATGTTGGCGAGGATGCCGGCGAAGTCCGCCAGGCCTCGCTTCACCTCGGCCGAGGCCTGCTTGACGATCCCGATCGGTCCCGCGAGCGACGCTCCTCCGCGCCCTTGCGCGATGTCCCAGAGGGCCCGCAGCGTGGCGAGGTTCAGCGCCCAGACGTCGCGGGCGGCGCGGGGAAGCGCCTCGGCGAACGGGACCTGGACCAGTACTTTGTCCTGCGTAACACCGATGACGCCGTTGTCGGGGCGTACCTCGACGGCGTGGCGTTCGCCGCCGCGCTGCACCTCGAACCGCCGCGCCGGCGGAGCATCGGCCTTGCGAAGCTCGCGCATCATGTCGCCGAACGAGGAGACCTGGGCGCCGTCGATCGCCACCACCCGGTCGCCGGTCTGCAGCCCCGCGGCGGCGGCCGGCCTGCCTGGCAGCACCTGCACGCGAGTGGTGGAGAGGTCGACGAAGCCGCGGGTGACGTAGAGGCCGGCGATGATGACGAAGGCGAGGAGGTAGTTGACGCCGGGGCCGGCGGCGATCACGAGGAAGCGGCGCCAGGCCGGCTTGTTCGCGTAGGAGCCCGGGTCGGAGGGGTCCTGGGCGGCCGGCTCGTCCGGCGAGAACCCGGCAATTTTGCAATAGCCGCCGAGGGGAATGGCGCTCAGCCGATAATCGGTTTCGCCGCGCCGGAAACCAGCGATGCGCGGCCCGAAGCCGAGCGAGTACGTCTCCACACGCATGCCGAGCAGGCGGGCGAGCACCAGGTGGCCTGCTTCGTGGGCGGCGATGAGCAACCCCAGGCCGACGACCGTCAAAAGAATGGAGAGCACGGCGGGGCAGTGTACTCGATGCATCCCCGGCGCGCAGGAACTACGTTCAACAGCGGACGGAAAATTGCCTAACGAGCGAGGGGCAACCATGCGCAATGCGAGGTGGGGGGTCCCGGCGTGCGCGCTCGCGCTGGCTTGCGCGAGCAGCCCGAAGCCGGTGCAGAAGGTGGACGATTCCGGGCTGGCGCGGCTCGACGAGTCGCAGATGCAGCCCGTGGACGACGCTCGCGTCGAGCAGGGACGCGCCCAGGACACGCTCGCCCGGTCGCGGGCCAACGAAGCGGACGCCCAGGCGCGCCTCGAGGTGGCGAAGACCGAGCGCGGGGTGGCCGACGCGCAGCTCAAGCGCGCGCTCGCGGAGCGGGATCTCTTGAAGAGGCAGTACGCGCCCCAGGACCAGCTGGCGCGGGCCGACGAGGAGGTCCGGGCGGCGCAGGACCGGATCCGCGCGGCGGACATGAAACGCGCCTACCTCGAGCGCATGGTCCAGGTGGCGCAGGCCGACCGGAACGCGGCCGCCGCCCACCTCGAGACCGCGGGCGCGATGGTCGAGCAGGCCAAGCTCCGCGCCATGAGCGCCGCCGACGTACCCCAGGCGCAGTCCGCCAACGGCGGCGCGATCGAGTCGCGCCTCGCCGAGGCGCAGGTCCGCGAGGCGCAGCTGCGCAAGCAAGCCGCCGACCTGCGCGCGACCGCCGTCGACGCCTACAACCAGTGGCAGCAGACCGACGCCCGGGTCCGCACCCTCGCCCGCCCCGAACCCCTCCCCGTCCCACCGCCGACCGGCCCCCAGTCGACGCGATAAAAGACATTTTCACGGTCTTAGTCCACGGCGGTCAGAGCTTGCGGCGCTGGCCGGTCTTGGCCCAGCGGAAGTAGTCGCGCAGGATCTCCGCGTGGTCGAAGCAGAGATCCTTCCAGGGGATGTCGGATTCGGCGCACCAGCGGGCGTCCTGCGCGTCGTCGCCGGCCTGCAGCGTGCCGGCGCGGACGCGGCAGGCGTACACGGTCGAGATGGTGTGCTTGCGCGGGTCCCGCCGCGGGTCGGAGTAGGTGAAGAGCTGCTCGATCAGCTCCACCTCGAGCCCGGTCTCCTCCCGCGCCTCGCGCCTGCAGGCGTGGCCCAGCTCCTCGCCATAGTCGACGAACCCGCCCGGCAGCGCCCATCCACGCGGCTCGTTCTTGCGCAGGATGAGCACCACCCGCCCGTCGGCGCCCGCGATCACGGCGTCGGTGGTGGGCAGCGGGTTCTTGTGCTCGGCCATCAGGGCGTGATCAGCCCGCCCGGCGTGGCGGGCGCGGCGGGAGTCTCCGCCGGCGGCTGCCAGCGGCCTTCCAGGGCGTGGCTGAAGAGGGCCCGGCAGAAGGCGTTCTTCGCGCCCTGCTCTCCCTGCACGTCCCGCGACACGGCCACCGCGGTCCGCGCGGCGTCCACCCTGCCCTCCGAGGCGAGAACGTGCGCCATCTCCAGCAGACGGCGCGCGTAGCGGGCGCGGCGCTGCGGCGTGAAGTACGCCTCGGCCGCGTCGTCGGCGGCGCGCTCGAACGCCGCCTTGCGCTGGGCGTCGTCGATGAAAAGGCGGCTGACGGAGATCTCGTCCACCTTGAGCGCGAAGGAGCGCAGCGCCTCCTCCTCCGGTATCCAGCTCATGAACAGAGGGTCGGCGAAGAGCGCCGCCCCCGCCAGACGGTGCGGCAGCTCGCCGTCGGGACCGAAGGCGGTGGACGCGCCGGGCGGCGGCTCCTGCGGCGCCGGTCCCAGGATGCGCAGCGCGTCGGCGTACGCCGGCGGAGGCGAGAAGCCGTTGCGAGAGCCCTCCTCCGCAGCCTGGGCGATCAACCAGCGCGCGTGTTCCTTGGGCACCTCGACGCTGGTCACCACCCCGCCCTGCCGTGGGAGCCGCTTGGCGAAGTCGCGGAAGTTCCGCCGCGAGAGCGCGAGCGCGTCGATGGCGAGGATGCCTTTCACGTCGGACACCACCGCCTGCACCACCTCCACGCCGCCGCGGGTCGCGCGCGACCACCACACCGCGCGCTCGCCGTAGGCGTCGATCGAGCTGGCGTAGCAGGCAGGCGCCTCGGCCTCCGGCAGCGGCTTCATCACCGGCTCGCCGCGCGGCCTGAGCTCCTGGACCTGGAAGCCGCGCTGCTTGAGCCGCTGCAGCTCGCGCTTGGCATCCTTGGCGAGCGCCTTCTGCGGCGCCGCGGTCAGCTCCACCAACGCCTCCTGGCGCTGCGCGTCTCCGGCCGCCCGCACCAGCGCGAGCGCGAGCGGCTCCGGGAGCGCCGAGATCCGGCGCGCCACGTCGGGCTCGGCTGCCGCGCCTTCGGCCGCAAGGCCGGTGGACTGGGCGGTTTGCTCCCGCTGCAGCAGGCCGAGCAGCTCGCGGGCCTCGGCGATCTGCGCCGCCGTGCACGGGTGCGCGCCGGCGCACTCCATCTCCTCGGCGATGCTGTCGGGCTTGAGCGAGGGGTCGCGCAACAGCGCGAGCAACTCCACCGTGCCCAGGTTGTGCCCGCCGTCAGCCATGGAGGGGCGCACTCTAAGGAACACCGCCCCGGGAGGCAACGAGCTTCGGCCGGGGGGTGTACACGAGGTAGAAGAGCCGATCACGGCCGGGGTCGGAGGGGTCGAGGTCGGGGTCGGGTCGAGGTCCGGGTTGAGGTCCGGGTCGGGGTCGGGTCGAGGTCGCGGTCGAGGTCGCGGTCGAGGTCGAGGTCGAATTGGAGGAAGCACGGATGCGCGTCACCCTGCTCTACTTCGCCGCGGCGCGGGAGCGGGCGGGGGTCCCCCGCGAGACGGTGGAGTTGCGCGACGGCGCGACGGCAGCCGATGCGCGCGAGGCCGCTTGCTCCGCGCATCCCGGGCTGCGCGCGATCGTGGACCGGCTGCGGCTCGCGGTCGATCAGCAATTCGCGCCCGCCGAGCAGCCGCTGCGCGACGGCGCGGAGGTGGCGTTCATCCCGCCGGTGTCAGGCGGAGCCGGTGCCCACCGCATCTCCGACGGCCCGCTCGCGGTGGACGCGCCGGTCGCCGCCGTCGCCGGCACCGACTGCGGGGCGGTGGTCACCTTCATCGGCACCGTGCGCGCGCACAACCGCGGCCGCGGCGTGGTGCGGCTCGAGTACGAGGCGTATCCCGAGATGGCGCTGCGCGTGTTCGCGCGCATCGAGGAAGAGGCGCGGGCGCGCTGGCCAGGGACGCGGCTCGCCATCCACCACCGGATCGGAAGCCTCGACCCGGGCGCGCTCTCGGTGGTGATCGCCGCCGCCTCGCCCCACCGCGCCGATGCCTTCTCCGCCGCCCGGCACGCGATCGAAGAGCTGAAGAAGGACGCGCCGATCTGGAAGCGGGAGCACTACCAGGACGGTTCCGAGTGGGTCGGCCTGGGGAGCTGAAAAGGAGCGGTGCAGGATTCCAGGTGCTCCGCTGTGGGTGCGCGTCGCACGGCGAAATCGCAGGAACCGACGCGGTGGGCCCTGTTGAAGTCTGCTAAAATTTCCGACGATGCCATCAGAGCTGCGCATCCTGCTGGCGGGCGACCCTGCGTTCCGGTCCGGCGTTGGAGCGGCGCTGGGCACCTCCTGGAGCGTGGTGGAAGCCGCCAACGTCGCGGAGGCCGCCGACGCGCTGCTCGCGGCGCGCCCGGCCGCGGTGGTCGTCGACTTGCGCCCCGGCGCCGACGGAATCTCCGTCTGCCGGCGGATCAAGGGCGCGGCGGCGACGCGGCTCCTGCCCATCATCGGATTCGTGGTCGGCAACGGAGAGGCGACCGTCGCCGCGCTCGACGCGGGCGCCGATCACGTCGCCCACTGGCCGCCCGGCGGGGCCGAGCTGCAAGCGCGGATCCGCGCCGTGCTCCGCAACCGCGCGGTCACCGAGAGGCTCGAGGACGCGACGCAGGTGATCTTCGCGCTCGCCAACGCGGTCGAGGCGAAGGACGCCTACACCGAGGGGCACACGGAACGCGTCGGCGCACTGGCCGACGAGGTGGGCCGGCTGGCGGGGCTCGACGACGACACGCGCGAGGCGCTGCGCCAGGGCGGCGTGCTGCACGACATCGGAAAGATCGGCATCCCCAACGAGATCATCAACAAGGCAGGCCGGCTCACCGAGAAAGAACGCATCGTCATGAACAAGCACCCCATCATCGGGGAGCGCATCTGCGAGCCGCTCAAGAGCCTGCGCCATCTGCTGCCCATCATCCGCTGGCACCACGAGCGGCTCGACGGCACGGGCTACCCCGACGGGATCAAGGGATCGCAGTTCCCGCTCCCGCCGCAGATCCTGCAGCTCTCGGACATCTACGACGCCATCACCACCGATCGGCCCTACCACCGCGCGCGCACCCGTTCCGGCGCGGTCGACTTTCTCTACGGGGAAGCGAAGAAAGGCTGGCGCGACGCCGCGCTGATCGGCCTGGTCGCCCGCGCGGCCGAGTCGCTCGGGCTGGGCCGCACGCGCGAGGAGGACATTCCTCCTCCGCCCGCCCCGATGGGCCAGTGGCGGACCGAGTAGCGCCGAGGACCCCGACCTCGACCTCGACCTCGACCTCGCCGGCCCCGGTTCAGTGAGCGGCGCGGACCATGTCGGTCGCGAGCTTCGCGACCAGAGCGAGCACGACCAGTAGCACCAGGGCCCGGACCAGGCGGTCGCCGCCCCGGACGGCGAGGTGCGCCCCTAGCCAACCGCCGGCGAACTGGGCCGCGGCCATGGGCAGCGCAACCTCCCAGAGCACCGCACCACGCGCGGAGAAGAGCGCGAGCGCAGCGAGGTTGCTGGCGAAGTTCACCGGCTTCGCATCAGCCGAGGCGCGCTGCAGCGGCAGATCGAAGAGGAAGGCGAAGGCGAGGATGAGGAACGTGCCCGCGCCAGGCCCGAAGAAGCCATCGTAGGCGCCGAGGAGGAGGGCCACCGCCGCGGCGGCGAGCCGCGGTGCGCGGCGCGCCCAGGTCGACGGGGAGGTCGGGGTCGCGGTCGAGGTCGGGGTCAGGATCGCGGTCGGGGTCGCGGTCGCGGTCGGCGCAGACGGCCGGAGCGCGAGTGCCACCGCCACCGCGATGAGCAGCACCAGCACCATGGGCCGCAGCGTGGACGGCGGGACCAGCAGCACGAGCGCCGCGCCGCACAGCGATCCCGCGAGTCCCGCCGGAAACGTCACCCGCGCCCGCCTCGGGTCGAGCAGGCCGGCGCGCGCGTACCGCAGCGTCGATGCGCAGGTGCCGAACACGCCCTGCGCCTTGTTGGTCCCGAGCGCCAGGTGCGGCGGCAGCCCCGCGGCGAGGAGCGCCGGGACCGCGATGACGCCGCTGCCGCCGGCCACCGCGTCCACCAGGCCGGCCGCCAGTGCGGCGAGCACCAGCCCCGCCGTCGCCCACGCCGAGAGGTGCATGGGCCGCGCACAGTACACCATCGCGCCGCTTGCATCCCGGCGCGGCGCGCGCGATATGGGCGCGCATGCTCCCCATCGACCTCTCGGGCAAGCGGGCGCTCGTCGCGGGCGTGGCCGACGACGGCGGGTTCGGGTTCGCCATCGCCAAGGCGATGGCCGAGGCGGGCGCCTCGATCTGCGTGGGCACCTGGCCGCCGGCGCTGAACATCTTCGAGAACCTCATCCGCCGCGGCAAGATGGACGAATCGCGCAGGCTCGTAGGCGGGAAGATGCTCGAGTTCGAGCGCATCTATCCGCTCGACGCCGCCTACGATCGGTTCGAGGACGCTCCCGAGGACGTCCGCGCCAACAAGCGCTACGTCGAGCGGGGCGATTTCTCCATCGCCGGGTTGGCCGCGCAGCTGGTGAAGGACTTCGGGGAGAAGCCGATCGACATCCTGGTCCACTCGCTCGCCAACGGGCCGGAGGTGAAGAAGCCGTTGCTGGAGACGAGCCGCGCCGGGTACCTTGCCGCGGTGAGCGTGTCCGCCTACTCGCTGGTCGGCCTTCTCGCGCGGCTGGGCCCGCTCCTGCGGCCCGACGGCGCCGTGGTCTCGCTCACGTACATGGCCAGCGAGCGCGTGGTGCCCGGCTACGGCGGCGGCATGTCGTCCGCCAAGGCCGCGCTGGAGAGCGACACGCGCACGCTCGCGTTCGAGGCAGGCCGCAAGTACGGGCTGCGGGTGAACACCATCAGCGCGGGGCCCTACGCCTCGCGCGCGGCGAGCGCGATCGGCTTAATCGACGAGATGGTCAAGTACTACGCGCAGAACGCGCCGTTGCCACAAGAGTTGTCCGCCGCCGAGGTGGGAAACGCGGCCGCCTTCCTCTGCAGCCCGCTGGCGAGCGGGATCACCGGGACCACGGTCTACGTGGACAAGGGCTACCACTCGATGGGCCGCACGGTGGCCTGACCGATCAGCCGCCGCCATATTCGGCGGCGCTGCGCCTTCCCTGTGCCGACGTCAAGGGATGCGTTTCTAGCCGCCGCCGCGGGCGGCAGCGGGCGCCGCGAGGGCGCGGTCGAGCACGCCGCGCAACTCCCGCTCGCCCGCGCCGGTCAGCGCGCCGGCGTGGGTCCAGACCACCTGCGCGTCCCGGTCCAGCACCACCATGGTGGGGAGGACGGCGATGGAGAACGCGCTCGACGCCGTGCCGTCGTCGAGGACCACGGGGAAGGTCAGGCCGTTCTGCAGCAGGAACTGCTTCACCTGCGCCTCGCGGTCCGCCCCGGGATCGTCGGTGTCCACCGAGTAGAGGTCCACCCCGCGCGGCCCGTACTCCCGCCACACCTCCTGGATGCGTGGCATCGACACCCGG
>DASQBG010000214.1:0-51303 GCA_035635335.1 Myxococcales bacterium | reverse complement strand
CGGGACCTCGGGCATGGGCCAGCAGTCCACCTTTTCCGTCGTTCCCGCCGGGCAGTGTCCCGACGTGACGGGGAACGGAAACACGTCGCGCGTATTGTAGAAGTGGACGAGCTGCTTCAGGCTCTTGATGTAGCCATTGTGGAAGAACTCCTTCTGGAAGTACGGCCCTGGCGCCTCGGTGGTGGGACACTTTGTCGGCGCCATGGCCACATTGCGCACCGTAGATACCTGCTGTCGGCCATCCATCCGCGGCGCGAGCTGCGTCCAGGTCGCGTTCGGATTGGGGGCGGAGCCGAAACCGCTTCTGAGGAAGGTGCCTAATCCCAAATCTCTGTAGCCGAAGCCGTGGGGATTGGGGGTGAAGCCGAAGAAATCCGGCGTGGTCTGATAGAAGAAGGCATCCCTTGGATTCAGGGGCAGGCCGAGATTGGAATAGCCGAAGCAGGTAAACAAAGGCCTCGCATTTGTGGCGAATGTGCCGGTTTGGGTCTGGCCCGGCGCCAGGGTGGTCCTTTGTCCGTCGATATGGCAGGAATTGCAGTTCGCTTTGCCAGCGAACAAAATGGCACCGGCGGCCTCATCCGGCGTGTAGGCGGAACCAGGCAGCCCGTTTATGTTGGCATCCACTTTCGAGGTGAACGGGCTGACCTCCGGTGAGTCTTCGAAGAAGGAAATCGACTGCCCCCAGTGATTGAAGACGCTGTTTGCGCGGGTGCGATCCAGTGGCGTCAGGTTGACTGGCGTGGTGTTGGTGCCGAACACCGACGCTCCTCCAGGAGTCGAGCAGATCTGCTCGGTGTCGCTCGGGAAATTGATGTCGAACGAGCCCGCGCCCCACACCTGCTCGAAGAGAGGTCGGTACTCGGCCTGGGACAGCCGCCACGCGATGCACGCCGTATCAGGCAAACCCATTTCTTGAGTATCGACGGGAGGGTGCTGCGCCTGCTCGGCGTCGGGATTTTGCAGGATGAATCCGGTCGAGCGACCATCCCAGAAGTTTCCGCCAACTAACAGCTGTTGTGCCGGGTAGAGCTCCAATACGGGGAATCTGGGTGAATACGTGTATCGTTGCGCGGTCCGCTTGCCGGCCCGGAAGTGGAACGACCCAGGATACGCGATCATCGTCAGGTTGACCGACGGGATCGGTCCGCTAAAACCGGCATAGGGCATGTGGCAAGAGGCGCAGGCTTGATCCCTGAGGGTGGACATGTTCTCGTCGAAGTTCATCAGCTTGCCGAGCGCTTGGACCATCGCATAGCCGCTGCCCTGCAGGGTCGGCGGTTGCCCTGTCAGATTCGGAGGCGGTAATGCGCGCCACTGTGCGAGAGCTTCCTGGAAGATGCCCTGGACTTCGCCCCGGACCCTGTTGAGCTCCGTTGTGAGATCGGCCGGCAGGATGCCCGGTGGATACGGATTATAGTCCGGCGGTGTTTGTTGTTGGCCGCCGTCCTGTTGGCCGCCGTCCTGTTGTTGGCGCGCCAGTTCTTGGCCTTCCTGTTGTTGGCGTTCCTTCGCGGCCGGTACGGTTTTGGGGACGACAACCAGGCCTAACACCACGACCACCGCGACAGCGGACGTTCGCAATAACGCGATCACTGCTTGCCGGTTCATGGGTCGCCTCCTAAACGTGCGGACCACGTCAACAGCCTCGCAACGCACTCGTACGGCTCAAGCGCACTCGTACTGTTCATCAGCGCACACGTGCGACTGACACCGGTCTCGTGCAAGGGAGACGCCTGCATTGACCGGAAATGTCGCGAAATGTCGAACTACCTTCCCGTACGCTTCGAAGCGGAGCGCCGGCCCGGCGTCGTGAGACGAAGAAGCAATCGGTCGCAGTTCGGCCCGGCAGTGGCCAGGATTCTAGCCAGCTCTACGAGGTTCCCGAACGGCGCGCCGGATCATCGGCCATTCTGAACGATGCGGTCCTTCCGTCGATCCGCCGCCGTCAGCACGTCTCCTTTTCGGAACAGAAGGCGGCCGCTCGGCGTCCGGTAGGATTTGATCTTGCGGGCAGCCACCCACCGGTCGACGGTGCGAATCTCTACGCGGCACAGCTGCGCAACTTCCCCCTTCGTGAGAAGCTTTTCACCCGGGGTGCTGTCGCTCCACATAGCTCGTCTCCATCACTCGATCTCCGGAAGCCCAGTCGTGCGCCAGGCTTCCGGGTTGCCGCTGCTCGGAGATCGCCCCGGGTGAACACAGCCAACGCGGTCCCATTATCGTCGTAACGTGAGTCTTAGCGATCGGCAAAGATGACTACGTGGCGCCGCGTTTGATGAGGCGGGCCGGTCGCTGGCTACTTTCCGTTCCGTATGGAAGCCGAGGTACCGAGGTACACCCGCGCAGTCCTCGCCTTGCTCTGTCTCATTGGTACGTAAGCAGGCCATCTTTTGTGGACGTATACGTATCCGGCCAACCGGGAGACCTGCAATTGGACCATGCTGCCATCAAACCGGGGGAGCGAACGCCAACGCTCGACGGGTCGTCCCGCAAGTGTGACGAGGCCGAGCTCGCGTGGGCGGCCGGGACAGAGCCGAAAGCGTTACCAAGCAGCAGCCCGTGCGGGCACGGGCTTGCCTGGGACTACGTGTGCCGGCGGCATGGGATGTCAATGATGGTGAAAACGACGACGATAACGGTAACACGGCAGTGTTAGCTTACGTCGCCGACAAACTCACCAGCGCAGCAGCAGGCTGCCGTCTCCGCCATCCTCGATCGTCGAGCCGAAGTCCGTGCTGGCTCGAGCGAGAGTACCTCTGAGCCACGAGGCATCGCGCGCCGATGCCCGGTTCAGCGCCAGCTTGCGGATCTGCATCCCGGACGAACCGTTCGTGGATCGAGGGATCGCTGGTCATCTATCGGCTAGGATGCAGGAGATGCCGTCCCGGATCGAGGACTACGCGATCATCGCCGACTGCCGGAGCGCGGCGCTGGTCGCGAAGGACGGTTCGATCGACTGGCTCTGCCTGCCGCGATTCGACTCGGATGCCTGCTTCGCCGCGCTGCTCGGCTCACGCGAGCACGGGCGCTGGCAGATCGCGCCGGCCGGTGGAGTGCGGCGCGTCCACCGGCGGTACCGCGAGGGCACGCTCGTCCTCGAAACGGAGTTCGAGACGGACGAGGGGAGCGTGACGCTCGTCGACCTGATGCCCATGTCCGGCCAAGGGACCGACCTCGCGCGCATCGTGGTCGGGAACCGCGGTCGCGTGCCGATGCGGATGGAGCTCATCATCCGATTCGGCTACGGCGCGATCGTCCCCTGGGTACGCGCGATGGAGGGCGGCATCGAGGCGGTCGGCGGGCCCGAGGTCCTCCGGCTCGTCACGCCCGTCGCCACGCACGGTGAGGGGCTCACCACCGTGGCGCTCTTCTCGGTAGGCGAAGGCGAGCGGATTCCCTTCGTGCTCACCTGGGCGCCCTCCCACTTGCCCGATCCGGGTCACGTGGACGCTGAGCAGGCGCTCGCAGGGACCGAGGCGGGCTGGAGGGAGTGGTCCGCCCAGTGTCAGGTGCAGGGGCCGTACCGGCCGATCGTCCTGCGGTCGCTCATCACGCTCAAGGCGCTGACCTACGACCCAACCGGCGGCATCGCCGCGGCGGCGACGACGTCAATTCCGGAAGAGCTCGGCGGCGTGCGCAACTGGGACTACCGCATCTGCTGGCTGCGCGACGCCACCTTCACGCTCTACTCCCTGATGAGCGCAGGCTACTCGACCGAAGCGCGCGCCTGGCGCGACTGGCTGCTGCGCGCGGTCGCCGGGGATCCGGCGCAGATCCAGATCATGTACGGGCTCGCCGGCGAGCGGCGCCTGCCGGAGCTGACGCTCGACTGGCTGCCCGGGTACGAGGGCTCACGGCCCGTCCGCATCGGGAATGCCGCCTCGAACCAGCTGCAGCTCGACGTCTACGGCGAGGTGATGGGTGCGCTGCACGTCTCTCGCCGGGTCGGGCTCCCCTACGAGCAGGCGAGCTGGGCGCTGCAGCGCAACCTGATGGAATACCTGGAGACCATCTGGAACGAGCCCGACGAAGGCATCTGGGAAGTGCGCGGGCCCCGGCGCCATTTCACCCACTCCAAGGTGATGGCGTGGCTAGCGATGGACCGCGCGGTCAAGTCGATCGAGCAATTCGGGACGGAGGGGCCGCTCGACAGATGGCGCGCGCTGCGCGACCAGATCCACGAGTCGGTCTGCCGGCACGGATACGACGCGGAGCTGGGATCGTTCGTGCAGTCCTACGGGTCCAAGGAGGTGGATGCCAGCCTGCTGATGCTCCCGGTGGTGGGCTTCCTTCCGCCGGAGGATCCTCGCGTCCGGGGTACTGTCGCCGCCGCTGAAAAGCGCCTGCTGCGGGGAGGCTTCCTCGACCGCTACGAGACCCGCTCCGGCGTCGATGGCCTTCCGCCGGGCGAGGGGGCTTTCCTCCCTTGCTCGTTCTGGCTGGCCGACAATTATGTCCTGCAGGGCCGCCGCGAGGAAGCCCGGGCCCTCTTCGAGCGGCTGGTGGGCCTCGCCAACGACGTCGGGCTGCTCTCGGAGGAGTACGATCGCGGATTGCGGCGTCTGGTGGGTAACTTCCCTCAGGCGCTCTCCCACGTTTCGCTCATCAACACCGCGGTGAGCCTGTCGCGACCCGAGGGCCCTGCTCAGGACCGCCAGAACCGGTAACGCCGCGCTACTTGCGGTAGGTCACGCGGAAGATCGCGCCATCCTGCTCGTCGGAGACGAGCAATGCGCCGTCGGGCATCTGCAGGACGTACACCGGCCGCCCCCAGAACTTGTTCTCCTGGGGATTCAGGAAGCCGGTCATGAACGGCGTCACCTTGGCGTTCTTGCCGTCGCCTTCGAGCTTGACGTTCACGACGTCGAAGGCGAAGAGCTTCGTGCGGTTCCACGAGCCCTTCCGAGCGACGAAGATGGTGTTCTGGTACGCGGCCGGGAACATGTTCCCCGTATAGAAGATCATGCCGAGCGCGGCGGCGTGCGGGCCCAGCAGAGCGACCGGCAGGGTGACGCCCTTGCACGGGGCCTCCTTCTTGTACTGCGAGTCGGGGATGCCGTTGGCGTGGCAATGCGGGAACCCGAAGTCCAGGCCCACCTTCGACACGCGGTTGAGCTCGTCCTCCGGGCCCTCCTCGCCCATCCAGTCGCGCCCGTTGTCGGTGAACCAGAGCTCGCCCGTCTTCGGGTGCCAGTCGAAACCGATGCTGTTGCGGATGCCGCGCGCGATCACCTCCATGCCCGAGCCGTCGCGGTTGTAGCGCCTGATCTGCGCGTACTGCTCGGGCGGCTCGCAGATGTTGCACGGCGCGCCGAACGGCACGTAGAGCTTCTTGTCCGGGCCAAAAGCGATGTACTTCCAGTTGTGGTGCTGCTCGGGCGGCAGGTTGAACTCGCGCGTGAGGTCCACCGGCGCGACGTCCGGTTTGTCCTCGATGCCGTCGTAACGCAGCATCTTGTCGATCGCCGCCACGTAGAGCGAGCCGTCCGCGAACGCGACTCCGGCCGGCTGGAGCAACTTCTCGGCAACCACGCGGACGGTGCGCTTCCCGCCCCGGTCGGTCACCTCGTACACCCGGCCGATCTGGCGCGTGCCGACGTAGATCCTGCCCTTGGCCCCGCGCGCCATCGCGCGCGCACCGGGAAGACCATGCGCCCACAACTCGGCTTTGAAACCCGCGGGCAGCTTGATCAGGTCCACCGGGATGTCGGCCGGCGCGGTCTCGGTCAGCTTCGGAGGGAAGGGCGCCTGCTTCGAGTCGGCCATCTCGGGCGGCCTTCCCTGCTGCCACATGGGCGCTGGCGCCGGCTTCTCCTGTGCCAGGGCGGCGGACGCGGCGAAAATTGCAAATGCGATCAGCTTGTTCATGGCTTCTCTCTCCGTTCGGAAGGACGCCATGGGACGATGAGCAGCTTACCGCTTTCATTGACAACGTAAAGACCCGGTCGGCTCCGCGAAGCAGGTCAGCTCATACCCCGTTTCCGCCGCGCGCCGGGCCATTTGCTCTTCCGGCATCGGGCCGAAGTGGGCGCGCAGCGCGTACTGGGCGACCTCGTGCAGGCCGGGATTGAGCAGGACTTGCAGAGCCAGCTCGTCGCCTCGCTCCGCCCGGGGCAGGGAGGCGCGGGCACGACCGACTGGATCGCCGAGCGCGGCGTTGAGTCCGCCGTCGCGAAGCAACCGAGGCACTCCAGCGCAGGGCGCGCCGGGTAGCTCGACGGCGCGCTCCCCGTCGACGCCGAGGACCGAGAGCACCTCGGCGGTGCCGCCGCTCAAGCGGGACACGACCATGCAGCCTCCTGAGTTCCGGAGGTGAGCGGCCAGCTCGCCCGGGGTGCGCGGCACGAGCACGCGGAGGCGGATCCCCTGCACGGCCTGAGCGTCGACCGCGATCCGCGTGCGCTGTTCGGGTGCGCTCTTCTGCGGAGCCGGTGCGGGAGCCTTGGGCACCGGCCGAGCGATCTCTGCCGGCGTGGCGCGAGCCGCCGGTCGTGGTTCGCTCCGCACCGGCCGAGGCCGAGGAAGTGGGATTACGCGAATGCGTCGCACCTCCTGCTTCGCTGGCTGCGGCGGCGTCGCCTCGGGCCGTGGATCGCGGCGTGCCCAGGGCAGCCCGGTCGCGAGCGCCACTGCTGCGAGTGCGAGACCCTGGAGGCACACCGAGCGCCAGAGTCGCGGCGGCCTGGTCAGCTCAGTGGCTTGCGGGCTGCGCATCGGCGGTCATCCCCACCACCAGCTCGGCCGCGCCCGCCGCCATCTCGGCGAGGCACGCCTCTTGCGGCGCGCCCAGGTGGACGACCACCACCTTTCCACGCGCTGCCTCCCGGCTCATCGCCTCGCCGGAAAGCGTGCGCGCGCCTCCTTCCGCGCAGCGCACGTCGAGACGTTGCTTGCTGCCCGGCGCCGCGATTGCTTGCGATGCGGGCGGCTTCAGCCGCAACAGAAGGAACTGTGCCGAGAGCAGTTGCGCGACCATCACCAGGGCGAGCAGCGCCAGCGCGAATTGCTTCTCGGCGAAGAGCCGGTAGATGAGCGCCTCCATCTCCTCGAAGCCGCCGGAGCGTCCGGTTCGATTGGTCATCGCTCCTCCTTCCCGGTGGGCGTCACGTCGACGGAGATCGCCTCCCGCATTGCTTCCGGCGCCGCCCTCGCCGCGATCTCCTCTTCCGCCCAGGGCGGCAACGCCGCCGAGGTGACGCGGCGATCGAGCCGGCGCAATTCCCGCAGGTACGCGTCGAGCCCGCGCAGCAGCACCGACCCGTGCAGCCCGTCCGGAAGCGGGGCTTGCAGGGGGCGGAGCGCGGCGACGAGCACCACCGGGCGCGCGTCCAGGCAGACTGCAATGCCGGCGACGGCAGAGTCGTCATGAGGCGACGAGCCGGTCTTCCCTGCGAAGACGAGCTTCGGCCAGCGCCAGGCGAGCCAGCGCAGCGTGCCGACGCGCCGGTGCAGCGCCAGGAGCGCACCGGTATCGCTCAGCGTGCAGGATCCATCGCCCGCGAGCAGCTTGCGATGCAGGTATCCCCCGATCTGCTCGGTCGTGGCCCGCGAAGAATTGCCCAGGAGCGAGGTCGGGTCGTCCGGGAGCCGTTCCGCGGGGAGACCCGCGAGCTCTCGCCGTGCCCTGAGGTGCCGGAACAGAGCGACACCTGCCGCACTGTAGGAAAGCTCCGGCGCGACCTGGTCCGGCGTCACCGTCTCTCCGAGCTGCGCCAGGAGCCCTCCGGTCAGAGCACGGTCCGCCGGCGAATCGAGCGCCGCTCGGTCGCAGGGAGGCATCCCGGCGGCGATCTCGTGCAGCAGATCGGGCCGCCACTGCCAGAGGAGCGGCGGCAGAAGGAGCGCGTGGCGCACGGTCATGGAATTGATCGATCGCGCGACGGCCTCGTCGAAGGACATGGCCCGAGCCGCCGGGGTGACGTCGGCGGGGCAGTAACTCGCGGGACTCGCTCCCCGCTGAGACTTGGTCGCCCAGATCCAGCGGACGCAAGCGCCCGGCGGCAACGTGCGCTCGCGCACCGTCCGCGGGCCGAGGGCCTCGACCGCCAGATCGAGCGCCTCGAGCTTCGCGATCGAGCCGTAGTTCACCGCCATCAGCGCCGATTCCGCCCCCGACCGTGCCAGGACCGTGCTGCCGGGGCCCAGCGCGGCGAACGCCGCCCGCACGCCCGTGCCGGGGAACTCCCGCCACAGCGCCTCGGAGAGGCCGTCGCGGAAGCGGTCGATCGCCGCGACCAGGTCCAGGTCGGCCGAGGCGCTGGCGCCGCTCGCGACGCGCTCGGTCCATCCGTCGACGAAGCCAAACGCGGAGGCGGAGTCCAGGCCCTCGTCGAGGTAGGAACCTACGTTCGCGTCCCAGAGCCCCTGCCGGACGAGCCACTCGCGGGCCGAGGCGAGGCGCCGTGCGGACAGCGTCGGGTGCGCGCGCAGCCACGGCACACCTCGCGGCGAGGCGCCGAGCACGAGCTGGTCCTCGCGCGACAGGCGCCGGAGCGGCAGCCCGAAGAGGGCGAGCGACAGGCGCCCGAGCCCATCGCCCGGCCGGCGGCCGCCCCCGAGAGTCGCGCCCGCGCTCAGGTTGAGATACAGCCCGACGATCTCGTCCGGCGGGGCCTGCCGGACCAGCCAGGCGGCGAAAAGCGCCTCGCTCACCTTGTCGGCGAGGGTGCCGCGCCGACCTTCACGGAGGTAGAGCTTCGCGAGCTGCTGCGGAATGGTCGAGCCGCCTTCCGGAACGCCGCGCAGGTTGCGCATGACCGCGCGCGCGAACCCCGTCGGGCTGACCGGCGGCACCCAGCGCGGCCGGGTGAAGACGCTGCGATCCTCGTAGCCGGCGGCGGCCGCGGAGACGAGCGCCGACCCGCGCAGCTCCGGCGGCGCAGCGCGGTACTGCTCGAGCTCCTCCTGAAAGAGCGCCGCCGCGCGATGCGTTCTCTCGCCGGACAGCGCCAGGGGCGAGAGGAACCCTGCCAGCGCGGCTGCGGCGACCGCGCCGAGCGCGACCGCCGCCAGGCAGGGTCCCCAGACGGGCAGGGTGGCCCAGGCACGCCGCAGCCGGATCATCGCGCCAGCCCCATCCGCTTCAGGACCTCGAGCGTCTCCGCCGGCGTGTACAGCGCGAGCAGCGGGTCGCGCGCCTTGCCGCGGTCGTCGAGGAGCGTGAAGTGCAGATGCGGTCCGGTGGAGTGCCCGGTGCTGCCGACCTCGCCCACGACTCCCATCGCGGGTACGCGAACACCTTCGACGATGCCCAGCGTGCGCGGGTCCGAGCGCAAGTGGCAGTAGACCGTCCGCCACGAGTTCTCGTGCTCGACCGTCACGTACCATCCGCAAGCGCGCGCCCGGCCGGTGTCCGTCACGCGCCCCTCGCGCGCAGCCACCACCAGGGAGCCGCGCGGCGCTACCAGATCGACGCCGCGGTGCAGCGCGCGCCGACCTTGCATCTTCCGTATGCCGAACTTCGACGAGACGCGATCGAAGCTCCGTACGTCGAGGGGAAAGAGGAGCCACGGCGCGCGCGTGGTCCGCGCCTGCGCGCCGTCGCGAACAGGGGTCAGAAGCGACAGCGCCGCCGCGAGGAGGACCGTGCGCACGAGCCGCGAGCAAAAAAGCCGCTGCCCTGACCAGCCCATCCGGTTTTTTTGCTTGCCAGGCCGTCATGCCACGGAGACCGCGATGAGCTTTCTGGCCAGGTCCTGGCGCTATTCGCTGGATACGTACGGCGGCGCGCCGCTGCTGCTCATCGTCACCCTCGTCCAGCTCACGCTGCTCGCGTGGGTGATCGAAGAGGGCGTGCGCGCGCGCGCCGAGCGCAACGCCCCCGGGCTGTCCGCGGATGCGCGCCGGACACGCGCCGCGCACCGCGCGGACGTCTGGCAGAAGCAGGTCCGCCCCATGGCGCTCACCATGATGCTGCTCGGACCCGGCTTGGGGCTGGGCATGAGCACGCTCCTCGGCGCGCTGGGAATGGGCGCCCTGGGCGACGCGATGGGGACCCAGGCGGCGGCGGACGCCCTCGCCTCCACCATGGCGCAGGCGTACCGCGAGATCAGCTACGCGTACTTCCTCATGGTCGGCGGCACCTTCCCGATGCTGCTGGGCCCCGTCATCGTGCTGGCCGCGCGGCGCCTCGACGAGGACGGCCATGACGCGCGCGGCGGCGAGCCCGACGAGATCCTGTTGCACACCCTCAAGAGCTTGCTGGCGGTCAGCGAGGCGCAGTCGAGCCGCGCGCAGCAGGACGCGGCGCGCACCCACGCGCTGCTCGAGCAGACGGCGGCCCTTCTGGCGCGGAGGATCGCGGCATGACCCCCGACGAGATCACCGCCCTCCTGCGGCACCAGCGAGCACGCGGACCGCTGCCTGCGTCCGCCGAAGGCCTCTCCGCGTGGATCGCAGCGCTACAGCACCAGTTGCCGCCGTTGTCCGTGGAGCTGCAATCGCAATGGAACGCCATCTCGTGCCTGCGCGCCGCGGGGCTCGTCGTCGAGGAGACGGACGGCAAGGCCATACTGCGTTTCCCGTCCGACGGCGATGCCCTCGACCGCACCTTCGCGTTGCTCGGCCTGCCGCCCATCGACGGCGGCGGAGCGGCGGCGCTGCTGTCTGCCGCCGAGCGAGCCGCGCACGCCGCCGGCGCTGCGCCTGCGGTGTCTCTCCCGCTCCGCCTCCAGCCGGCAAAGGCGTGCGCGCTGGGCTGGTCGTCCGAGCTCTTCTCTCTGACGCTCCTCATCAGCAACGTCTCCTTGCGGGAGGAGGACGGCGCGCTTCTGCCCAAGGACGGCGCCCCCGTCGTCGCGGTCTGCGCGGAATACGATCGCCCCCTCACCTCGCTCGACCCGCCCGGCGTCGCCGGCTATCACCTGGACGAGGCGAGGAAGCAAGGCGTTCCCATGCTCCGGCTCGCCGGAGGGTGGTTCCGGCCTCCCTTGCGCCTCGAGCCCACCGCGCGAAATGCCCGCGTCCCGGCGCGGCGGCCGGAGGCGCTGGCGCGGGCCGAGCGATTCCTCGACGAGCTCGACGAGGCCTGGCAGCGGCGCATCGGTTCGGTGCTGGAGGTCGCCTGGCCGGTGTATCGGCCGGCTCGAGCCGGGCCGCTGCTCGACGCCGTGGTCGGCCGGCCCCTACCCGAGATGGAGCTTCGCTGACGGATGTTCTTGCTTCTCCCGAATCAGGAGGACCACACCATGTCCAAGCCCACCCTGCTCCTCGCAGTCGCCGCCTCGGTACTCGCGAGCTGCGCGCACGAAGAGGCCGCGCAGCTTCCCGATCGCGACTGGACCCAAGGCCTCGACGGCAAGCTCGCTCCGCAGATCGCTCCGTTGGGTCCGCTCGAGTCCGACCAAGGCGCCTACGACCTCGTCCGCCGCCGGGAGCGGGAGCGCGCGCTCGGCTCCAGGCTGACCGGCGCGCAGCTCGACGAGATCATCGCCGCGTCGAGCCAGGTCCTCGCCTCCGCGCTGGCGCTGCCGCTCTTCAAAGCGGGCGTGTACCTCGGCCTGCCGCGGCTGCTCGACAAGGGCTGCGTGGCTGCGCGGCGGGTGACCCATGCGGCGCTCCGCGCAGCCAGCAACGTCGACGCCGTGCTGCAGGCCTGCGGGACGCTCACGGGCGGACGGGCCTCGTCGGACGCCTGCGGCGAGGGGCAGCAGAAGCTGCGCGAGGCCTATGCGCTGCTCGTGGCAGAGAAGGGAAACGAAGCCGGCCATCTGGCCGCCGACGGCGTTCGCCTCCTGCGGGACCGCTGCCCGAAGATGACCGCGCCATTGCGAACGCCAGTCGATCCCGGCTCGCGCGGTTTCCTCATCGTCTGGGTGTTGCATGCGAACGACGCACCGCCTGCGACGTTCCTCGCCGGTGAGACCGCGCCTGCGACGGCCGAGGCGATCAACGAAGGCTTCCTCCGCGGCGTGCAGGCGCTCCGCGCCGTTGCGCAAAACTTCTGAACTTCGAGGAGACCCCCATGTCGACCGACCGTCCCGAGTTCCGTCCCATCGAAGCTGCTCCAGCGCGGCGCGCCTGGCCCTACGCAGTCCTCGGCGTGGTGGTGGTCGCCGCAGGCCTGTGGCTCGTGCAACGCAACGTGGTGAGCGCGGAGGCACCGCGCGTCGCGTTTGGCAACGTCGCGCCCAAGATCGATTCCAAGGCCGCTGCGAGCGCCGTCGCGGGGACAGAGGCGGCGAAACCGCCTGCCGCCAAGACGGAAGCCGAGAAGACTGCGCAGGCCAAGCCGGCGGAAGGGCCGAACGTGCTCGGCGGCGCGGTCGCCGCCGCGGGAAAGCTCGCGATGGTCGCCAAGACCGAGCTCGATCGCGAGCTCGCGCGCACCAAGGGCGCGCAGAAGCAAGCCGCGGCCTACAGGAAGCAGATCGACGACCTCCAGAAGCAGCTCACCGAGGCGCGCGCCCAGATCGCGGCGCTGCAGCGGGCCCATCAGCCGCCGCCCTCGGACCAGGAACAGATCCTCCAGATGCTCGCCCCCGTGCTGCGCAGCGATCGCGACGGCCGGCCCTGACAGGAGATCCCCATGGACCACGACCGCTTGTTCCTCGTCTTCGCAGCCGCCGCCCTCCTCGGGTCCACCGCGCGCGCAGAGGAGTTCGCGCCGATCAAGGCATCCGAGTCGGTCACCTATCCGTTGCCGCCGGTGCCCTTCCCAGCCGTGCCGGACGGCAAGTGGGCGGAGACCGAGGACAGCCCCGCGCTCCGCGTGAGCCGCGCCTGGGTGAAGCTCGGCCAGGCCGCCGGGGTCGAGCGCAGCGAGGCCACGCACCGACTCCACCAGGCCTGGAAATCGGAAGTGGCGAAGAGCGGCCAGGCCAGCCGCTCAGCGCAAAGCGCGCACGCGCGGTTCCTCGCCGCGTACAAGAAGGACCTCGACCAGGCGCGTACCATCTACGAGGGCGTCTTGCGAGACGTCGATGCGCTAGACGGCGAAAACGGTGGAAGCGGTACTGGGAGCGGGGACGCGGCCGCGGGCGGCCTGGCGCGGGAAGCGGAGGAACAGATCCGCGTCGCCGATCGCGACGACCGGCTGACGAACTCCGCCTGTTTCCTCGCGCCGGACACCTGCCAGCAGAACGATCCCGCCGACAAGGCGTTGCAGGACGAGATCTCCGCGCTCCTCAACGGCACGCTCGTGGCGGGCGGGCCCGACGGCGGGTTGAGCGTGTACGCGCTCCGGCGCAAGGCGAGCCTGCTCGCGCTCCGCGCGAGGGTGATGGGGGCCGTCACGCAGCGCGCCGCCGCGCGGCTGGCGACGGACGTGGCCACCCTGCAGGACGGGCAGGGGTCTCCGCGGTCGCTTCCTTCCCCGGTGGCACAGGTCTCGACGGCCTCCTCGCGGCGCTCGGCGCCGGCAGCGGACCCCTATCGATGACGCCACGCGCGCAGGTCCTCGCGGCCGCGTTCGCCTTCGTCGGGCGAATCGCGGCCGCGCCGCAGGCGGACTGCTCGACGCTGCGCGGTGCGCAGGCCCCGGACGATCCCCGCCTGCGCGAATGGCTCCGGCGCCTGGTCCACGAAGTCGCGCGGAAGGAGGGCGTGGACCCCATCGCGCTCGAGGCGCTCGGGATGGTCGAGACCGAGCTGCGCCCGATGGTGGGGCGCGCGTGCGAGATCGGTCCGTTCCAGGTGATGCCGGCTTGGGCGGAGGTCTTCCGGCTGGATTCGGTCGCGCAGCTCTGGGATCCGCGAATCAACGCCATCGCCGCGGCACGCATCTACAAGGCGGGCTGGCAGCGGTGGGACCCCAGATTCGCAAAGGCCGGACGGAACCGTACCTTGCAGGCGGCCGGGTGGCGCGGCCGCTCGCTCGACCGGGAGACCTTCGCCGCGCTCGCGTACAACTGGGGGAGAGCGCCGCGGCAGTTCGCGCGTGCGTCCGATCTTCGCGAAGTAGCGATTCCCGCGTCGAGCGCCTCGTATGCGGTGCGCTTCAGCCGCGCGCTGCGGGAGGGGCGGCAGCGGGCGGCGACCCTGGCTCAGCGCGGCCGCGGGTAATGGCACTCCTCCATCCCGATCGCCATCATCGCGAGCAGGTGCGAGACGGGGCTCGTGAGGCGGCCGTCTTTCGTCGCCTCGTCGACGAGGCCGGGCAGATCTTCGAGTCGATCCGGCAGTCGCGAACCGCTCAGCCACACCTCGTCGCGGTAGCGGGGATCGAGGGGAGCATCCACGTCCGGGAAGCGCTCGTATGGCTTCCCCCCGTCCAGATGATCGCGGAAAAGCGCGCCGCGCAGCGGCCGTCGCGCGGCCAGCGTTCGCGCCGCAAGAAGGCCGGCGGCAGACGGGGGAGTAGGGTGTACGAGCAGCATCGAGGCAGGCGACCGGGGCATGTCGGCAAGCGTGGCGGCATCCTGCGGCTCGGCGACGCGCGGAAGGTGAACGGCATACCCACCGACCAGTGCTCGCAGCGCCGCCGCCGCGGCTGACCATTCCTCGAATGCGCTCTGTGCCGCGGACCCGTGACCCGAGTCGACGAGTTGCACGAGCGGCGCCGCCATCGGCTGAGTCGCCGGCGCGGGCAGATGGGCCCCGAGCAGGCGCGACAGGATCCGCGGCCAGAGGACGCGCGCTTCGAACAGGTGCGCCCCGGCCCGTGCCGCCTGCTCGACCAGCGCCATGGCTTGCGGAGCATCCACCTCGCGCAACACCGCGCGGAAGCCGTGGATGGGCGCCGGCCGCGGGCGTGGCTCGCGCGCGCGCAAAGGCAACCTGATGCGGCCGCGGTTCTTCCAGATCACCGGCTCTCCGGCGTGGGTGAACCTGTCGCCGCTGAACCAACAATGATCGTCGGCCTGGAGCGCTTGCGCCGCGACCGAGAGCCTGGTGACCGGATCGCGGCTCCAGCCCGATTCGGAAAGGCGCCACAGGTTGCCGGCGCCCGAAGGTGGGTTGGCGACCGCGCGGGAATACTCCTCGTAGTCGGCGAGCCAGTCGTCGAGCACGATGGGGATCAGCCCGTCGCCGTCCTCGAACTGGAGCCGGCCCGCGGTCTCGAGATAGTGGGTGCCGAGAGCGGCCTCGACCACCCAGAGCTGCCGTTGCTCGACGGCCGCGCGGTCGGATTCCGACTCGAGTCGCTGCAGCTCGGTGAAGAGCGGCTCCCCGAAGTACTTGCGGGCCACGGCAGGAGCCGATGCGACGGCGCCGAGTTGCTGCTGCACGTCCAGCCGGGACCTCGCAACCGGATCCAGGAGCTGCGGCAACGGCGCGTGGAAGCGGGGCAGCCACGGGTCGCGGCCGCTCTCGATCCCCCGCACGATCCAGTCCGCGAACGCCAGCTCCGGATCGTTCCACCGCTCGCCGCCTCGCAAGCTCGAGGCGAGCAGGAGATGCAGCGCCTCGTGCCGCGCGATGCTCGCCGCGCGCTCGACCGGCGCTTCCTCGCCCAGAGAGAGGCGGATGCAACCCGTCCCGACGCTCGACGCCTCGCCCTGCGTCAGCTCGCCGGGCGCGAGTGTCACCTCTACGACATCGTAGGGTCGCGGCGGCGCGTGGACGCTCAGCGCCTCGGCCAGGAGCCCCGGCGCGTCGGACAGGCCCTGCAGCACGGCAGTGGTCATCGCTTGCGACAGCCGCCGCTCTCCCGGGAGAAAGCGGACCGCGGGCGCTCCTTGGTCGAAAACGACCTGGAATCCGCCGCAACGGACCGCGGACGCGGCGGATCCCGCCGAGCGGAGCGAGGATTCTTCGAGTCGCATCTGGAAAGGCCCTGCGGCCACCCTCGATGTCCTAACGCCGCCGGGCGGGGACCGCCAAGGCCCGGCCGCGGCCACCGTTCGGAAGGGTGTCCCGGTGAAAGGTGTGGGGTGGTCGGATCGTCATCATCTGACGAGCCTGCCGGTGACCGCCACGGGGCGGCTGCGGTCACCGTTGGGACGCCACACCCGGGAATGGACGTCCATGGAAACGATGCCGCAGCTCGAATCGTGCCTGCGCCTCTCGTTCGAGGCCCGGGACGGCGATCGGCGTCCTTCCGGCGTCCTGCTCACCTCGTACTTCGTCCGCGCTGCCACGCGTGGCCGCAGGCGCACGGAGCTCGATCCCGAGGTCCTCTTCCCTCCCGCGGTGCGGGCGCGGCTCGGCCCCGCTCCGGAGCGCGTCATCGCGCTGGCGATGGATCCCGCGACCTACCGGTCCTGCGCAGGTCCCCTCGCGGCCATCCCCCTCGCGACCCGCGAGTGGCTCGGCCAGGCGGCGCTTGCGCTCGGCAAGGATGAAGGATTCGACTTGATGTGGTCCCTGCTCCGCGCCATCTCGGAGTTGGAGGGCGTGGCGCAGCGGTTGCTCGGAATACGCACGCCGCGCGCCGTGGTCCGTCAAGTCCTGCACGGGGTCGACGCCCGCAGCTTGCGCGTGGAGCCGTTCGCGGCGCTGCTCGTTCGCGTGCTGAAGATTGCCCAGGCGGTGTACGGCGCGTTCCGGCACGCGGGCCTGCCTCACGAGGTCGCGTGGGCGGCCGTCCAGGATCGCTTCTGGGCGCCGCACCCGACAGGAGAGCGGGCGGGGTCGGGTGCGCGAGCGATCGGCCCCTACCTGCCGAGCCTGGTCCAGGCGGCGTCGGGAAACGCGCGCAGGCGATTGCGCCGGAACGCAGAGGCAGGCCGTACCCGGGAGCACGCGCAGGCGCTCCTGGCCCGCTTCGCCTCGGGCCCCGGCGCGCGACTGTGGCCGTGGTCCGATGCAGCAGGCCGGTTGCTGCCGGAGGGCAGCAGCGCGCTGTCGCCCGAAGTGGCCGGCTTCGGCTTCTTCGTGCTCCTCACGCACGCCGCGGGCGAGCGCCGCGCTCGGGGCGGCCCGTCGCGCGGCTTGTCGCCGCCGTTCGGAAACGCGGGATTCGGCGCCGGCGAATGGCTTCCCGATCGCACCGACGATCTGGCCGTGCGCCTCTTCGCAGCCGGCGCGGACGACTCGATCCCGCGTGGCGAGCTGCTCGATGCGCTCTCGGTCCTTCTGCGCGCGACGCTCTCGCCGGTGCCGGGCGCGAACGGGGTGGCGCAGACGCTGCAGCGCCTCGGCGTCGATCTGGCACAAGGCGAGGCAGACGCGATGCTCGATCGCGCACGCGCGCGACTCCCCGATCTGCTCCGCTGGGTGGAAGAGAACGGCCGCGACCTCCTGGAGACCGATTGACCCGCTCCCTCAGGCTCGACTCGATCCGCGCCGGCCTTCCGGAGCCCTCGGCTTGTCCGGACGGCGCGGAGTTGCTCGAGCGCTGGGAATCGCTCTTGCGCAGGGTGCCCCGGCTGCGCCCGTGGCTCGGAGAGATGGTGGGCCAGCAGCGCGTCCTTCTGGTGGCGCGGCTCGAGGGACAGCCTCCGCTCGTGATCGAGCGGACGCTCTGGCAGGAGCTCGCCCGCTGGCTGCGGGAATTCGAGGCGCTGCCACAGTTCGCGGTGTCGGCGATCGCCACCACGCTGCAGGACGCGGATCGTGAGTCCCGCGAGGTGCGCGCGCCCGCGGGCGCGGAGGACGCACCCGGGCTCGCCGAGACGCCGTTCCACTCGCCGGAGCGCGCGGTGAGCGAGATGGAAGCGCTGCTCTCCGATCCGGCGTTCGCCCTCGCCTTCCATTGCGTCGAGGTGCGCCTGCGGCCCCGGCTGGCCGGTGCGGTCGAGGCGGCGCCATCGCTCTCGTGCGTGCCGGAGGCCGCCTGGCTCGGTCTCCTCCATTCCACGGCGCCAGCCTGTCCGCTCCTCACGCCCGACGTCGCGGTCGCGCTGGTGCTGCGCGTGCTCAGCTCGGAGTGGATCGGCTTTCCGTCCGACTCGCGCAGGGCCGCGCTCCGGCTCTTCGGCGCACATCCTTCCGATTTGCGCTGCCACGCCCAGCTCGACCGGCTCTGCCGGTCGTTGCCGCCGGCCTGGCGCGTGCTTCCGGAGAGCGCGCCGGACTTCGTCGCCGTCTCGACCCAGGCGCGGCTCGCGCTCGGAGATGCCTCGCGCCTCTGCAACCGGATCGCCGCTTCCGTCACATCCCGACGCCGGGACCGGCGGCGGGGCGGATTCGCGCTCATCGAGGTGAACGGCGCGGCGCCCGCAGCGCCGGAAGAGCTGGAGGAACTCTCGCAAACGGCGAGGAAACACGTGGGAATGGCTGGTTTTGGTCGGCTGCTGGCGCTGCTCCAGTGAACAGCGGTTTTTTTGCTTCACGGAGAAGAACCCGCAGCGAGGTGATCATGGTGCCCCTCGACGTCGCAGCGACCTGGACGAGGATGCTCTCCGTCACCGCCGGAGCGCCGGCGGCGATCGGCGCTCCGGGTCCGGCCACCCGCGTCCGCGGCAAGGCGGCGTTGAGCTGGATCCAGGGCCCATGGCTGGGGATCCTCGATTTCCAGGGCGTGAAGCGGTGCGAGCGCGAAGTGCTCGATCCTTGGCTGCTCCAGCACCTGGAGCCGCTGCTGCTCGTCCGGCACGTGCTGCTCGCGAAGCCGCTCTCCGACGAAGTGTTCATCGACATGACTCCCCAGGCGCGAGAGGCGATGCCCGAAGGTTGGCGCGACGCGCCGCGACCGCTTCTCATCTTGACCCCGGCGGGGCGTAGCCGGCCGGAGCGCCGTCGAGAATACCTGGACGCCTTGTCGCAGCTCCGCATCCCTCTCCTGGCCGGAGGCAGCGAGCTGTGGGCCATCCGCGAGTTCGATGTCGAGCTTCTCCTCGCCCTCGCTCAGCTCGCGAACGCCGCCGAGCGCGCCGCGTTCCGGGCGGCGCTCGACCCGAGCCACACGCGCCTCTTCGACCAGCAACTTCCGGCTGCGGAGGCTGCGGTGCTGGACGATCTGGTGGGGGCGCGGGACGAGGAAGGGCCGCTCGCGCCGGACCTGGACGCCCTGTCGTCACTCCAGCCGAACGCGCATCCGCTCGCCGTCTACTCCGCCGTGGAACGTGCGCACAACCGGCGCCGCGCCGACAAGGAGCGCACGCAATTTTCCGCGCGGACGATCGAGGCGCGGCTTTCCGCGCGCGGCTTCCCGGAAGCGGCGAATCCGTGCACGCCCGCCTTCGCGCAACGAACGGATGCGATCGCGCCGCTGCTCGCCGGTGACGTGCAACGCCTCTTCGAGGCCAATGAGCTGCTCGGGTTCCGGGAGGGGGACTGACGGCCATGCTACCGGAGCCCGCCGCCGAGGCGTCCGTGCCGCACGAGCGGCTCGTCGTCGCCGTCGCGCTCGAGAAAGGCTCCGGCGAAGAGCTGGTGCGGGTTTCCTGGCCGCGCACGATCTGGCGGCTCGCGGTCGAGCCCGGCCAACATCCGTGGAAGCCAGGCTGGCGGCTGCGGCGCCGGGCCCCGCTCGCCGTGGTCGCCGCGGCCGTCGTCCTGTTGCTCCTGCTCGCCGCGAGCGGATGCGCGTCCGCTCCACGCCAGTCCATCCTGCGTCTCGCCACCGCGCCCATCACGGCGAAGGGGGCGCGGTGCGAGACGCTGCTCCTCTCGCAGGAGCTGCAGATCCCGCCCTCCGCTGACATCGGGGACCTGCGCCTCACCATCCAGAACGTCCCGCGGGTGGCGGGAAAGCTCCGCGTGCTCGTCCGCCGCCCGCGATTCGCGAGCACGCTGCAATTCGAGGCGGACCACAAGCCGGAGTTCGACAAGGTGGTCGAGATCTCGCCGGGCGCCGGCCAGCGCCAGCTCACCATCGTGTTCGGCCGCCCTTCGGGCGCGCCGGACGGCTGGCCGCGGCGCTCGTGCCTCGCGTGCAGGGTGGACATCGAGCTGACGGGGTTCTTCAATCCCGACGAAGGACTGGACGCATTCTTCAGCCGCGCGATGGAGGAGGTGGCAGCCATCGAGAGCGCGTTCTCGCGCCAGGCGAAAGAGCGGGCCGAGCGCCCCAGCATCGCCCTGCGGCAGCTTGCGGACGACGTCGCTGCCGAATCCAGTCGGTGCGCGGCGCCGATGGGTCCTTTGCTGCTCACCGTACTCGGCGCGATCGAACAGCTCGACGCCGCGCGCGCCACCTTGTACGCCGGCGAGAGGCCGGAGCTGCCGGATGCCTGGGCCGTGCTACGCTCGTGGGAGTCCGCGACGGCCGCGCTCGATGCGCTGCCGGTCGCGGCGGCTGCGGCCCGCGGAGCAGGATGGCCGACTTCGTTGCGGCCGCGCTCCGCGGGCCGGTTGCGGGCGAGCGCCCTGCACCTGGATGTGGCGGCGCAGCTCGCCGCATTGCCTTCCGAGGACAAGCCGATCGCGGCGCATTGGGTTGCGCTCGCGATGGCCCCCGATCGCGCCGCGCTCGACCGCTGGAAGGCGGCGTTGCCGCGCATCCGCGATCTCGCGGATGCAGAGGCGCGGCTGGACTGGGTGAATCCGCGCCCCGACGTCCCCGTGCGCGTGCCCGGAGTGTCCCGCCCGACGCTGTTGCGGGTGCGCGACTGGCACGCGCCGCCCGAAGGACGGCGCTGCATCGGGCGGCTCGGAGCAGCTCCGGTGCGCGATCCGGACGACGAAGCGCGAAGGGTCGCGGCGCTCCTCGGCGGCGATGCCGGCCAGCGGCTCCCGCTGACGACCGGCGAGGCCATCTCCGCGCTCCGTGGACGGCTGCGCCGCTCTCGCGACTTGCTCTGCGAGCCGGTCTCCGCGGACGTGGCCGACCTCTTCGCGGGGCTCCAGGACAAGGAGCTGGGGTGGGTGGTGGAGCGCCTCGAGAGCATCCACGCCGAGCTGGATCGGCACCCTGCGCCCGACGAGGTCGCGCGCGCCGTGTCCGCGCGGACCGGCGAGCTCCTCTGCAAGCTCTTCGATCCGGAGACCATCCAGCGCCGTGTGACGTCCGTGATGGGATACAAGATCTTCGTCGAGGGTGGCGCTCACGTCCTCAACTTCTCCCCGAGACCGCTGGTCTGCGGGGGCCAGACGCTCACGGCTCGCGAGATCCGCCAACGCCTGCGCGAGGCGTACCGCGCCGCGCTCGATCGGCACGGTGTCACCAACCGGCTGTGCCCCGTCCGGGCCGGCAAGTGCCCCGAGGAGATCGCCACCTCCGTCCGCAAGCTCTTCTCGCTCTCGCACAGGGAGCTCGCCGCCCCCGCGCCGGAACAGGGCCGCGGGTTGGATTTCCCGCCACCGTTCGGGTTCACCCAGGACTGGGTGCAGAAGCTGGGCCGCTGCGCCCGCGATGCTTGCGAGGCGCTCGAGCGGCTGCGCGGCGAGGCCCCGCCAGGCCAGTTCGACGGGCCTGTCTGCGCGCCGCGAAGCGATGGCGTCGAGCAACCGCAGGAGGTGACCCTGGACAGGCCGGAGGCGCCCAGCAGCGTGACCCTGTCGAGCTGCGATCCGAACGTGGGCGTCCGGGTGACGCTGCGGCGGAAGCCCGAGGCAGGCACGCTGGTCGCCATCGCCAGCTCGCACCAGTTCCGCTACGGAAGCGAGAGCGTCAGCCGGCAGGGGCGGCATCCGCAGCTCGGGCGCATCTACGAGCGGGTCGCGGATCTGGCCGACCCGGGCGACGTCTCGCGCCGGACCGACGGCGAGCTCGACGTCGCGCTGACGCCCACGGTGGAGAACCAGGTCTTCTACTTCTTCAGCCTCCGACGGCGCGATTACTGAGGAGCTTCCAGTTGCGCACGATCCTCGCCGCCCTGCTCGCCCTCGCGGGAGCCGCCACCTCCGGCGCGGCGTACGTGCGCAGCAACGGGCGCATCCGGCCCGCCTCCGAGTGGTCGCTGGCCGAGCGTCTCGGTGCCCTGCGCGTCGAGCGCACGTTGCCGCGCGCGGTGCGCAAGCAGGCCACCTTCGCGCTGCGCGACGATCATGCTCTTTTCAAGGTGCGCGAGGCCACCGGACCCGTCCTGCTCAAGTGCGGGTTGCGCGCCGGCACCGACGTGGCCGACGCGTTCCTCAGCTACGCGACGGGCGGGACGCCCCCGGGCTGCGAGATGCAGGCCGTGGACGAGGTGGGCGATCTGTTGATCTACGAGGTCAGCGGCCGGGTGACGCCGCTCTGCCCCGGCCAGTACGCCACCGCGACGGAGCAGCAGTTGCACGACGCGCTCTTCCTTCCCGCGCTGCGATCGACGCGCCGAGGCCAGCAGAACGCCGCAGCGAGCGAGGCTCCTGCCGCCGTGCTGCAGTCGGGAAAGCTCGAGGCGTGCGGCCCGGGCGAGGCCAACTGCGCACTCAGCAAGGCAGCGAGCGCGCTCCTTTACTGCGGTGTGGTCCGCACCTGCGCGGAGGGAGCGTGCTTCCAGGGCCAGACGGCAGACATCCACCCCGACGACGTCGCGACGAGCCTCTATTACTACCAGGCGCTCGCCCAGGCGAAGGCGCCTTCCTCGATCGCGCCGGCCGCGTGCGGCGCGGTGCCGATGAGCATCCATCTCAGCACGCTCATCAGCGAGGCAGTCACCGCCACCACGGCATCCCGCTTCGTCGATGCACAGCCGTGGAACGCCGTCACCTTGTCCTCGGCCGGCAGCACCGAGACGGCCAGCGAGCTGCGCGCCTTCTTCGAGCGGCATCCGCGCGGTCTCTGCCTGTACATCCGTGGCATCGACGTGGAGCGCCCGCGCGATGCGGACATGGCTGCGCAGAGCCTCGCGTTCCCGGTGTTCGCTCCGGTGGACCCTCGCGCGTCGAAGCGCGCCACGCCGCTTTTGCGCGCGCTCCAGCGGGCGTCCTTCGACGACGAGGCGATGGCGACCGTCTTCGCCCGCTGCGATCTCTCGAGCGAGCGGTCCTGCAGGCTGAAGCGCGAACGCATCGCCGCCCAGCTCCGGTCCTCGCTCGGAAAGCTGGACCCGGGGCTCGCGAACCTCGCCGCCGACGAAATTCCCTATCACGTGGGAGCGTCGGGGACGTTCCACCTCGCGGACTACGATTCGCTCCACGTCTCGCTCGAGAGCTCCGCCGAGGTGCAGAAGGCCAAGGGCGCCCGCTCGAGGCTGATGATCCGGTACCAGCCGCTGTGGCCCGAGTCGGTGGCCGAAAAGCGCGTCCAGTGTCAGCAGCAGCCGGGCATCTGCCTCTTCCGCGGACTGTGGCGCGCGGCCGGAAGCGCGAGGTTGCGCCCCAGCCTCGGGGATGCCGCCGGCGAGGATGGGTTCGAGTCGCTCGTCGCTCTCTTCGCGCGGCGCGATGCCAACACGCGCTGCGTGCGGCGGCTGTTCAACGCCCTGGGCAGCAGCAGCCAGGACCGCCTCCTCGAGCTGCAGAGGGATCTGCGCGAGCCGATCGCGGCGGGCGAGAACCGAGCTGCCTGCGATCCACGGGCCCGTGCGATCGCCGGGCTGGTGCCCCGCAGCGAGGAGGGCTCCGGATGTCCCGACGCGCCTGTGACGGCGCCGTTCGGCGACGTCGCCGAGAAGGGATGCCGCCCCGTCAGCCTCGTGTACGTGCAAGAAGAGCCGTGGGCCGCCGCGGCCGCTCGCATCGCGACCATCGCGTCGAGCCAGGGCGTCGCGGTCGCCGTCTCGGGGATCAAGGCGAGCGAGGTGCATCGCGGTTCTCTCGGGAGCTGGGACGTGCTGCTCACCGTCGCGAGCAACTACTACAACCGGACCTATCCGACGCTGGTGCCTCTCCTGCACCCCGCGGGCAACCAGAACCTCAGCGGAGGCCAGGCGATCAGCGAGGTGCCGGGGAAGGAGCTGCTGACAGGCTACGAATCGTCGATCGTCTTTCCGCCGCCGTCCTGGCTGGGCGCCGCCGGGACCGCGCCGCCGACGCGCGCCGAAAGCCTGCGCAGGCTCGAGGAGGACGTGGCGAGGAGCGGCCCGGCGCCGATCTATCCGCTCGCGTTCCTGCGGCCGGGGACGCTCGTGATCCCGGAGGCCCAAGCCGAGTCCGCGCACAGCCGTTGGTACTTCGCGCAGGTGCTGCAGGCGTGGAGCGCGGAGCCGTGAGCCGCGCGCTCCCGCTGATGCTCCTCGGCGCGGCGTTCGTCGCAGAAGGAGCACCGGCGCCCGACCCGGCGGACTGGTTTCGCGCCGTTCAGTACACCTCGCGCACGGTCGTCTTGCGCGGGTGCTCCGAGTGCCAGGGCGAGCCCGACGACGTCTGCGAGGTGCGGAGGGGCGCGCAGGTCCAGGCGCTCGAGCAATACGCGAGGCAGCGCTGGCCGGCGCCGGGTCGGATGAAGCTCCTGCGCTCCAGGGCCGATCCAGATTGCGCGGTGCCGGCGACAGGTCCCAAGGGGCTGTTCGGACCCTCCGCCGCGATCGAGCTGGCCGCCATTCGCATCGCCAGCACCGCGCCCTCGACGATGCTCCTGGAACGGTTCCAGCCGGGGCTCGCGGTGCTGGGGTGGCCCCGCGCACCCCAGCGAAGGAAGGGTGAGCAGCCGCAGCCGGCGCAACCGCAGCGCTCGTTGCTTCGCCTCGCGCTCGTCTGCTGGCCCTCGGAACAGGGCTGGCCGCAACCGGCGGCGGCCGGCGTCGACGGGCGCGCTGTCTTGGATCCAAGCAATCCTTGTGAATGGTGGCTCTTGCCGGTGAAGCCGACGGGCGAGCCGGACGTGGAGGCGGCATCCTTTCCGCTCGACGGGAACCCCTGGCCTGCGACGTTCAGCTACGGTGACCGACGGTGGGCCAGGGCGTTCGACCGGACCGTGCCTGCAGGCGACGCTCTCCTCCTCGGCGAAGGCTCGGCGCAGGAGGAGCCTCCGGCACCGGCGCCGGCCGTCGCCCCGCCGCCGACACAGATCGGCGCCGCGGTCGCCCGCTGCGGCGCGGGGGCGCGCGCGAAAGCCGCGACCCTCGATCGTTTCGATCAATGGGACGCGCAGCTTCGAGGCTCGACCCGCCGGTCGCTGGATCGCGGTACCTGGGTCCTGAACGCTGCCGCGTGGGTGGGGCACTGCCAGGAGATGGACGCGCTTCGCGCCGCCCTGGAGCAACAGCTCGGATGCGCGGTGGACCTGCAGGGACTCTGCGCCGGCGGACAGGAGGTCCGGTGATGGAAGTCGCCGCCTCCCCGCCGACCGACCATCTCGAGGCCCTCGCCAGAGCGGCGGCAGGTGCACGGATCGCGGCATCGGCGCTGCGCTGGCTCGCGGCCTGCGCCGTGGGGTTCGCGGGGCTGCTCCTGCTGGCGGTCGTCCTTGCGAGCTTCGAGCGAAGCGCGGGCGACGAACCCGCTGAAACCTCGGCGTCGGCCTATCTCGACTTCGATCTCGCCGTCTTGCGAGAGCTGGCCGGTCGAAGCCTGCGCGGCGAAGCCAGCGCGGAGGCGCAGCGCGCCCTTTCGAGGGCCTGGTCGCGCCGGCCCGACTGGCAGCTTCCCGAGGTCCAGACGGGCCCGGCGCGGCTCGCCTCGGTGTGGGATGCGTGGGCCGCCGTCGTGTCGGACAGGAGCCGGTTCCGCACCGCTGCGCGAGGTGCGACCGATGCGCTGCCGTTCCTGGTCGCGGCCCTTGCGCTCGTGTTCTGCGCCGCCGGGATCGCCGGCGTGCTCGCGCACTCGGTCCGCGTTCCGGCCAGTGCCCGGTGGGACGGCGTGGGACGAATCGCGTTCGGCGCGGGGATCTACGGCCTCGTGCTTCATCCGCTCTGGCCCTTGCTCGACCCGGCCGTATTCTACGAACGCACCCACTCCCTGGGATCCGGCCCGTTCGCCGCGCTCTTCGTCGCCGCATTCGCCGGCACGCTCTCGGGCGCGGCAGCGCGGGCGCTGCTGGCCCCCGCGCGGCACGCGCAGCAACTCAGCGGCTTGCGCGGCCGGCCTGCCTTCCTCACCGCGGCGCGGATCGCCGTGCTCGACGCCGCGGAGTGGCTCGTTCCTCTCGTGCCAGCGCTTGCCGCGGCGGCGCTGTTCGTCTGCGCCAAGGCAGACCAGGACCTGGGAGCGCAGGGGAGCGCGAGCGGTCTCGGCGCGCTCGTCCGCGCCGCGATGCGCGAGCCGTCGGTGGCCGAGCGGTTGTCTTCCTGCGCGCTCGTCGGCGGCGCGCTCGTCTTGCTCGGCTTCGTCGGACATCGCTTCGTCATCGAGATGCGCGCGGCGCTGGGCGCCAGCAGGGTCGAGCCATGAGCGCGCCCTTGCGATTGCGGCCCGCGTTGCGCCGGTCGTTTCCTTCGGGATTTCGCGTGATGTCGGGAGTCGCAGGTGTTCTGCTCGCGCTCGGCACCGCCCAGACTTGCGCGCTCGCCGTGCGCGACGAGCCTCATCCGATCGCGGCAGCCGCGCTCGCCCTCCTTCTCGCCGGCGGTGGCGCCACCCTGGCCGCGTTCATCCGCCGGAACGTGGCCACGCTCGAGCAGGAGCCCGCTCGTCGATCGTCGCCACCGGACATCCTCGCCGGGGCGGCGCTCGCGATCCTCGCGGCGGAGGCTGTCTACGTCCTCTGGACCACCGGCACGTTCTTTCCGCTGCGAATGCTGCTTTTCTGGCGCGACGCGGTCCCTGCCGATCGGCTGCTCGAATCGCCTCTGCCCATGATGCTCGCGGGCACCTGCCTCGTGGCCCTCGGAGCCGCGGCAACTGCCGCGCTCCTGGGCGGGCTCTGGCTGCTGCTCTACGCCCGCGGCTTGCACGCGCGGGCGCGCACCATGGGCGCGACCGTTGCGTTCGCTGGAGCAGTGCCCTACGTCGTCGTCGCGCTCGTGGTTCGCGCTCTCGTCTGTCAGCCCGTCGCGTTGAGCGCCGCCGGGCACTACCTGGCGCTGCGTCCTGACGAGCAGCTGGCGTATCGATCGCTGTTCGGAATGGCGCCTGGGTTCCTCGCAGCGTCCGTCGCGCTCGGCTTGGCCATCGGGCGCGGGTTGTGGAGCTGGCTCGACCAGGTTCGCGCGGCGGAAGAGAGCAGTGATTCGTTCCTGATGGCCAGGCTTCGCGGCCAGCGCGCGTGGGAGATCGTCTTGCGCCAGGGGGTGTGGCTCCGGCGGCGGCGCGATCTCGGCGCGCTCTTCCTCGGCGGCATGGCGGCGGCGGCCCTGATCGACATCCTCTCCAATACCCTCATCGACAGCTTCCGGCCGCCCGGCTTTCCGCCTTATCCCTCGCTCGGCGCGGCGCTGTTCTTGCGTGGCATCTCAGGCGACGGCGTTCCCGCGCCGCTCGCACCGGCCTGGGAAATCGCGCACGTCAGCGTCGTGCTGGCCTCGCTGATTCTCTTGCTCGCCCAGACCTTCCCGCGGCGATTCAGCCGCATCGCCTTGCGAGAAGGCGCGCTGAGCGTCGGCTCGAGCGTGCTCGCCCGCGCCGTTCCGACTGCTCACGGCCTGGCGCCGCGGCCTTCGGTGCAGTGGGTGCTGGGCAGCTCCGGCTCGGGCAAGAGCACGCTGCTGCACGCCTGGGCGGCGCAGCTCCGCAACGCGGTGCTCGTGCCCCAGGACCCCGACGACGGGCTCCCGGGCTTTCTCTCCGGGCTCGAGTTGGCTCGGGTCGCACGGGACGCCCACCCACGCGGCGAGCGCGTCCTGTGGGACCTGCTCGGCCGGGTCGATGACGATCGGATCCGGCGGCGCCTCTTCGACCCCTTCACCCCCGTGTCCGCGTTTTCGCGCGGGGAGCGGCAGCGGCTCGTCTTGTGTCTCGCGCTCACTCGGACGCGCGGCGACGCCGGCTGCACGCTCCTCCTCGACGAGCCAACCTCCGCCCAGGACGCAGCCCGCACCCATGCACTGCTCGACTGCGTGCGCGATCTCTTGCCGGCCCACTTCGCGGGGTCGGGCTCGCTCGTGTTCACTTCCCACGACCCGGAATCCATCGAAGCGCTGCTCGGAGACCGCGCGCCGCAGTCGGTCACCGATCACGTGCTCTGGCTCGAGGAGCTTCGCGCTCACGCCTTCTCCGTGCCGGCGCCGCGCCGCTTCGAAGGCGCGACCGCACAGCCCCGAGGCCTGCAGGTCTACGTCGCGGCGATGGCCGGCATCCTCGAGGCCCGCAGTCGCGCGGCTGCCCCCGACGGGCCGACCAACCGGGCGTCCGCCGAGGGCGTCAGGCTCTTGCGCCCGCGCGTATCGATCGGCGGGCGCGATCACGCCATCTCGCCGGAGGCGCGTATCCGCGAGGGCGAGCTGGTCGTCCTGTGCGGACCTTCGGGAAGTGGAAAATCGACTCTTCTGCGGGCGATGGTGGACCGTCGTCTGGCTTCGGTCGCGGTCGGATACGTGACGCAGGACCTCGGGCGAGCGTTCCCTGCCGAGATGCCGGTGCGCGAAGTACTCGACGCGTCCCACCGGCCGCATTCTCACGGCGAGCTCTTGCGGCACTGGTTCGGACGGGGCCTCGACGAGCCGATGCTCGCGCGATCGATGGACGGTCTTTCCGAGGGTGAACGTCAACGCGTGCTCCTTGCCGCTGAGGTGCTTCGCCTCGAGGAGGCCGCACCGCATACCCGGCTGCGGCTGCTCCTCCTCGACGAGCCGTTCGGATCGGTGGACCCGCCCGCCCATTTGCGTCTGATGCGATCCCTCCTCGGGTGGCTGCGCGATTCGAACCGGCGCGCGGCGGTTCTCGTCTCGCACAGTCCACTGGTGGACCTCGGGCTCGCGCGCGCTTTCGGCGTGCCCACTACCGAGTGGACCATCGACGGGGGACGCGCATGAAGGCACGGTGGCTCGCCGCGGTGGAGAAGATGCCCTGGGCCTTGGCAGTCGTCGCCTCCCTGGGTGCGACGCTCCTCGTCCCCAGCGCGCTGGCGCTCCTCGCGCCTCCGCAGTTGCTGGATGGCGCCGTGGCGCTCGGCGATCGGCAGCTCGCGCTGGCGCTCCTCGCGCTGTTCACCTTCTGGACCTGTGTGTTCCGGCTCTCGTTCCGCCGGCGCCATTCGGCGGAGGAGGACCTCGACGCCGACGTCGGGCGCAGCGCGCCGGTCGAGGTGAACACCGCTGGCGCGCGGCGTGTCGAACGCGATGTCGCGCCTGGAGAAGTCAGGAGCTACCTGCGCTGAAGCGCGGAGGCGACGTGGCCGATCGGGACCGACTTGCAGTTCGCCGCGCTGCGGGAACGGCGCTCCGCGGCGTTCCCAAGCCGGGGACGCCGCTCCACCGCATCGGGGCGACGGCCCGCGGCGAGATCCTGCGTCCTGCCCTCGCGATCGAAGCTCTTCTCGCCGCGATGCGGGCCCGATTCGAGCTGTCGCAGCAGTCCGTCGAGCAGCTCTTGAGTCCCGCGCTGGCCGACTGGCGCGACGCAATCGGCTGCGCCGACCCGATCCTGGTGCCCGCCAATGCGCAGGGCGCGGCCGCGGAGAAGGCGCTGGTGCCTCTGCCGATCCCTTCGTGGTGCACGTGGCTGGTCGACTCGGGCGTGCTGCGGCTCGACGGTCCGCCGGCCATCCAGGGCCCGCGCGTGGTGCAGCCGGCGTGGCTGGTCGTCGTCCGCGAGGTCGAGCTGTCGGCGGTCGAGTGCTTTCCGATCGTCTTCGCAGCGCGTTTCGGGTCGGGCGCGGCCTCGCTGCACGTACACCTCGCGCTCTCGCCGCCGTTCCTCGCCGAGGATTGGCGCGGATCGATCTGCTTGCGAGCAGCCGCCCATCGGCCCGAACGCGCGCGGCCGCCGGTCCGTCTCTGGTTCGGCGCACCCGCCTCGCCCGCTGCGGCGGAGGCCGCCGGGAGGACAGGCGAGACGGTCGTCACCTGGCCCGTCCATCCAGCCGCTACGCAGTCCGCTGCCTCCGAACGCGAAGAGTGGCCCTCCGTGTGGCCGCGGTGGGCGGTGCTCCGCGTACTCGAGGGACGCGAGCCACAGGCCGTCTGGGATCTGATGGCCCTGTGGCGGGCGCGACTGGGGGCCGCACCCGAGGCGTCGTCGGGCGGGCCCGACTCCGGAGCGCCTGGAAGCATGCGGTTGGCCGTGGACATCGGAAGCACGTCCACGGTGGTCGTCGAGGAGGATGGCGCGGCCGCTGGTTCGGTGGGGGGCAAGCTCCTCTGCGAATCGCCTCGGCGCGAGGTGCCCTCCGGGTTCCGCCGTCTCGCCGGCGACGCGCGGACGGCGCACGAATACGGATGTTCCGAGCGGCTTCTCGCGCCCGGCGGGCAGCTTCCGACGGTGCTCGCCGCAGCGGGTTGTCGCGCGCTCGCCGGGCTGATCGCTGGAGGCGCGTCTGACGCGGCGGATCAGGTCTGGTTGCCCCAAGCTCCACCCGAGCCCGCGGGCGACGCCCCAGAGGAGTGGCTGCGGGCCGACCGGTTCAAGTCGCCGGAGCTGCTCGTACTCTCCGACTGGCTGACCGATGTTCCCGGCGAGAGCGCGCTGGACCGCGCGCACGTGAGCCGCCGCCTCCTCGAGACTTACGGATACCTGCTGGGGCGCGCCCTGGCAGTAGCCCACGGCGCGCCGCTCGTCACGCCTGACGGCGGCCGCTGGCGGCTGCGCTGGCCGAGGCTCGGAACGGCCGAGGCCGTCCTGACATACCCGCACAGTTCCTGGAGCACACAGACCGCGGAGCCGTTCAGCCGCGTGTTCGAGGGCGTCGGCCGCGAGCTGTGCCGCGGCCTGCGGGCGGCATGGCCAAGCGCGGAGCATCGGATGGTTCCCGATCCGGCGGCGGCGAACGCCGCCCGCGATCAGCCGCAGGACGGCCGCCACCCGATCGAGGCCTTCATCGATTTCGGGGGGTTGACGCTCCAGATCACCGTGCGCGTGCCGCACGTGGCGGGGCGATCCGGACCATTCATCAACGGTTCGTCGATGAGCTACCTGCTCGGTGGTGAGCGCCTGATCGACTCCGCTGCGTACGCAGCGGCCGATCGGGACAGTCCCGCTGCGCTGCGCGAGGCGTATCGGACGACGGCGCGACGGTGGCGCCTGCTCATCTCGCGCGGCGGGCATCTCGAGAGGGCCGAGCGCGCTCTGGCGAACGCGGTCCGGGGAACGATCCTCGATGCGGTCTTCGCGCTCGCGCGCAGGCAGATCGAGGGGACGCTCCGGCGAGCGGCACCCGATCTGACGAGGTTGCGAGGGGCCGGACTCAGATTGTACCTGCTCGGCGAAGGATGGAAGCTCGCTGCCCTGGAGACTCCTGACGAGCATCGCGAGGAGGCGATGTTGCGCCACGTCACCCATTGGCTCGCCGGACATCCGCTGCTGCCCGAGGCGCCGCTGGAGCTTCAGCGAATGACGAAGCGCCGGCTGTGCGAGGGCGCCCTCCGCGTCCGCTCGCCGGCGGAGCCGGACGAAGAGTCCGTCGAGATCCAGGGTGTCGACTTGAGCTCGGCCGGAGACCTGTGGAAGCGCTGGTTCGCCATCGCGGAGCCGAACGGACCGCCTCCGGTAGACGTGACGCCAGGGCGCGACGATCCATGGTGGCAGGCGCTGGCGGGTCACGCCGGAAGCGACGGCTCCCTCCTGCGCGTCGAGCAATGGTTCAGCGTCCCGGGGTCACCGTTCCGGATGGGGCTCGCCGGCGGGAAGGTGGCCTTCGACGGACGCCGGTCCGTTCTCAAGCAATGGCTCGACGTGTCGGGCCCGTCGCTCGTGGCGCTGCGCATCCACGCAGCGCTATCGAAGAACATCAGCGACGCCCTGGTGGGTGCCGAAACTTTCAGTGCGCGCTGACGTCCGCGGCTCCTCCGACTCTTTCTTCGAACCTGTCCATCTGGTTTGGTTGGAGGTACCATCAGTGATCGGCCTTCTCGCTTGGATACTCGCGTGCCCTCGCTGGTACTCACGATTCGGTGACCACTGAAAGCGCGCGCGCCAATGGGGAACGACGCACCGCCCGCTCCGGCAACGCTCTCGTGCGGACCCGGCCGAGCGCTGATCCCGTTCGGGGCGGCGCTTTGCTTCTTTCCGTTCATGTCCACCGGCCTTGGCCTTCTGCTCGGGCTCGTTCTCGCGCTTTCGGTCGGCAACCCGTACCTGGCCCGGACTCGCAAGGCGACGAGCACGCTGCTTGCGCTCGCGGTCGTGGGCCTCGGTGCTGGCATGGATTTGAGAGTCGTCGCGCGCGTGGGAGCGCACGGCATTCTCTACACCCTGACGGGGATCGTGACCGCGCTTGCACTGACGGCCGTGCTCAATCGGGTCCTGCTCGTCGAGCGAAACACCGGAATCCTCATCGGCGTCGGTACAGCGATCTGTGGAGGCAGCGCCATCGCAGCCATCGTTCCGGTCCTCAAGCCCAGAGAGCACGAGGTCTCCGTCGCGCTGGGAACCGTGTTTCTCCTCAATGCCATCGCGCTCCTCATCTTTCCGCCAATCGGCCGGCTGGCAGGTCTCTCGGACGCGCAGTTCGGGCTGTGGAGCGCGCTCGCGATCCATGACACCAGTTCAGTCGTCGGTGCGGCGGTTGCGTGGGGCGGCAAGGCAGTCGAGATCGCAACCACGGTGAAGCTCGCCCGCGCGCTCTGGATCGTCCCGCTGACCTTCGCCATCGCCGGCTGGCACCGGCGCGCGCACGGGAGCGCAGGACAAGCCAAGGCGCGTAGGCCCTGGTTCATCGCAGGGTTCATCGCGGCTGCGGCACTCGCCACCTACGTGCCGGGCCTTCACCGCGCGGGACACATCGTCTCGGCCATCGCCAGCCAGGCGTTGGTGGTGACGCTCTATCTCATCGGCAGCAATCTGACCCGCGGCGCGCTCAAGGCGGTGGGGCTGCGCCCGCTTGCGCAAGGGGTCCTGCTCTGGATTGCGATGGCGACGCTCAGCCTATCCGCCATAGCGGCTCACGTCATCTCGTAGCGTGCGATTCCCACGCGGTCGCATCGGTTCATCCGAGGCGGTTCGTCATGTCACGGTTGGATTTCCGGCGGGCCCTCGGTCGCGGCGCGGCCGGACGGCGCACGCCGGTGCTCGTTCAACAGCGCCTCCACTTCGGCGGCCGATCCGAGCTCCAGTGCGTTGCTTGCGAGCTGCCGGGCCTGGTCGAGGCGAGTTCGCCGGATGGCATCCTTCACCTCGAGCATCTGGCCGGGCGCGACGCTGAGCTCGCGCAGTCCCAGCCCGAGCAGCAGCGCGGTGTGCAGCGGATCCCCCGCCATTTCACCGCAGATGGCCAGCTCCCGGCCGGCGCTCCTCGCCCCTTCGACCACTGACTCGATGAGGCCGAGCACCGCAGGGTGCAAGGGCTGGTAGTAGGGCGCCGTGCCCTCGTCCTCGCGGTCGGCGGCGAGCACGTACTGGACGAGGTCGTTCGTTCCGAGGCTGAGGAAGTCGACCTCCTTGGCCAGGGTCCGGGTCATCAGGGCGGCCGATGGCACCTCGATCATCGCGCCGATCGGGATGGCTGGATTGAAGCCCTTCCCCTCGGCGGACAGCTCGTACTGCACTTGCCGCAGCACCTCACGAAGCTGTCGCACGTCCTCGATCCCGATGACTACGGGCAGGAGGATGGACACGGGATGCCGGGCGCTCACGCGCAGGAAGGCGCGCAGCTGCGTCTTCAGCACGTCGACGTGCCGGAGCAGGAGCCGGATGCCGCGTTCGGCGAGGGAGGGATTTCGCGACGGCGGGAGTGGAAAGTACGGGAGGACCTTGTCGCCGCCCAGATCCACCAACCGGAAGACCAGCTTTCGCGGGTGCATCCGCTCCGCCGCCCGCTCGAGGAATTCGAACTGGTCGTCCTCGCTCGGAAAAGCGCTCCGGATGGAGAACGTGAATTCCGTCCGGTAGAGGCCGATTCCGTCTGCATTGTTGAGCAGCGCGGCCTCGGTATCGGAGAACTTGCTGATGTTCGCCAGCAGCGGGAGCGTCGTGCCGTCGAGCGTGACGGAGGAGACATCGACGAGGTGGCGCAGCGCCCGCTTCGAGGACTCTAGATCTGCGGCCAGGCGATCGTACTCGCGCTCGATCGAGCTTTCCGGGTTGACGAAGACGACCCCGGCGACGCCGTCGACGATGAGCCGATCGCCGGTCTTGATCTGCGCCAGGGCAGAAGGCATGCCCGTCACAGCCGGCGTCCCGAGCGCCCGTGCAAGGATCGAGCTGTGGGAGAACTTGTTGCCTCGCGCGGTCACGAACGCGCCCACGTGCTCGAGCTGGAGGCGCGCCGTCACCGAGGGCAAGAGCTCATCGGCGACCACGATCGCGCCGCCCGGGATCTCCGGCCCGGCGCTGCCCGCTCCTATCGCGAGGGCGGACAGCACCCGCCTGCGCACGTCCTGGATGTCCGCCGCCCTCGCCCGCAGGTACCGGTCCGGCGCGGACTCTAGATTACGCGTGTAATCCTCGAACACCTCGGAGACCGACGCTTCCACGTTGATGCGCTGCTCCTCCACGGCGCGCAGCACCCGATCGCGCAGGGAGGCGTCGGCCAGGATCAGCCTCTGTGCGCCGAAGATGTCCGACTGGGTCGCACCGAGGTTGTCGCGCACGTCTTCCTGCAGGAGGAGCAGGTCCGCCTCGGCCCTCGCGATCGCGGAATCGAGGCGCCGACGCTCGCCGTCCACTTCGGACGCTCGGATGCTTCGCTGTGGAACGGCGCAGCGGAAGCCACAGCTCAACACGTAGGCCGTGCCCTGCGCCACGCCGGCGGATACCCCTGTGCCCTTCAGCAATTTCAGCATGATGACTCCGTACGACTCCGGACTTCGCGGGAAGTTTCCCTGCGCGGCTGGGTGTCGCACACCTTACCGAGATCCGTCTCCCCGCTCGACTGCATGTCGTCCGAAACGGCTGGCCTGCCCTCTCTCCGGCAAGCCGACCTCAAAGATTGAGTTAGGCGCCGCGGCATCGTAAGCGTAGATGCGTGGCGCCGGCGCACTGACGCCCGAGGAAGGAAGCCATGGCAGACCTGAGGTCCGGGCGGATCGTGGAGTGGCACAGGCTTTCGTCCAGCCTGTCCCTGTTCCGCTTGGTCGCTCTCGAAGGCTCGCCGTTTCCCCCCTACCAGGCCGGCCAGTACATCGCGCTGCGCCGAGACGACTGTCTCCTCACCCGGAAAGTAAAAGAAGGGAACGAGGTGCGCTACGTCCCCGACCTGGATCCACAGGGAAAGCAAAAGCGGGGGCCGGTGACTCACTCGTATTCGGTCTCCTCGGCGCCTTTCGAGACCGCGCAAGGGAACCATCTCGAATTCTACGTGGTGCTGGAGCGGGGGCGGGACGGCGTGCTTGGCCGCTTCACCGAGTCGCTGTTCCGCGGCGTGGAGGACCACACCAACGAGCGGCTCGCCTTCCTGGAGCGGATCGTCGGCGATTTCACGCTGGCCAAGAGGGCGGCGGGGTTCGAGCACGTGCTGATGGTGGGGACCGGAACCGGCCTGGCGCCGTTCGTGTCGATGATCAAGCAGCTGAACTTCGAAGCTCAGCAGGGTGCGGCGTCCCCGGCGCGGTACACCCTGTTGCACGCGAACCGCACCTGGGAGGAGCTGGCCTATCACCGCGAGCTGCTGGAAATCGAGAAGGCGAAGAGCTTCGATTTCGTCTACGTTCCCTCGGTGAGCCGGCCCACCGCCCGCGACCTCGCGGACCCGCAGCTCGGCTCCGGCCGGGCGAACAACCTGCTCCGCCACGTCTTTGGCCTGCCGGCGAAGGAACCCGCTGCATCCGCGCTCGCGCTGCCCCGCGAGCGGCCGCTGGCCATGCTGCGCGAACGGATCGAGCCCGCGCGCACCGTGGTGCTGACCTGCGGCAACCCGAACGTGATGGCCGACATCGCCTGGATCTCGTCGCAGGCCGGCATGCGATTCGAGAAGGAAGATTGGTGAGGCGCACGGTCTGTTCGAAATCACGAGGTTCACTGCAAATCTGAGCGTTCGCCCGCGGGCGTCGACGACGACGGCGAAGGATCGAGGTAGCGAACCAGGATGGTGCGGTCGCCGGCCAGAGCCGCCGCGGCCATACGAATGACTCGGCTCCGCCGCAGCGTCAGAAGCCGCCGAGTCCGTTGGGCGTCCCGAGCCCTGTGGGGCCGTCGTAGCCGGGCAGTCCCGTGCACAGGTACACGCCACCGCAGGAGCCGTTGCTGCCACCCAGCACGTCGAACAGAGCGGAATCGGAGGACCGGTACGGATCCACGCCGTAGCGCACGCGAGAGGTGTTCCCAGCCATCGCGTATACGCTGGCGATGATCGGCGAGCTGAGGCTCGTCCCGCCGACGACGAGCCATCCGCGGAATCCGAAGGTGTCGTACACGGCCAACCCGGTGTTCGGATCGGCTACCGCGGCGACGTCCGCGACGGTCCGCTTGTCGCAGAGCCGGTCCTTCTGCCATCCCGGCTTGTGGATGTACGCCGAGCAGCCGCTCGTCGACCCGGCCCACGCCGTCTCCGTCCAGCCGCGCTCGCTGTCGTCGCGGACGAGCGCGGTGCCGCCAACCGAGGTCACGAACTGGGACGCGCCAGGATAGCTCACGCTCCCGATCAGGATCCGGCCATTCCCGTAGCCGTAGTCGCCCGACGAGACCGTGATCGCCACACCGGTGTGCTTGTAGTAGCGCTCGAAGTACTGCTCGCCGGAGAACTCGCCGCGGCTGCCGTAGCTGTTCGAGACGGCGTCCGCGCCAAGTGCGACAGCCGTTTCGACGGCCGGGCCGAGGTCGAGCAGCGATGGGCTGTCGGCCTCGACCAGCAGGATCTTGCAGCTCGGACAGGTCGCCGAGACTGCATCGAGGTCGAGCGAGATCTCGAGGCCCCACCCAGGATCAGGCGTGGGCAAGGGACCCTCCGCGCCGTGCTGGTTCACCTTGCGGAAGCAACCGTTCGCCGTGGTGCACGGAGGCAGGCCGAATGTCTCCCGGTAGGCGGCGAGGTCGGCCTCGGCGTTCGGGTTGTCGTAGGCGTCGACGATTGCGACCGTCCGGCCCGCGCCGGCTCCCGCGGGCAGCCGGTACGCGCTCGCGATCTCCGCCGGTCCGTAGCCACGCGCAGGCGCGGCCGTACCCAGGCCGGAGGCGGGCGCCATCATCGCCATGCACTGGACGTACGGCGCGATCACCGCAGTCGTGCAAGGCCGGAACGGCGCAGGAGCGTTTCCTGGGCCATCGCCGCCGGCGGCGGGCGGCGTGACGCTCAGCGGATACGCGCGCGTGATCGTCTGCTCGAGCTTGCTGCCCTCGGCGTCGGTGGCCGCGATCCGGAACGATGCGAAGCCGGTCGTCGCGTCCAGGGCCGGCTGGGGATAGGTCGCCTGGAACCGGCCGTCCCCGAGAGCGGCGATGGTCGCCGGGGCCCAGGACGCCCCGTCGTCGAACGAAACATCGAACGCGAGGTTGGCGATCGCCGCGGTTGGCGCGTAGTCCTGGCGCCGGATTGTCACGTCGACGGTCGCGTCGTGACCGGCCGGGACGATGTCATCCGGACCCGCGTGCGTGTCGTAGCTCGCGAACAGGAACGGCTCGAAGCTGCAGCCGCCGCCGCCCTTGCCGGCAGTGCTCGTCGCGCCCTTGCCGCCACCGCCACCGCCGCCCTTGCCGCCGCAGGTCCAGGCGGGCGGCAGTGTATCGGGGGCGCGCTCGGATGAAGCGAAGGTCCAGACCGTGTGGCTCCGCGTGCTCGTGGGCCACCAGGCAGCGTCGCGCGAGACGTCCATCACCAACTGGTAGGTCGCGGGCGTCGGAATCAGCGCGAACTGGGCGGAACCCGACGGCTGGCGGTCGAGGAGCGTCCCGTCCAGGTAGAGCGACAGGTCGATGAGGACGCCTGGGTCGGGCACGGTGCGGTTCCCGGCCGGGTCGACGTACGGGAAGAACGTCGTGCTCAGCGTGTCACCCGAGCGGCAGGCCGGGCAGGGCTGGGCGACGTCCGCTCCCTGCTGCTCGATCCCCGGCGGCTCGGGCTGGGCCGTCCAGTCGGCCAACCTGTGGTCACCTGGGGCTGGCGCGCGCCAGTTATCGGTCGCAAACCCCGCGAACTCGAGCTCGTCCGCCACCAGGATCTGGAGCCAACGGGTATCCGGCTGCGGGAGGACGTACTCGGTCCGGGTCAGGGGCGCCGCCAGCCGAGTGGGGGTAAAGCCGGCGCTCGACTGCCACGGCGCGAGCGCGATGCGCGCCTCGAGCTCACCGCGGCCGGGCGAGCTGCTGTGGTAGGTCGCGCTGACGGTCGCGAGATCGCCCCGGCGGAGCGTCGCCTCGAGATTGTCGGGGATCCCGCCGATGTACTCGAACTGGAGGTCGTACATGTAGCGATCGAGACCGCCGCCGGCGTCGCCGAGACGGAAGTACGGGTAGAAGTACTGCTGTCCCACCGTCACCGGCGACGTGGGCGACATATAGAGCGGTGACGGTCCGAATGCCGTGAACGAGTCCGTGAAGTTGGGCCCCTGGACCGGGTCGCGCTGCAGCGTCATCTCCTCGATGACCACGCTGGTCGGATCCGGCACGATCGCGCCGACGCGACTCGTCTTGCGCGCCTCGAGCACGACGACGGTGTTGCTCTTGACCGTCACTTCCGGCGCGGTGACGAAGGCAAAGGAGGTGTCCGCGGCGCTCGTCCCGGCCGTGCCGATGAGCGCCGTGATCTGGTAGTTGCCAGCGGGCACGCTATAGGCGAACGTGCCGTTGAAGAACGACTGCGCTGCCAGGAAGGTGTTCCCGTCGTCGACGTTGTAGACGACACCGAAGTTGCCCCACACCTTCTTTCCGTCCCGGTCGAACGCCTTGACCGTGAGCGTATACAGCTTGCCCGCAGGCTGCCCGCGGAGGCCCATGGCGCCGGGCGTAGCGGCCGGCGCCGATCCGGCGACCGCAATCCGCTCGATGCCGGCGAACAGACCAGAGCTCGCCTTGCCCTGTTTCCGTGCCCGCGTTTCAGCAGCGAGCGCCCGGCCGAACCGCGCAGCTTCAGTGCGCGCCTGCGCACCCTTTCCCTGATCGGCGATCGTGATGCCTGGCAGGGCTGCGCTCGAGACGGAGCTGCTCGAGGCGGTGATGTCCAGAGCGAGCGGGGTCGACGGGTTCGCATATCCGGCGGCTGCCAGGGCCGTGACGTCGAACAGGCTCAAGTCGAGCGGCGCGCCCAGGTAGCCCGCCGCATCCAGCGGGATGACGTAGACGTGAGGACCCACCGTCAGCCTCTGGAATCCGCCGCCCGCCTGCGGACCGCCCGCGGGATGGAAGGCGACCACCGGGCGACCGTCGCTCGTGTAGCTGAGCGCGACCCGGTCGCCGGTGATGAGCGTGACGACCGCCGGTGACCCTTCGAGCGCTGGTGCCGGAATACTCGCCGGACCAGTCGGCCCGGCAGCGGCCTGGGCGCCGGGGCCGGGCAGGTGCGCGGCGGTGAGGACAACGAGCGTTGCCAGCGGAGCGATCCTCAGTCCGGGCTTCCCCATCGAGACGTGCCTCCCTAACCGCCGAACCGATGTCGATTCGCGCAAACGACGCGCGGCCGCGTACAACGGGGCGGGACGTTTACAGGAGACCGCCGAGCAGGTCAACAGCGGTCCTGCTCGGCGATCCTTACGGACCCGAGGAAGTGATCGGGTCCCCGAACGCCTGCTCCACCTCGCGCGTGAGCGCGAACGATCCCTGCGCCGCGGAGCTGGACACGGCGCCCGCCATCCGGTTGCCCGCCACCGTGCCGTCGAAAGCGCCTTCTCCCGGCAGTTCGAAGTGCACGCCGAGGCCCGTCACGCGCACGCGCTCGAGGGCCAAGGAACTGTTGCCGACGCGGAGCCGGCCGGTCCACTTGGCGCTCGCCTGAGCGAGATCCACGTCGATGGGAACTTGCAGGCCGTTCCGCAACATGAAGCCGTGCCACCGCTCCGAAACGGAGCTGCTGGCCTGCGCCCGTGCGCTGATGCCGGCGCAGCCGACTGCGATCGCGATCAATCCGAACAGCATCCCTTTCCTCATGGAGATCTCCTTTGGCGCTGCCGTGCGCCTCGCTCATCCGGACCTTCATCTGGCGCGAGCTATTCCGGCGGGAATAAACAACCCCCCGTGATGCATCACCCGGCGCCAGTGAAGTCGTCGGCCAGGTTGTGCCGCGGCTTCTGCACGTCGACGGTGCCGGAGTAGGTGGGCGCGAGCGGCGCGAGCAGGTCCTGAAAGTGGCAGACCTTGGGACCCGCCGAGAAGGTCACCGTGTATACCTGCCCGGGCCGCAGCGCCGTCGAGGCAAGCTCGGGACAGTCGGGAGAGTAGATCTGGTGCGGTCTGGCGTCCCCGTTCACGAAGGTGAGCGCGCCGCCGGACTCGATCGAGAGCGCCGGTGCGCTGACGCCGTTCGCGTCGAGCAGCTCGATGGGAGCCTGCCGGCTCTCCCTGCCCACCGAGGCGCACGCGGAAGCTGCCACACACCCGAGGACCGCCATCATCAGCTTGCGATTCATTCCGTCTCCTTTGCCGTGGCCCCGAAACGGGTGCCGCTGCGCATCGGGACTTCGCGGACTGAAGGGCATTCCTGCAGGAATGAATCGGGCTTGCCGGAGTCAGGCAGCGCCTAGACAGAGCGCAGCAGGGCCACGAGTTGGTCGGCCTCGGGCGCGGCGACGTCCGTGACGAGCCGGTACTCGAGCCCGCCCTGTGCCCAGCTCGACACGCGGTACCCGCGCGAGGAAACGGAGCGCAGCGGCTGGTCGCGGTCCGCAGCGGGTCCGATGAACACGTTGATCACGTGCTGGCGCCGGCCATACACCAGGGCCGCTACCGGCCGCCCACCCACCATGTCGAGGCGTCCGCCGACTAGAGGGAAGCCCTCGGCGGCGAAGTCGCGCACCGGGACGCCGAAGTCGATCTTTCCCTGGAACCACGGCTTCACGCTGTGCTGGTCGGAAGAGGCCACGTCGGTCAGGTGCCCAGCCTGCAGCGAGCGCAAGTGGGCGTCGACGATCTCCCCGCCGGGATCGCCGCTGCGCCGGAGGGACGAGGTGGCCGCCACGGCCACGCTCGCGGCCGCGGCCATCAGCGCGACCTCGCGCAGCCAGCGACGCGCGGGACGCGGGCGCGGCGCGGCAGTCTCGCGCACGCTGCGCAAGAGCCGTTCCTCGAGGCCGGGCGGCGGATCGAAGCGCGGGAGCCGCTCTCGCGCGGTCTCCCTCAGCGCAAGAAGCTCGTTCTTCTCCCGACCGCACGTAGGGCAGCGAGCGACGTGGGCCTCGAGCTCGACCACCGAACGCACGTCGAGCTCGTCGTCCACCCAGGGACCGATCAGACGGTTTGCCTCGGTGCAGGTCATGCGGTCTCCTTCTCACCGGCGACGATGAGCGCCCGCAGCTGTGCACGGGCGCGCGACAGCCGCGACATCACCGTGCCGATGGGGACGCCGGCCACCTCGGCGATCTCCTTGTAAGCGAGGCCCTCGACCTCGCGCAGCAGGAACACCTCGCGGTACTCGGGCATCAGATCGCGCAGCGCGCCTTCCAGCGCGCGCGCATCCGCCATGCGCAAGAGCCGAGTCTCGGGGTTCTCCGCGGGCATGCCGAGCACCGGCGAGCTGGCGTCGGGCGGGAGCGCCTCCTCTTCGAGGGTGGCCTCGCCGTCGCGCTCGTGCTTCTTGCGCAGATCGTAGCAACAGTTGCGCACGATCCGCAGCAGCCACGCGCGCGGGCTGGCGGGGCGCTGCTGATCGAAGGACCGGAAGGCCCGCAGGGCTGCTTCCTGCAATGCGTCCTCCGCGTCCGCCTGTGTACGAGTGAGCCAGCGGGCCAGGTGATGCGCCGCGGCCAGGTGCGTCCGCAGCGCCTGCTCGAAATCCGAGAGCGAAGTGGACACGGGCAAGCGTTCTCCTGGCTGCGGGTCATTGCGCGGCGGTGCCGTCACCGCAAGGGACGTCTGGCCATCCGCCAGCCGGAGATGGCTGGCGGGCGCGGACGGCGCGAAGAGAAGGATGAGAGGGATTGCGGTGGGCATCGCAACGGGCAGACTGCGACGGCAGCCGCGTTATTCCCGGGGGAATGAGAGGGGAGAAGAAACGGTCTACCTCGCCGACCGCGCCTGGCGCGGCGCAAACGGGAGGTGACCGATGGGTTCGAGGACGCGGCGCGAGTTTCTCCAAATTTCCGGGATCGGTGGGGTGGTCTTCGCCTCTGGTCTGCTCCAGGCGTGCTCCAGGCTGGGCGGCCGGCCCGATCCTGGCCCTGCCGTCGCCGACGACTTCTACTTCGTCCAGCTCTCCGACACCCACTGGGGCTACAAGGGGCCCGCCAACCCGGAGGCTACCGTCGAGTTGCCGCGGGCGGTAGAGCTGGTCAACGCCCTCCCGCAGGCTCCCGACTTCGTCGTGTTCACGGGCGACCTTACCCACACCACCGACGATGACCAGGAGCGCCGGCGGCGCATGGCGCAGGTCCGCGAGCACCTCGCCCGCCTGCGGGTGCCCACACTGCGGCTGATGGCGGGCGAGCACGACGCCTCGCTCGATCGCGGTGCGGCTTTCCAGGAGTTCTTCGGGCCCTTGCGCTACTCCTTCGATCACAAGGGCGTGCACTTCGTGGTGCTCGACAACGTGTCCGACCCCAAGGGGATCCTGGGCGATGCGCAGATCGACTGGCTCAGCAGGGACTTGAAGCCCCTGCCCAAAAACGCGCCGATCGTCGTCTTCACCCACCGGCCTCTCTTCGACCTCAAGCCGGACTGGGATTGGACCACCGCCGACGGCACGCGCGCGATCGACGTGTTGCATGCCTACCCCCATGTGACCGTGTTCTACGGACACATCCACCAGGAGCACCACCACCAGACCGACCACATTGCGCATCACGCGGCACGCTCCTTGATGTTCCCGCTGCCGGCGCCGGGGTCGCAGCCGAAACGCGCGCCGCTGCCCTGGGATCCCGCCCACCCCGGAAGAGGCCTGGGGCTGCGCGACGTCGACACCGACCCCCGGCAGCCGGCGTACCAGCTGCGCGAGATCCCGCTGGCAGGGGAGAGCTGATGCGCTTCGCCGGCTTGTTGCTCGCCCTGCTGGCCGCCGCGGACAATCCGGGAGAACGGGTCGTGCACATGGTCGCGCGCCGGTTCACCTACTTACCGGACGTCATCGAGCTACAGCTGGGCATTCCGGTGATCATCGAGTTGACCTCGGCCGACCGCGACCACGGGTTCAGCGTCCCCGATCTGGGAATCCGCATCGATGTCGAACCCGGCAAGACCGCGCGCGTGCGCGTCGTCCCCGACAAGTTGGGCGCCTTCGATTTCCACTGCGACGTGTTCTGCGGCAGCGGACACGAGGAGATGGCCGGCCGCATCGTGGTCTCGGCTCCCGCCGCAATCGGAGGAAACAGTGGTCATTAGGCCGATCGTCTGGTGGCGTGTGCGGAGCCTGAACGAACGGGTCGTCGCGGCCGTGCTCGGCGGCGCGGCGCTCCTCCTGGCCGAGGTGCGTTTCGAGCACCGCGAAGTGCTTGGCGAGACCTGGCATGCCTGGCTCCCGCTCGCCTACGCGGCTCTCTTGCTCCTCGGAGGCGGCGCGGCCCTCCTCCGCTGGCAACGCGGCGGGCGCCGGATCCTGGCGGTGCTCTTCGCTCTCGGCTTCGTGATCGGAGCGCTGGGGATCTGGTTCCATTCCGGCGGCCACCCACTGACGCACGTCTTGCAGGTGCTCTCGGCCTGGCAGGTCCCGCCGGGACAGAACGGCGGGATCAAGATCGGAACCCAGCCTCCCACGTTCGCGCCAGCCGCCTTCTGGGGTCTTGGCTCGATCGGCCTGATCGCTTGCATCACCAGAACGGCCGGCGAACGCGAGCCGGCCGCGCCAGCCGCTGCGGGCCGAGGCGGAACGGGCACGCAGCAGTCGATCACGGACCGAGAATGAATTCGGGGTTCCAGGGTGGGCTGGCGGGATCCTGGTGCTTCAGGGAAAACGAGCCGCTCGTCTCGCCGGAGATCGACCCGGCCATCGAGTCGCCGGCGATCGAGCCATCGAACACGCCTTCTCCGGGCAGCTCGAAGTGCACGCTCCTGGCGGTCACGCGAACGCGCTCGAGCGGGACGGAGTTGTCGCCCGCGCTGAACCGGCCGCTCCATTCGCTGCCTGCCTCCGACAGATCGACCGCGACGGGCGATCGCAAGCCGTTGCGAAGCAGGAAGCCTCCCCATCGGCCCGAGGGGAGACTGTCGGCCTGTGCACGCGCGTTCATGGTCGCGCAGCCTCCCAGGATCATCGCCAATCCGATCCCGAACGTGGTTTTCATCGTGAGCTCCTTTTGGCGCTTGCGGCGCCGCTCACGGGATCGGACCGGGGCGCCCCGAAGTTATTCCCTTCGCTCGTCGTTCAGGAACGCGTTCTGTATCGGGCTCCAAAATGACGAACGGGACCGTGACCAAGCAGGCGGGCGGATCATCGCTGACGGTTCAGTACAAGAACGGCACGTCGGGCGGCTCACAGACGATCACCATTCCACCTGACATTCCTGTCGTCGCTCTCGAGCCAGGACAGTCAGGAGACCTGCAGCGCGGTGCGCACGTCTTTGTCGTCGCTACCCGGGACTCCGGGGGAGCGCTGACCGCGGATCGCGTGCTGGCAGGCAAAGACGGTCTTGTGCCGCCGATGTAGCCGCGCGGTCAGCACCGGTCGCGAGCCATGAACCCGCAAGGATCAGGACGAAGCCCAGCGCTGTCCCGAAGGTGAACGGCTCCGCGAGCAGCACGACGCCCGCGAGCACCGCGATCGCGGGATTCACGTAGGTGATGACCATCGCCCGCACGGGCCCGACCTCCGCAATGAGGCGGAAGAAAAGCAGGAACGCTACGGCCGTGCAGACGACACCGAGCACCACCACCGCGGCGAGTACGGTGGAGGAAGGCATTGTCGCCGGCAGCTGGGCGATCCCCACCGGCGCATGGAAGAGCGCGCCGGCCCCGAGCGAGACCGCCACCACATCCAGGCTCGGAAGGTCGGCCAGGCGCCGTGAAACGATCAGCGGGCCGAGAGCGTACCCGAGCACGACCAGCGTCATCTCGAGGATGGCGGCGGCGTCCCCGCTGAAATCCAGCCCTACCAGCGCGACGACGCCAGCGAACCCCAGACCGAGCCCGGCGAGCCGTCGCGCACCGAGCGGCTGGTGGGCGCCCATCAGGCGGGAGAGGAGCGCGCCAACGAGCGGGACCGAGGCCACGAGCAGTCCTGAGAGCGAGCTGGTGATCCGTCGCTCGGCGTCGGCCAGCAGCCACCACGGAAGGGCAACCTCGACGAGGGTAAAGAGGAGAATCGCGCGCCAGCGCGGCAGGAGCGTTCGCAACCTGCCGCTCTTCAGCACCGCTGGCAGCAGCAGGAGCGTGCCGATGGTGGTGCGCAGGAACACGATGCTCGCGGGCGTCAGCTCCCCGACCGCGACCCTGATGAGCAGGTACGGGATCCCCCAAATGACGGACAGCGCTAGGAACAGCCACCACCCTCGGCGTGTCACGCGCGATTGACCTCCCGGACGAGCGAGCCACGGTTCAATAGAGCCACATCCCGCGCGCCATCGCCGCGGCGACGAACAAAGTCACGACGACCGACGTGGCGACGAGGACGCCGTCGGGAAACAGCGCATAGCCCGGAATCTCGCCGACCCTCACGCAGCCGCAGCCAAGATACATCAGTTCGGCCGGACTGCGCCGAGAAGGGCACGCCTATGAAATCGCGAAGGCAGTCTCGTTCCTGGCCTCGGACGACAGCAGCTACATCACCGGAACCGAGCTGTTCGTGGACGGCGGCATCGCGCAAGTCCAGGCCCGCCGCCGCGGTCTTTCACGTCTGCGCCGCTTTCACGCGCTCGGCCGTGAAGGGGAGGTCGCGGAGTCGCCGTCCCGTCGCGTTGGCCACGGCATTCGCGATCGCGGCGACGGTGGGTCCCTGCGAAGACTCGCCGGCGCCGACCGGGCGCTCTTCGGGGCGATTGATGAGCGAGACGTCGACGGAGGGGACCTCGGTCATGCGCAGGATGGGATAATCCGCCCACGAGCGCGTCAGCACCCGCGTGGTGTCGTAGGAGATCGCTTCGCGCAACGTCCAGCTCGTCGATTGGATGATGCCGCCCTCGATCTGGTTGATCAGACCGTCTGGATTGATGATCAGCCCGGCGTCGGCGGCGGCGAAGGCGCGCGGGACATGGATGGCGCCCGTCGCGCGATCGACCTCCACTTCCGCGATGACCGCGACGTATGCGGCCAGGTTCTTGTACTTCGCGAAGGCGATGCCGCGACCCCGCCGTCCGTCGCCGGGCTGCCTGGGGCGCCAGCCGGCCTTGGCAGCCACCGCCTCGATCACTGCCTTGGCACGCGGATCGGAAAGGTGCCGGAGGCGAAACTCGACCGGGTCGACGCCGGCCGCCGCGGCCAGCTCGTCCATGAAGGACTCGATGGCGAACACGTTCGCATAAGCTCCGAGCGTGCGCAGCGCCGAGACGCGCACCGGCATCTCGGGCAGGAGATGATTGATCACGCGTTGGCGCGGGAAGACGTAGAGCGGAATGGCGTTGCGATCGCCCCCGCCGGCCGGCTGGGGAATGTTGCGCGCCGACCCCGGCCGTTGCGCGTCCTTCAGATACCAGGCGGCGAGCAGGTTCGTCCCGTCCGATTCGCCGGGGCGCGTGCTGTGAGTGTGGCTCCACAGCTCGTTGCGGAACTCGACGACGTTGCCCTGCGCGTCGAGGCCCGCGCGCAAATTGATCAACATCGCGGAGCCGTACGGCTCCCACCGGAACTCGTCGTCGCGCATCCATTGCAGCTTCACGGGACGGCTTCCCGTGGCGCGGGCGCAGAGCGCCGCGTCGAGCGCCACGTCGTCGGCGCCGTTGTGGCCGTAGCAGCCCGAACCTTCGCGATGGGTGACCGTGACGTCGGCGGCCGGCATCTTCAATGCCTTTGCCAGCTCGCCGCGCAGGGGAAAGACGCCTTGCGTGTGGCTCCAGACGTGCAGCTTGCCGTCCTGCCACTGCGCCACGGCGCAGGACGGACCGATTGCAGCGTGCGCCTGGAAGGGGCGGGTGAACGTCGCCTCGAGCGTCTTGACGGCCGGGGCTGCCGCATCGTTCTTCTCGCTCACCGTGGAGTCCTGCGCAGGCTGGCGCCGGAGGTGGTCGAAGAGCTTGCGGCCCGCAGGCGGCAGCGTAGCCACCTGTTGCCACTTCGCGCTCTTGCGCAGCGCCCCCGCAGCCGCGATGGCCTGCTCTTCGCGCTCGGCGGCGACGGCGAGAAAGCTGCCATCGCGCGCGATTGCTACGACGCCCGGCATGCTCTTCGCGGCCCGCTCGTCCACCGAGACCAGGCGCGCCCGCGGAGAGGGCGGTCTGACGACGCGGCCGAAGAGCATGCCGGGAAGGCGCATGTCGTGCACGTAAGCGGCCCCGCCCGTTACCTTGGCCGGGATGTCGCGGCGCGGGACGCTCTTGCCGATGAAGCGGTGCTCGGAAACGGGCTTGGGCTTCGTCTTTGCCGTGGCCTCGCGCTTGAGCATCGCCTCGGTCGTGAGCTCCCAGTAGGTCGCGCGGGCGCCGCCGGGCGCGAGGACGACGCCGTCCTCGACTCGCAATGACGAAACCTGCGCGCCGAGCTTCGCCGCGGCCGTCTCCAGCAAGATGCCGCGCGCCTCGGCGCAGGCGAAACGCAGCGCCGAGCCCGATTCTTCGATGGAGCGGCTGCCCGAGGTCACGCCTTCGTCGGGGGTGCGCGAGGTGTCGCCGGAAACCATCTCGATGCGCGCGAGATCGACCTCGAGCTCGTCGCCGACGATCTGGGCGAGCGCGGTCACGATCCCCTGGCCGATCTCGACCTTGCCGGTGAACGCCGTCACGGTGCCGTCCGTGTTGATGCGCAGCCAGCCGTCGAGCATGCGATTCTTCTGCAAGCTTCCCGGCAGGGGCGAAGGCGCCTGGGCGAATCCGCGAGCGAGCGGCGCGAGCGTGAAGCCTACGGTCAGTGCCGCGGCCTGTTCCAGAAAGCGGCGCCGGGTGATGCCCTGGCTCTTCCCGGCGCTCATGGCGACATCTCCTTCGCGGCGCGCTGGATCGCGCGGACGATCCGGTTGTGCGTGCCGCACCGGCAGAGATTGCCGGCGAGCGCCTGCCGGATCTTGGCTTCCGACGGATGTGGCGTCTCGTCGAGCAGCGCCTTGGCGGACATCAGCATGCCGGCGATGCAGTATCCGCACTGCGCGGCTTGCTCGTCGATGAACGCCTTCTGCAGCGGGTGCAGCTTGCCCGCCGATCCAAGACCTTCCAGCGTGGTGACCTTCGTATCCACCACGGCCAGGGCAGGCGTCACGCAGGAGCGAACGGGCTTTCCGTCGACGAGCACGGTGCAGGCCCCGCATTGCGCCATGCCGCAGCCGAACTTGGCCGCGTTGAGCTCGAGATCGTTCCGGAGGATGTACAGCAAAGGCGTTTCGGGCGCCGCGGGAATCGTGCGACGTCGCCCGTTGACGGTCAGCGTGACGGCCATCGTGCTCCCTCCCCGGGTTCGGGACCTAGGTCGGACAAGGCATGGCGCAATTGCGGGCGCACCTTAGCGCCGCGGGAAAAAAGGTGCGAGCGCGAGGAGAGCGCCGAGCAGTGGGCCGGTGTGGCACACCCCCGCCGCGGTCTGCTAACTTGGTCGACCGGGGTGGGGGGAGATGAAGGTTCTGAAGCGCGTCGCATGGTGGAGCGCAGGCGCGATTTCGCTCGCGCTAGTGGCGCTGCTCATCGCCTACTGGACGTCAAGCAACACCTGCTCCGATCGCAAGACCGCTGCTCAGGGCGGCCTGATGAAGGCTATCGTCTATTGCGACTATGGTTCACCCGATGTTCTCAAGCTCGAGAACATTGAAAAGCCGACCCCGGAGGACGACCAGGTCTTGGTAAGAGTCCGCGCGGCGTCCGTCAATCCACTGGACTGGCACTACATCAGAGGCACCCCCTACGTCATGCGCATGGAGGCCGGGCTGCGCAAACCCAAGGTCATCCGACTAGGCGTCGACTTTGCGGGAACGGTTGAGGCGGTCGGCAGAAACGTAAAGCGGTTTCAAGCAGGCGATGAGGTCTTCGGCGGGAGAACCGGCGCCTTCGCCGAGTATGTGGCTGTTCGCGAGAATCGAGCAGTGGTGCTGAAACCGGCCAACCTGACGTTCGAGCAGGCGGCTTCTGTGCCTATTGCGGCGATCACGGCACTGCAGGGCCTGCGCGACAAAGGAAAGGTTCAGCCCGGGCAGAAGGTCTTGATCAACGGCGCCTCGGGAGGCGTGGGTACGTTCGCTGTGCAGATCGCGAAGTCGTTCGGAGCGGAAGTGACGGGCGTGTGCAGCACGAGAAACGTGGACATGGTCAGATCGCTCGGCGCCGATCACGTCATCGACTACACCAAGGAGGATTTCACCAACAGTGCGCAACGGTACGATCTGATTCTCGACAACGTCGGGAACCATTCCATGTTGGAAAACAGGCGCATCTTGAATCCCAAAGGAAAGTACATCATGGTCGGTGGACCGTCCGGCCGGTGGATCGATCCTCTGCCTCGTGTTCTCAACGCGTTTGTGTTGTCACGATTCGTGAGCCAGGAGATGGGCATGTTCCTGGCGGAGCTGAACAAAGAGGACCTGACCACCCTGGGCGACCTCATGCAGGCCGGAAAGGTGAAACCGGTCATCGACAGGCAGTACAAGTTGAGTGAGGTCCCCGAGGCGATCCGCTATCTGGAAAAAGGACATGCTCGAGGAAAAGTAGTCATAACTTTGGGGGGGCAGTGAACGTCAACCGAGCGAGTGGACGATGAGCTGCTCGAGTTCGCGAAGCGGCAGGCAACCGATGGCCATGGCCAGGATCTTTTCGCCGCGCCGGACGAGAAGCGTCGGTTGCGTTGCGCTCACCCAGGTGCGCCAGCTTTGCGCGGCGTCCGAAGGAGAGGAGGTCGCGACCTGGAGCTGGGCGCCGAATTCGCGGCGAAGCTGCGCCACTTGACCGTCCTGAACGGCGAAGTCTCCGAGGGGACGGCAGTACAAAACGAGGAGCCGCTGGCGCGCGAATGGCGCCGGTCGTCGTCTGAGTGCGAGCGCCATGTCAGTAGACATTCTCGCGGTTGCGCCCGAACAGAACGATGCAGGCGGCGAGCAGGCGGACGGTGCAAGCGTCGCCGTCGGCTGGATCGAAGCAGCAGGCCAGCTCGTGCGGATCGTCGTCGCGAAAGAGGGTCGAGCCGAGGCGATCGAAGCGCTGCGCGAGGACGCGGCGGCAGCGCACGCACTGGCGCGCAGCGAGGTACACGGCTCGGGCGGAGAACTTGGCTTCGTCGAACGTGGCGCCTTCGAAGTAACGAAGGGCGGGAGCGACCTCCTGGCGCGCGGTCGGTTCATCCGCCTGGTGGTAGGGGGCGCGCGGGAGCGTGGCGGTGAGCGGCACGGACATCTTGGTCCTCGGGGGCGACGGCCCCATCTGCGAGGACTGTCTTCGCATCGCGCGTGCCAAGGATGAAGCGGGCGCTGCAAGCGGCTATCGTGAATCCGCGCCGGCTCAGGACGTGCAATCTGCACCAGCGCGAGCAGCATCGAATTGCAAGTTGCGGGAGGTCCTGCCGGGGCCGGCGGGTCACGCCGCCGCCTCCATGGCCAGCAGGGCGCGCTTGGCCTCAGGCCCACCGAGATACTCGCCCGTCGTGCCGTCGCTGCGCACCACCCGGTGGCACGGCACGACCAGCGGGAGCGGGTTGTGTGAGCAGGCGCTCGCGGCGGCGCGGACCGCGGACGGATTCCCGGCCGCCCTTGCCACGGCGGCATAGCTCTGCGTGACGCCGTAAGGAATGCGGCGCAGGTGCTCGAGCACCGAGCGACGAAATCCGTGGGCCAGTTGCAGGTCGACCGGGACCCTGAACGCGCGCCGTTTGCCGGCGAAGTATTCGTCCAGCTGGCGGGCCGCTTCGTCCAGCCGGCGCGGGGTGCGCAGGATCCGGGGGCTGATGTCGCTGGCCAGGCGCGCCAGTACGGCGTCGTGGTCCTCGCTGCTGAAGGCCACGCGCACCAGCCCTTCGCCGGTCGCAGCGAGCAGCAGCAGCCCGAGCGGGCTGTCGACGGTGCGGTAGGAGACGTCGAGCAGTCCCTGCCTCTCCGCCAGCGCCGCGAGGCGGCTGTGCAGCCGGCCATCGCTGTCGACGCCGGCGCCGGCAAACGCGTTCGTGAGGCGGGCGATGATCTGCTTGTCGTTCATGGCTTGGCTCCCTTCGAGAAATGCTTGCGGAGGCTTGCGATGCCGTCCGCGGCGCTGCGCCGGGCAGCGGTAGCGCTGGACTCCAGCAGCTCCCCCACCTCGGCGTAGGACAGGTCGGCGAGGTACCGGTAGATCACGGCTCCGCGCTGCTTGGCCGGTAGCACGTCCAGCGCGGCTCGCAGGTCGTCGTCCATCGATGACTCTCCGGCCGGTTCCGCATCGGTGGCGGGGATCTCGGGCAGATCGGCCGCCGGCTGCGGTCTTTTCGCCGCGCCGCGGAGCTGGTCGATGGCCTTGCGATGCGCGATGGTCACTAGCCAGCCGCGGATGCTGCTTTCCGGCCGCAGCTGCGGATACGCCTCCAGCGCGGACAAGAACGTCTCCGACCAGGCGTCCGCCGCGTCCGCCGGGCCCAGCAGCGCGCGGCACACGCGCATCA